>JAWRJC010000063.1:0-19050 GCA_040307715.1 Clostridiales bacterium | reverse complement strand
TCTTCAGTATCCAGGCTCTTGATCGGCGGAACCGGATCGCCTGTGTAACGGATATCCGAATACGGATCGTCTTCGATGATCAGCTTGTCATATTTGCAAGCCAGTTCGTAGACAGCCTTTCTCTTTTCGAGCGGCAGGGTAACACCTGTCGGGTTGTTGAACGTCGGGATCAGGTAGATGTACTTGACGTTCGGAACTGTCTGCAGCTTCTTCTCGAGGTCTTCGATGTTGATGCCGTCTTCGTCAACTTTGACGCCGACCGGGTTGCCTTCGAAGCCCTTGACGGAGTCGATCATACCAGCGTAGGAAATCTCTTCCATCAGAACGTTGTCGCCCTTGTTGACGAACAGACGGGGGCTCAGGTACAGAACCTGCTGGCCGCCGGTCGTGATCAGGATGTCGTCGTCCGGAGCATCGATGCCCTTGACTCTCTTCCATCTGTCACGGATCGCGTCTTTAAGTTCGAAGTTACCGGAGTTCTCACCATAGAGAAGAACTTCAGCGGTGTCTTCTGTCATGACCTGCTTTGCGATCTCGATGATCTTATCAGTCGCCATGCATTCGAAGCCCGGGTTACCTTCCGCGAAGGAAATGAAGTTTTCGGGATCTTCATGCATGTAACGGTCGATGACTCTGATGAGCGGCTGCTTGCTCTGCAGCACGCGCTGTGCAAAACCATAGTCCATAATTCTAATCTCCTTTTATAACCACCCTGAACCGGGTCCCCCTTTGAAACCCGGTTCAGAATATCAGCTTAATTATTCAGCCTTCTGCGCAGCTGCATAGCCGGTTTCGACTGCCTTGACATTGAGCGGGATCAGCTTCGCCTTTCTTGCGAATGCTTTCTCAACCTCTTCAATGACCATGTTGTAGTCGATCTCGGGCAGATACTTCAGGACGTAGCCCAGCGCGACCATGTTCATGGTCTTCGCATTGCCGAGTTCCTGCGCCATTGTGTAGATCGGAACTCTGTCGACCTTCGCGCACTTGACGGTCGGCTCGATGTCGATGGTATCGCTGTTGAGGATCATGACGCCGTCTTCAGCCATCATGTATTCGTAGTCCTGCAGGGATCTCTCGTCCATGAACAGCATAACCTTCGCTTCGGAGATGATCGGGCTCTCCATCTCATCGGAGACGACGATGTTGCACATGGTGCGGCCGCCTCTCTTCTCCTGACCGTAGAACGGGGAGAATGTTACTTTCTTACCAGCTCTGATCGCTGCAGCGCAGAGCGTTTCGCCCAGCAGCATGACGCCCTGGCCGCCAATACCGGAAAACAGTAATTCTAATTTCATTTCGCTGCCTCCTCCTGCTGTTTCAGCCCTTCAGTTTCATCTTTGACAACGCCGAGCGGGAAAATCTCGGTCATGGTGGAATCGATCCACTCGCAAGCCTTGACCGGGCTCATGCTCCAGCCGGTCGGGCACATGGACAGAACTTCGACGAATGTCATGCCCTCGCCCTTCATCTGCAGCTCGAACGCCTTCTTGATAGCCTTCTTAGCCTTGATGATGTTGGCCGGTGTGTTGACAGTGACTCTCTCGCTGTAGACAGTGCCGGGCAGTTCTGCCAGGATCTCAGCCATCTTGACCGGGTAACCGGAGTTGACGACCAGTCTGCCGCCGGGAGCGGTGGATGCATTCTGACCGAGCAGTGTGGTCGGCGCCATCTGTGCACCGGTCATACCGTAGATCGCATTGTTGACGAAGATGACAGTGAATTTTTCGCCGCGGATCGCCGCATGCATGATCTCAGCCATACCTTCGGAAACCATGTCGCCGTCGCCCTGGTAGACGATAACGAGGTTGTCCGGATTTGCTCTCTTCATGCCGGTGCCGGAAGCCGGGCCTCTGCCGTGCAGGCAGCACAGCTGGTCGATGTCCATGGTGTTGACATTGACGCAGGAGCAGCCGATCGGCCAGAGCAGGACAGCTTTTTCTTTCAGTTCCATCTCATCGACGACTTCCGCGATGAGTCTGTTGATGATACCGTGACCGCAGCCGCCGCAATAGGTGGTCGGGACACCGGTATTGATTTTCGGTGCTTCGTATACTACTTTCATCCTATTTCACCTCGACTTTCTGGATCTCGGCACAGATTTCCTTCGGAGTCGGAACGATACCGCCCAGCATGCCGAAGAAATGTACGTCATCCTTGTTCTTGACAGACAGCTTGACATCCTGGACCATCTGGCCGGCGTTCAGCTCGCAGACGAGGAACTGCTTGCCGTCCAGACCTTCGAATGCATTGTCCGGGAACGGCCAGAGGGAGATCGGACGGATCATGCCGACCTTCAGACCAGCTTCTCTTGCCATCTTGACACCGCTCAGGCAGACGCGCGAGTACGCACCGAATGCCACGACGACGATGTCCGGATCTTCGTCCATGAAATAGCTTTCGTATCTCTTTTCGTTCGCAGCGATCTCAGCATACTTCTTCTGCAGATCGTTGTTGAACTGATTCCACTGGACAGCACCGAAACCGCAGGTGGTGATCAGATGTCTCTTTCTGCCCTTCGCACCGGTCAGGGTGTTGTGCTTTTCTTCCGGAGCCGCTTCATTGTCGGTGTAATCCGGCAGAACGACGGACTCTCTCAGCTTAGCCAGCATCGCGTCGGAAACGACGACGACCGGGTTGTTGTACTTCTCAGCGAGAACAAAGCTTTCCTGCATGATCTCAACGAGTTCCTGGATGGACCAGGGCGCCAGCGCCAGTGTGTAGTAGTCACCATGGCCGCCGCCTCTTGTGATCTGGAAGTAGTCGCCCTGTGCCGGCAGGATCTCGCCGTCAGCCGGGCCCGGTCTCATGATCTGGACGACAACGCCCGGCAGACCAGCCGCGCTCATGTAAGACATGGCTTCCTGGCCGAGGGAGAATCCCGGACCGGCTGTTGCGGTCATAGCTCTGTGGCCGGCTGCAGCCGCGCCTGCGATCATGTTGAATGCGGAACACTCGGTCTCCGCCTGGATGTAAACGATGTTCTCTTCGGGTCTTTCGACCATCACCTGTGCGTAGTATTCAGGAACTTCGCTGGACGGTGTGATCGGGTAACCGAAGAACATTTTGCAGCCACCTCTGATAGCGGCTTCTGCCATGGCCTGGTTGCCCTGCATGAATACTGCTTCTTTGCTCATGTTCTGTCCACCTCCTACTCGACGTCCTTATACACAGAAATGCAGACATCCGGGCAGACTCTCGCGCATGTTCCACACGCGATGCATGCTTCGGGTGCCGCAACTTCCGCTGCGAAATAACCCTTTTTGTTGATCTTATCCCCTTTGACGAGGACCTTCTTCGGGCAGTAGTGGATGCAGTATCCGCATTCCTTGCACCGTTCGAAGTCGATCTTGACCTGATTCATTTAGGTACCTCCTTCGAGCATTGATTTATTCTACTCTGCACCGCCCGCCCCCTTTCGAACTGACAGCGCATTTTTATCCACTATCATTCTACAGAATCACCCAGCACTTTTAAACCAACAACTTGTTGGATGTCGATTATTTTTTCTCGGACAAACTGTTGCATGGACAACTGCAAATGTAGTATGATGCGGATAATGATTAGCAGGGGTTGTCAGCACGGCGCAGACAGCCTTCCGCGCGCAGAAACACCTTTAAGAAACACGAAAAACGCCATGAAATACACACTCCAGGACTTTCTGAACGACCATCCCGCCCTCTCCGAAGTGCTGACCCAGCCGCAGGATTTTTCCTCCGTAGCGGTCATCTCGACCCGTATCCAGGAACCGCCTTTTGACGAGTTTTTCAACAAAGGCGAGATCATCATTTCCAAGGTGTGGGGATGGGAGACGGATACCAGCCTTATGGAGGACCTTGTGCTCATCGCACACGAAAAAGAAGTCGCCGCGCTCATCTGGGCGCTGCACGACAAAGACGCCCGCATCCCCTCATCCGTGGTCCGGCTGGCGGATACGCTTGCCGTCACGCTGATCGAGGTGCCCTGGGAAACGAACTTCGCGGATCTGCAGGCAGACGTATTCAGTGCGATCCATGAGAAAGAGATCGCTGCGCTGCAGCAGGTCCAGCAATCTCTGTTTGACCAGTTCTTCGAACTTGTCCCCCTCAAGAAAACAGCCTCTCTGATCCATCGCGAACTGAACTGCGCTGTCCGCATCACTGACCGCCAGGGCGTCATCATCGGTGAAAGCAACGCGATTCCGGAGGAACCGGATCCCGCCTGCCTTCTCCGCTCGGATATCGCCATCGGCGGTTTCAAATACGGCGAAGTATTCCTGTACCTGCTCGACGGACCGGAAAACCCGCTGTACGACCATGAAGACTATGCGCAGAAATACATCGCGTTCCCGCTGTCGTTCTGGTTCAACCGGCAGAACATCGAACTGATGACCGAAGGCAGGTACCGCAACGACTTCGTCTGGGATCTGGCGACCGGCTCGGAAGCGTCCCGCGAGGAACTGCTCGCGCAGGGGCAGTATCTGGGATTCGATCTTTCGACCACATACTTCTGCGTCATGCTGTACGTCCGCTTTGAACATGCCGCCGACGCCCGCGACCCCTTCACCCCGCAGCTCGCACAGATGACCGCCGATGTGGAACAGGCGATCCTGCAGGAAGCCCGCCGGCAGGGTGTCGCTATCATGGCCGCTCATGTCAATCAGAGTTTTATCATTTATATAGGCAACAAACCGCCCTATTCCGAACAGGCGCTGGATGCTCTGCTGGACCGGTTTGAAGCCGCGGCGCTGCAGACGGCCGGCCTCCGCTGCACCTTCCTGTGGGGGATCAGCGATCTGTCGGAGAACGATCCCGGCTTCGCTGTCACATACAGGCAGGCCAGACAAGCTCTCACTCTTGGGATGCACGGCAGCCTCCGCGAGACCCGCATCTTCTACCGCAACACCCGCCGGGCTCTCATCGGCAGCGTCCTCTCGGAAAGCGACGCCGTCAGAGAAAGCGCCGAAGAAGTCTTTAAAGACCTGCTGGCGTATGACGAGCATTCCAAAGTCGGGCTCATGCAGACCCTGATGGTCTATCTGGCGACCAACTACAATGCCAGCCAGACCGCCAAGGAGCTGCATCTGAACAGGCACTCCCTGCTCTACCGGCTGGAGAAGATCGAACAGCTGACCGGTCTTTCCCTGCACGATCACGAAGACCTTTTCGTCCTGGAAGCCTTCGCCCTGGCGCACGCAGAATAACGCGCACCGCCGGCCAGGACCGCCCGGCTTTCGCGGCGGGCAGCCGAATTGACAAGCCAAGCGATTCTTTCTATTATGAAACCATCCTTTTTCAGGAATCGTACAGTCTCCGGCACAAGACACTGCCGCAGACGGAATAAGAGGGAACCATGCAAACGATCAAGGAAGCAAAACCAAGAACAGAAGCGGAGAATCAGGAGCGCGCCGCGCTCGTCTCCGGGATCATCGCCAGAGTCCGTACAGAGGGGGACGCCGCGCTGGCTGCCTACAATGAGCAGTTTGACGGCTGTCTGCGCGAATCGCTCCGCGTCACGGAGCAGGAGATCCAGGCGGCTTATGAACAAGTCCCGGAAGAGATGATCGCCGACATGCGCCAGGCTGCCGCCAACATCCGCGCCTTCGCGGAAGCGCAGCGTGCCAGCATGCACGAGCTGTCCGGCTTCGCGCCGGTGCAGGGAATGGATCTCGGACACCGGATCATCCCTGTCTCCTCCTGCCTGTGCTACGTGCCGGGCGGCAACTATCCGCTCTACAGCACAGCGCTGATGCTGGGCATTCCCGCCAAAGCGGCGGGTGTCGGACGCGTCTGCGCCTGTTCCCCGGCAGTCAAAGGGACCGGCAGCATCGAGCCGAAGACTCTGGTCGCCATGGATATCGCCGGTGTGGATGAGATCTACGTCACCGGCGGCGCGCAGGCCATCGCCGCATTTACCTACGGCACAGCCTCGATCGACCCCGTCGACATCATCGTCGGGCCGGGAAATGCCTTTGTGACCGAAGCAAAAAAACAGTGTTACGGCAAAGTCGGCATCGATTTCCTCGCCGGGCCGAGCGAAGTTATGATCATCGCGGACGGCAGCGGGGATCCGGCAGTCACAGCCGCCGATCTGCTGGCGCAGTCCGAGCATGATTTTCTGGCCAAGGGGATCCTGGTCACGACCGACCGCGCTTTCGGCCTGAAGGTGATCGCGTGCGTCGAAGCACAGCTCACCGAACTGGACACTGCCGGCATCGCCGCGAAGTCCTGGGCGGACCACGGCGAAGTGCTGCTCGCGGACGATCTGACCGATGCAGTCAGATACGCCAACAGCTACGCGCCGGAACACCTGGAGATCAATGTCCGGCAGGCGGATGAGGAATATGTCATCAGCAGTGTGCGCAATTACGGCTCTCTGTTCATCGGGCAGAATACCGCGGAAGTCTTCGGCGATTATGCGTCGGGGACCAACCACACCCTGCCGACGCTCGGCGCCGCCCGCTACACGGGAGGCGTTTATGTCGGGACCTTCCTGAAGACCTGCACTTACCAGCGGTTCTCCGACAGCGCGATGCAAAAGCTTGCGCCGGTCGTTGAACGGCTCGCAAAAGGCGAAGGCCTGAGCGGTCATGCCAATGCGGCCGCGATCCGCCTGAAACAATAAAAAAACCGGCTGCTGCCGGACAAAGGAGAGCCGCCGGCTCTCTTTTTTTACAAAATAATAGTACCGGTCCTTCTTTCCAAAGATTCCTTGCGGCAAAGTTTCCGTCATTTCCGTCTGCTTCTTGGACTTGCTTTCCGGCGCTTCATTCGCTCGGACTACACACTTGCTGATCAGTCCTCTGTATTGGCAGATTTGTTTATGCTTTCACTTTTCCATTTCCTTTCCGCGCATCTCCGTGCCCGGCAAAGGCGATCTTTGTTCCAAATCGACCGGTACTATACCTGTTCGATTTTGTTCTGCATTTCCGGTGGCTCCACCTTCTTTCTTTCCCGTCCGTACAATGGGCGGTTTATTTTCAGAATGTCCGCAGTCCCTGCCCGGCGTCCTCCGGCTCCTTCTTCGGCTTTCGGATCCTCCCGGTGGTTTCACTTTTGATCCGGACCTTTCTCTGTCGGTTCCGGACCCAGATCCTTTTCAGATCCCGGTCCCCTCTCTGCAGGACCTTGATCTGTTCTCTTGCGGACCTTTCTTGTATGCACATAGTAGCATCGACCACAGCGTATGACAATAGGTTTTGGGCAGGTTTATTGTTGTATTTATGTACTGATAATACATACAAAATACATGCAATGCATAGTTCAAAATAGCCTTGATTTTTGCGCGAAAAACCCCGGCGAATCACCGGGGTTTCCTGTTTCTCTTTTGACTGATCAACGATACAAGATGGCTGTATGCGCTCTATGCCGCCAGCGTCAGATCTCCGTCTTTGACCCAGCCCATCTTCCTGCACGCCGCGTTGATCAGCGGTGCCAGGACAGCTGGCAGGATGATACTGATCAGGAACAAGCCGATCCAGTCAAAACCGGTGGGCAAGATGACCTCAGCGCCTCTTGCAAGGGCAGCCTCGCTCGGCGAGACCCACCCGGTCCAGACACCGATCTGGCCGCAGAATCCGCAAGTGCCCATCCCCGAATTGATCGGCGCACCGTTCATCTGGAGTTTGAACAGGCAGGTCGCGATCGGCCCGGTGATCGCCGCTGTCACGGTAGGCGCGATCCAGATGCGGGGATTTCTGATGATGTTCGGCATCTGCAGCATCGAGGTGCCGATGCCCTGCGAGATCAGACCGCCCCAGCGGTTTTCTTTGAAGGACATGGCGGCGAAACCAACCATCTGCGCACAGCAGCCGGCCACTGCCGCACCGCCTGCGAGCCCTGTCAGGCTCAGTGCCGCACAGATCGCCGCCGAAGAGATCGGCAGCGTCAGCGCCATGCCGACAACGACAGAGACGATGATCCCCATTAGGAACGGCTGCAGGTCGGTCGCCCACATGATCAGATTGCCGACGTACGACGCCAGTTTGCCGAGACCCGGCGCGATCAGTGCGGACAGTCCGATGCCAATGAGAATGGTTACGATCGGTGTCACAAGGATGTCGATCTTCGTTTCCTTTGAAACCGCCTTCCCGCACTCCGTCGCGATGATGGCGACGAACAGTACGGCGAGCGGGCCACCGGCGCCGCCCAGTGCATTTGCAGCGAAGCCGACCGCAGTCATCGAGAACAGGACCAGTGGCGGTGCCTGCAGCGCGTACGCGATCGCGATGGCCATCGCGGGCCCGCTCATTGCGGAAGCAAGTCCGCCGACGGTGTAATCAACTCCGCCGACTGTAGCGACTACCTGCGTCAGCCAGCCGATATGAAACTGCGTGCCGATCGTATTGAGGATCGTACCGATCAGAAGCGAGGCGAACAACCCTTGTGCCATTGCGCCGAGGGCATCGATGCCGTAGCGCTTCCCTGAGATGACGATGTTCTTCCTCTTTAAGAACTCTTTCATTGTCTTTCGCGATTCCTTTTTCTATATAGTTCGCCCGGACCGGCAGTACCGGCCCGGGTCTTTATTCTGCTGTGATGGCCCTTATTTGTTGGAGCGTCTCCAGATGTTCATCTTCTCGGCGTCCGCGATGAGCTGTTCACGGAAGTCCGGATGCGCGATGCCGATCAGCGCTTCCGCTCTCTCCCAGGTGGACATGCCCTTGAGGTTGACCATGCCGTACTCGGTGACGACATACTGCGTGCAGCTTCTGGGGCAGGTGACGATGGAACCGGGGTTCAGCGTCGGCAGGATGCGGCTCTTCACGTTGCCCTGTTTGTCTGTCATCGTGGAGGACATGCAGATAAAGCTCTTGCCGCCTTTGGACAGGTAGGCACCCATGACGAAGTCGAGCTGGCCGCCGGTGCCGGAGATATGGCGGGTGCCGGCGCTCTCGGAGTTGATCTGGCCGAAGATATCCATATCGACCGCGTTGTTGATGGAGATGAAGTTGTCGATCTCGGAAACGACATGCACGTCGTTCGTGTAATTGACCGGTGCCCCCATGACATCCGGGTTGCGGTCCGCATACTCAAACAGCTTCTTGCTGCCTGCCGCGAAGGCGAAGACCTGACGGCCGCGGTCCACGGACTTGCAGCTGCCGTCGATCTTACCGGCAGCAGCGATATCGACGAACCCGTCGACGTACATTTCAGTATGGACACCCAGATGCTTCAGGTCGGACTCCGCGATCATGCTGCCTACGGTATTCGGCATACCGCCGATGCCCAGCTGCAGGCAGGCACCGTTCGGGATCTCGGGAACGATCAGTTCCGCGACCTTCTTGTCGATCTCGGTCGCCGGGGCGCTGCCCATCTCGACCAGCGGCGTGTTGCACTCCACGATCGCATCCACGTCCTTGATGTTGACTTCCGACTGCGTCAGGCCGTAGACCCAGGGCAGATTCTCGTTGACTTCTACGATGACGTGCTTCGCGCGGGACAGGATCGCGTCGGTGTGAGACGGTGACAGGGAGAAGTTGAAGTTGCCGAATCTGTCCATCGGCGGAACGGAGAACATGACGACATCAATGTCCGCCACATTGTCCCTGTAATAGTTGGGCAGCTCAGAGTAACGAATCGGGCCGAAGTAGCCCATGCCCTTCTTGATGACCTTGCGGTCCACACCGCTGCAGTGCCAGCTGTGCCATGTGAAGTGATCACCAGCATCATCCGCCTTTGCGATCTCGGGCATCCACATCGTGACGCCGCCGCGGACCTTGACATCCGTCAGCTCATCTTTTCTGGCAGCCAGCGCCTTGTCCAGCGCGACCGGATGGGTCATGCACCATGTGTAGTCGACCCAGTCCCCGGATTTGACGACTTTGACAGCCTCTTCCGCGGTGGTCAGTTTTTTCTGATACTCTTTTGCGTAGTCCATGTTAAGTCTCCTTTTTTCGCCCCGCTTGCCCGGGGCGTTTCTTTTATCGACGTGTTTATACTATATAGAAGCCATGCCGGCTTATCAACAGTTATTCGCTGTCCGCAGCGTTTTTCTCACCGCGAGCAGAGGTTTCTCCCCCCTTCTTTTTCCCGGTCTTCGGTGCCTTGTGCTCTTTCGGCGCCTTCGGTTCTTTCGGTGCCTTCGGCTCTTTCGGCGCCTTTGCCGCTTTTTTCGGCGCATCCGGATCCTGCTCCGGGCTGTCGGACACCTCCTCCAGCGCTTCCTTCTCCAGCACTGTGAACGCCACTTTGCCGACCAGCGTCTGCGGCAGGCTGTCGCGGTATTCATATTCATATGGCAACGCGTAGTGCGCGATGTTCTTGCGACAGTGTTCTTCGATATCCGCCTTGACCTCCGGTGTCGGAGAAACGCCCTTCTTCAGAACGATGAACGCCTTGACCTTCTGGACTTTGTACGGATCGGGAACACCGACGACCGCGCTCATCAGGACGTGCTTGTTGCCGTCGATGATGTTTTCCAGCTGCGACGGGTAAATATTGTACCCGGAACTGACGATCATCCGCTTGATGCGCTGGCGGAAATAGATAAAGCCTTCTTCATCCTGCATGCCGAGGTCTCCGGTGTGGAGCCAGCGTCTGCCGTCCTCGTGCCACTGGAGCGTACTGGCGGTCTCTTCTTCGTTGTCGATGTATTCGATCATGACCGAAGGCCCCGCAATGCATATCTCTCCTTCCCGGCCGTAGGGCTCTTCGATCTTCGTGCTCGGTTTGACGATCTTGTAATACGTATCGGAGAACGGGATGCCGATACTGCCTTCCTTATAATACCCGCGCGGGGTCAGGCAGCTCGCCGTGACGCATTCGGTCAGACCGTACCCTTCCTGCACTTCGATCGTCGCGCCGTGATCCTTGAGGAACCGGTCCACCTTGCGTTTGAGTTCGACCGACAAGGAATCGCCGCCCGAGAAGACGCCCTTCAGGCAGGCCAGATCCACGCCCTGCATCTTGTCGCTGCGCAGCAGCGCCTCGTACAGTGTTGGCACACCCGCGATGTAGTTGGGCTGAACGGTCTTCAGCAGTTTTGCATAGGTGTCCACACTGAACTTGGGCACCAGGTGGCAAGTGACGCCGAGCACGAGCATCGAGTGGATGCCGACACCCAGACCGAATCCGTGGAAGATCGGCATGATGGACAGCATCTTCTGACCGGGCGCAACGCCGGGAACAAATGCCGTCAGCTGCAGCGCCAACGCGTTGAAATTCAGGTTGGAGAGCAGGATGCCCTTCGTCGTGCCGGTGGTGCCGCCGCTGTAGAGGATCGCGCCGGGATCGGCGCCTCGTGCCGGTTTGATATAATCCTGCGTCCAGGACGCAGCTTTGGCGATAAAGTCTGTCCAGGAGATCGTCCCGGCGATCTTCTCTGCCTTCTTGTTCTTTTTATTGATCTTGCGGCCGGAAGTCATCCTGTACCCGAACCGCAGCGCTCCTTTGAGCTCCGTAGCGATGTCCGCCACGATGATATGTTCCAGTTCCGGCGCATTGCCCGCGACAGCGGCGACTTTGGTGTAGAACAGATCGAGCACCAGGACCGCCTTGCTGTGCGAAAACTTCAGATAGAATTCGATCTCCCCTTCCGAGGAAAGCGGATGGACCATGTTCGGGATCGCCCCCATCAGGTTGAGCGCGTAGAACATGAGGATGCCCTGCGGTGCATTGGGCATGCAGATCGTGACCCGGTCCCCCGGTGCGATGCCGAGCGCGCGCAGCGCTTTGGCGCAAGTGTGCACCTTTGCGATGAATTCTGCGAAGGTGACCTTTGTATTCTGGAATTCGTAAGCGATCCCGTCCGGATACGCCTGCGCGTTGGTCTCGATCAGCTGGAACATCGACATGTCCGGGTAATCCAGATGCTCCGGGATGCCGACTTCCTGATACGTCTTATACCAAGGTGTTTTTGTAATCATTTCTAGTGTAATCGTATGAATATGTTTTCTGTCTATGCAATAACGGATAGTTGATATCTGATGCGGTGCAGACGTTCCTTAGAACTCGACCCCGAGCGGCTCCTGCAGCGGTTTGTCCAGCACCTCCGGGTTGTCCAGGATGTACTTGAGGACCTTCACCGACTTCGCGAAGTAGAACCCGTCCGCGATGCGCTCATCCAGCGTCAGACCGAAATCGACCACATCCGTGATGTGCGCTTCCCCGTTCTCATCGTAGACCGGCTCTTTGTGGATCTCGCCGACCGTGCAGACGATGGAGTTCGTCCCGAAGTTGTTGAGATGATGGTACGGCGCGTCGCACTTGATGCTGCCGAGGTTGCTCATCAGCACCGTTGCGTGATGGACCTGCGTCTCGATAATGTCGGGCGGCAGGACCCCGTGGTAATCCAGCCACTTGACGGTCTCGATGATCGCGCGCTGCCCGCTGCGGGGCATCTTTTTGTAGACATCGAGGATCTTCTCGGTCGTCGAACTTTCTCCTCCCTTACGGAGTTTTCTGGTATCGCCGAGGATCAGATGGCTCATATCATCGAGCACCATCTCGGGCCGGGCGTTCGCCATCAGCATCAGTTCCTCGGCTCCGTCTTCGAATTCCTGCTTGACCATGAAGCTCATGATCACCTTGTTGCGGTCGTACACGCGGCGCCCGCAGATGAAGCGGTTGAGCATCGGGCGTTCATAGATCGTCTTCGCCACCGCCTGGACAAAGACGTGCCATGGTTTGGTGGGGAAACTCGGATCTTCCTGGTTCTTCTTTTCTACGTAAGCGAGAACCTTCGAAACATCAAAGGTTTCCTTAATGAAAACTTCAGCATCGGTGCGGTTGTTATACAGATGGACCATCGCGTAATGGATGGCATCCACATCGACGCGTTTGCCGTCGTACCGGTCACCGCGCTTTTTCTTCGGGTGCAGGTCTCTGTAGGTGCTGCGCACTTTATCTGCCGCGGAAGCAGCCCCGCTGCGCATTGCCGCGCCGCTTTTGACGGCGTTGTTTTTAACGGTTTCTACGATTTTTGCTTTCTGTTTGCTCACTGGTTTTTTCTCTCTCATTATGACTGATACGATCCTGCTGCCCCGCCTTGTACGGAGACTGTCTCCCGGCGTGACTGCATACAGAAAAATTTTATATGAAAAAGCCCATTATTTCAACCAGAGAATCTCCCGATGCCGCATATCTAAAGGCTCCTTAAGTGGTATGATACGACGATTAATGGTATACTGTATCCACCATGATAGAAACGATCACAGAGAAAACCGCCCCGCTGATGGAGGCTTTATCAGGCATCTTCCGGTCCTTCCCGCAGCTCGCACTGTATTACACGACAGTCGTGCGGTTCGTCTTTGTGTTCCTTGCGTTCCTGATCATCGGCCGGGCCATCCTCTCTCTCCTGCGCGCCAAGACGCCGCCGGAGATCTGGGGCTATCTCAGCCTGCCCGGCAGCCACTTCGTTCCGATCCTGCACTGGGAGAACGTCATCGGCCGCGACAAAAGCGTTGACCTGCACGTCGACATCATGACCGTCTCGCGCAACCACGGCACGCTGGTGCGCAACAGCCGCGGCGACTGGTACTACAGCGACCTCGACAGCAAGAGCGGCAGCAAGGTCAACGGCCGCACAGTGAACGGCCCCACGCTGATCCGGATGGGCGACACCCTGACGATCGGCGGTGTGGACTGCACACTCATGCCCCCGAGCCTCGCGGAAAAACAGCGCAACGTGATGATGCGCGAAAAACATTCGACCCGGTTCACGCCGTGGGCGAGCCTTGGCGCGCTCAGCGCCTTCCAGCTGCTGACATGCATCCAGCTCATCGCCGCCAAAGGCGCGGAACTTTCCTTTATCGTGATCCTGGCATTCCTGCTGTTCGGCGTTTCCATGTGGGCGTACTGCGCGTTCATGCGCGGCCAGGGGCAGGTCTGTTTTGAGATGGAGACCATCGTCTTCTTCCTCTGCACGATCAACCTCGCCGTCGTCGCCACGTCCGATCCGGGCGGGATCACGACCGAGCTGCTCGCGATCTTCCTCGGCATGGGCCTCTTCATCGCCATGTGCTGGTACCTGCGGGATCTGCGCCGGTCGCTAGCCGTACGGCGGCTCCTCGTGATCGCCAGCGTCCTTCTGCTGCTCATCAACATCGTATTCGGCAGCGCTTCCTTCGGCGCGGTCAACTGGGTCAAGATCGGCAGTTATATGCTGCAGCCGTCCGAGCTCGTTAAGATCGCTTTCATTTTTATCGGAAGCGCCACGCTGGATGAACTGTACGAAAAGAAAAACCTGACGCTGTTCATCGGCTTCTCCGTATTCTGTCTGGGTACGCTGGCCGTCATGAATGACTTCGGCACAGCGGCGATCTTCTTCGTCACCTTCCTGATCATCGCCTTCCTGCGCAGCGGCCAGTTCGGCGCGCTCATGCTGGTGGTCGGCGCATGCGGCGCCGGTGTGCTGCTGCTGATCCGGTTCGTCCCCCATATCACCGAACGGTTCGCGACCTGGCTGCACGCCTGGGACTTCCCGGATGCGGGCGGGTTCCAGCAGGTGCGCGGCATGTCCGCGGCAGCGAGCGGCGGCTGTTTCGGGCTCGGTGCGGGCAACGGGTGGTTCCATTCGGTCTTCGCGGCGGATACGGATCTCGTATTCCCGCTCATCAGCGAAGAGTGGGGGCTGCTCATCGCCCTGCTGGCGGTCTTTTCCCTGATCGCACTCGGCTTGTTCGCAGTCCGCTCCATCAATTTCGGCAGATCTACGTTCTTCACGATCGCCGCCTGCGCGGCGACCTCGCTGATCATTTTCCAGTCGTGCATGAACGTGCTCGGTTCTCTCGATATCTTCCCCTTCACCGGTGTCACGCTCCCGTTCCTCTCGAACGGCGGCACCAGCATGCTCACTTCCTGGGGACTGCTCGCCTTCCTCAAAGCGGCGGACACCCGGCAGAACGCATCACTGGCGGTCAAGTCGGTCTCGGACGATCCCGAAGAAATGTTCGACCAGCAGGACAACGATGACGGCGATTATTATGCCCGCTACGGCAGTCCCCGTGAAACCGCACAGAACTACGACGCGATCTACGCGCAGGAAGACCAGTACGCCGGCAAGCGGTCCAAGCGCTCCAGATCCAAACTCTCGGAGGATGTGATGGACGATGTCGTGGACTGGCTCGAACTGGATGCCGACACGGAAGGACGGCAGCGGCGCGGTAAAGGACCGCGGTCTTTCAGAAGAAACGCCGGGAACGCCGGCAAAGGCATCCGCAACAGGAAAGGAGGCGCTGATAAATGAATAAAATGAAACGTCGCGCCCGCCTCTGCGTTGCACTGGCGTTGGTCCTGATCCTGGGGCTCGGATACTACATCTATGAACTCGCCCGCGACGGCGGCGACTGGGCTGCCTACCCCGGCAATGGCGATGTCTACACGAACGGCTATCTCGGCAAAGGATCGATCTACGACCGCAACGAGACGCTGCTGATGGAGAACACCGATACCGGTGTGCCCCGCTACAACGAAGACTACTGGACGCGCTGCGCCACGCTCCACGCGGTGGGTGACGCGGTCGGTAATATTTCGACCGGCGCAAACCGGGTATTCGCGGACAAACTGGTCGGATACAGCTTCCTCATGGGCACGTATTCGATCACCGGCAGCGGCAGACACCTGATCCTCACCATCGACGCGGACGTCTGCGCTGTTGCGAACGCCGCGCTGGCCGGCCGCAACGGGACGGTGGGTGTCTATAACTACGAGACCGGCGAGATCCTCTGCATGGTGAGTTCACCCAACTACGACCCGACCGATCCGCCGGATCTCTCCGCCGAGGATATGGAAGGCGCTTACTATAACAAGTTCCTCTCCAGCACGTTCGTGCCGGGGTCGATCTTCAAGGTCATCACAGCGACAGCGGCGATCGAAACGCTGGATGGTCTTGACAGTTACGAATACACCTGCCCGGAAGTGATCTCCTTCGGCGATGCCGAAACGGACCGCATCACCTGCCCGTACGGACATGGAACGCAGAGTTTTGAAGATGCTCTCGCCAATTCCTGCAACTGCGCATTCGCGGACATCACGCTCAAGATCGGCCCGTCCGCACTGAAAGAGTATACTGAAAAAGCCGGTATCACCGGCCAGTACAACATCAACGGCATTGAGACCGCCGCCGGGACGTTCGATTTCCCGTCGACCGATCTCGCCCTCGCCTGGGCGGGCATCGGACAGTACCATGACATGGTCAACCCGTGCGCGATGATGGTCTATATGGGCGCCATTGCCAACGGCGGCGTCGCGGTCAATCCGACCCTGATCAAAGACGTCACCTTCGCCAACGGCTGGGATGCGGACTTCACATTCAGCCCCGGCAAGGACCGCCTGATCAAGGAATCTACCGCCGAGGTCCTCGACAGCATGCTTCACAACGATGTTGTCGCCACCTACGGAGAAGACAATTTCCCGGGGCTCGATCTGTGTGCCAAGTCCGGCACCGCGGAAGTCGGCGACGGCAAGACCCCGCATTCCTGGTTCTACGGATACATCCGTAACGAAGGGTATCCGTACGCCTTCGTCGTGCTCGTCGAAAACGGCGGCAGCGGTGCGGAGGTCGCGGGCGATGTCGCCAATCAGGTCCTGCAGGAACTGATCAGCAAGGACCCAATGGACTGATCATTTCAACCGACGAATTCCATGCGAATATACGGACAGGACGTCAGATACAGGACGGCCGAGTACTTCAGATCGAACGTGACAATGTCCCCGACTTTGACCGGGGACATCTTTTCATCTCCCGCACAGTCTTCCACGTCGAGGATCGCATGGTCACTGCTGTCCCCCACCAAGAATGCACCGGCGAGACGGGGCATCAGGGCATCCTGCAAAGCGTAGTCCAGCTTGCCCATGCCGAGCAGCGCGCGGCGGCGGATCCCCCGGTCCTCATACACCGGTGTATCGCCGAAGCAATCCACAAAGATCCGGCCGACCGGATGGGTCGGTTTTTTCTTGACCTCGATGACTTCCGCCTCCAGCGTGAACACATCCGCCCGCAGCGGTGCCGTGTCGAGCCCCCACAGGTGCGGCAGATCGTAATTCGTGATGATCCCCTCTCCGATCCGGAGATGATTGATGCGCGCCGGCATGCTGCCGTCCAGGACCAGCGGATACGAGGTCGTCGCCCCGCCGGAAATATACCGGAGTTTTCTGCCGATCCGCGCCTCGATCCGCTCAGCGATCCCGATCAATTCGTTCATCTTATCCGTATCCGGGCAGATCGCGCCGTAACAGCCGAGGTTGACCCCCACACCGACCAGCTCGATATGCGGCATCTCTTCCTCGATCCGGACCGCAAAGTCCACCATCTCATCCTTGTCCCAGAACCCTTCCCGCAGATCCCCCAGATCCGCCATCAGGATGACGCCGTGAGAAACGCCCTGCCGGGCAGCTTCCTCTTCCAGCGCGCCAATCACCGCGGGTTCACTTTCCAGACTCATGTCCGCATACCGCACAACAGCCGGCACTTCCGACAGCATCGCGATGCGAACGAGCAGGGTCTCGGGAAGACCGTTGTCCGCGTCTCCGGCTTCCCGGCAAAGCCCCGCTTCCCGCGCTGCTTTCAAATGCTCAAGACGCGATGAGGCGATCTGTCTGCAGCCCTCCTCCGCGAACGGCGCCATTGCCGGGACGAGCCCGTTAAATCCTTTGACGACGCCGGCCACTTCAATACCGGCCGCCGAACAGGTGCTGACGACGCTGCGGATATTATTGCGCAGTTTTCCCAGATCTGCACGCAGACAGGGATAGGCGTGCAGCGATTCCATATCAAATTGTGCCGGCATGGCGGTTCCTTCTTTCTTATACCCTTTCACGCAGGTGTTTCTTATGGTCACATTCTAACAGGCAGACCGCATTTTGGCATCTTTTTTTGCATTGCGCAGATTTCCGGCAAAAAACCTTTGACAGTGTCCAAAAGGGCTTTACAATACATAAAGTACGTTTATAATGGAATTACATTTGAATATTTATTCAATTGAACAACCATAAAAATGTTTGGCCGGCCATCTGTGAACGGGCCGGCAGATAACAGGAGGACAGCTATGAAAAAACAGTATGCGATCGAAGTCGACTGCGCGAACTGCGCCAACAAGATGGAAGTGGCCGCGAATGAGACCGAAGGCATCAAAGAAGCCAAGGTCAACTTCATGACGCTGAAGATGAGCGTCGAGTTCGAGGAAGGCGTCGATGAAAAAGATGAGAAGAAAATCATGAAAACCGTTCTGAAGAACTGCCGCAAGTTCGAGCCGGACTGCGAGATCGAATTCTAGGGACCGCACTGCGCCCCTTTTGGCGCAACAGGAGACACGCATGTTCAAAGGAATGACACGCAAACAACGAAAAACCCTGATCCGGATCCTGATCGGCCTTGTGCTCTTCGTCTCGCTGCACCTCGCGGAGGATCTGCCGACATATATCCAGTTCTCGCTGTGCATCGTCGGCTACCTGATCGTCGGCTACGACATCCTCTTGAAGGCGGTCCGCAACATCGGCCACGGCCAAGTCTTCGACGAGAACTTCCTGATGGTCGTCGCCACCATCGGCGCCATCGCGCTCGGCGAATACCACGAAGGTGTGGAGGTCATGCTCTTCTACCAGATCGGCGAATTCTTCCAGAGTTACGCCGTGGGCAGAAGCCGGAAGAATATCACCCAGCTCATGGATATCCGGCCGGACTATGCCAATATCGATGTCAGCAGCTTTGCGGAAGGCGAGTTCCCGAACGACCTCTGGAACGCCGTGGAAAGCGCCGGGGACGGTGAACTGACCCGCGTCGATCCGAACGATATCCCCGTCGGCACCGTGATCACCGTCCGTACCGGCGAGAAGATCCCGATCGACGGCGTGGTCGTAGAAGGCGAGAGCACGCTCAACACCGCCGCCCTGACCGGCGAGAGCATGCCGCGCGAGGTCTTCCCCGGCAGCGAAGTTATCAGCGGCTGCATCAACATGACCGGCCCGCTGAAGATCCGGACCACCAAAGAGTTCGGTGAAAGTACCGTCTCGAAGATCCTCGAGCTGGTCGAGAACTCCGGGTTCAACAAATCCAACTCCGAGCGTTTCATCACCCGCTTCGCGAGAGTCTATACCCCCATCGTCGTCTTCGGCGCCCTCATCGTCGCCATCA
>JAWRJC010000062.1:0-20957 GCA_040307715.1 Clostridiales bacterium | reverse complement strand
CGAGCTCGCACTCGTATTGGATGCCGTTCGGCGCCTCCCCGTCATGCAGATCAAATGCCGAATAGAACGCCTGCTCAGCAGGATGCCAGATCATATAACTCTGGCAAGCTGCAAGAAGCACCACTGCCAGGATCAGAATGATCGTCAGCATGATCAGGATTTCTTTTGCCTTGCTGCCGTTGTTTTCTGTCATGGTCCCCTCCTTTTTAAGACAACACCTCAATCATGCACCTTAGAAGCAGGAGGAACGTCATGTTCAATGTCAGGATGCATGCAACCACTGCACTTTTCGCTGCTGTTCCTGCTTTTTCCACCAGCCAGTACTCATCCACCAGAATGAGAACTGAAGACAGGACAATGCACAGCACCCCAAATGCCATACGCATGGGTGTTACAAAGATAACAACATAAGTCATCAACAGCACAAATGCCAATTGTCCGTAAACCAGTTTCTTCTCCATCCATATAACCTCCGTTTATCAGTCTATCACAGAAAACCTGCAATCATTGCGATTCCGCGGAATGCATCATTGCGAATTAAAAAGGCGGTTTTCAGAACCGCCTTTTTTGAAACAGTGTGATCAAAGAGTCGTTTATCCGATAATGTCATCCATCGAATACAGCCCCGGTTCCTTGCCTGCCATGAAGGCGGCGGCCGTCAGCGCGCCATGTGCGAAAATCTCTCTGGAAAGCGCCAGGTGACGGACCTCGATGATCTCATCCGGTCCTGCAAAGATGACCTTGTGCTCGCCCGCGACCGTGCCGCCGCGCAGCGCGTGGATGCCCATCTGCTTTCTGTCGAACGCGAGATTGCCGCCCTCTCTGCCGTAGATGTACTTCTTCTTCTCCTCGCAGACTTCGTTGATCTTGTCCGCCAGCAGCAGCGCTGTGCCGCTCGGTGCATCCTTCTTCATGTTGTGATGCATCTCGACGATCTCCATGTCGAAGTCCTTCTCGACGAATGGGGTCATCAGCTGCAGCGCCTTGGCCATCAGGTTGATGCCAAGCGACATGTTTGCGGAACGGAAGACAGCAACTTTCTCCGCCGTCTCGTTCACATACGCCAGTTCGTCCTCTGTGAGTCCGGTCGTGGCGACGATGACGGGGATCTGCCGCTCTTTCGCATAGTACAGCAGTTCCTTGACTGCGGCGTGGTTGGAGAAGTCGATGATGACATCCGCCTCGCCTGTGAACTGTTCCGGCTTGCTGCACAGGGCGATGCCGTTGTCGCCTTCCGGCGATTCCTGACCTGTCAGCCCGATGTCCATCCCGCAGACGACCTGCATGTCGTCGCGCTCTGCGATCAGCTTTTCAAGGGTCCTTCCCATTTTGCCGAGATATCCGTGAAGAATCACGTTGATCATAGTTGTCTCCGTTTCTTTCTTATCTTTCTTTTCTTATTCAGGTTGGCTGCTTCCAGCCGGTGTCACATTTCAGATACTACAGAAGTCCGTATGCTTCCATCTCCTGACGTACGCGCGCCTGAACGGCTTCGCTCGGTGCACACAGCGGCAGGCGGTACGTCATTTCCATCTTGCCCATCATGGCGAGCGCCGCCTTGACCGGGATCGGGTTGACGTCCGCGAACAGCGCGTCGGTCAGTGGCTTGGTTGCCAGCTGAATGCGGGCTGCATTCGCGTAATCGCCTTCGAGTGCGTAGTGCGCCATCGCCGTGATGTCAGCCGGGATCACGTTCGCGGTGACGGAAATGACGCCCTTGCCGCCAAGCGACATCAGCGGAACGACCATATCGTCATTGCCGGAGTAGACCGCAAAGTCTTCCGGGACCACGCGGCACATCTCAGCGACCTGGGAGATATCTCCGCTCGCCTCTTTGATGGCAACGATGTTGGTTTCCTGCGCGAGCTCCGCGGCGGTTTCCGGCTTGATGTTGACGCCGGTGCGGCTCGGCACGGAATACAGGATGCTCGGGATCGACAGATCTCTGGTGGTCGCCTTGAAGTGCTCGATCAGACCCTGCTGGGAGCACTTGTTATAGTACGGAGTGACGAGCAGAAGCGCGTCTGCTCCAACTGCTTCGATCCTCTTCGCCAGATCCACGCCGTGACGGGTGTCGTTGGAGCCTGCACCGCCGATGACGGGCACTCTGCCGTTAACGACCTTGACGCAGTGTTCGACGACTGCAATGTGTTCCTCGTTGTCGAGCGTGGAAGCCTCACCGGTCGTGCCGGCTGCGACGATCGCGTCGACGCCGCCCGCGAGGTTGTACTCGATCAGCTGGGTGTACGCATCAAAATCAACCGTCCCATCGGCGAACATCGGGGTCGCGATTGCGGTTGCACATCCTTCAAAAATAGCCATATCCTTTCTCCTTCCCGCATCTCTGAATGCGATTCTTCATGGTGTGCAGATTCTGTTGGTGCATCGGCTGTCAGCCAATCGCTCTCGCGCATCTGTGTTCGCTTCGCTCACAACGATGCGCTCGAGCTGGATTGTCTGCGCCGCAACGCAGGATCTGCAACGAATAAAAAAGTTGCATTTTCTATTAATGCAACTCCGGAAAAAGGATATCCTCGTTGTCATTAATAGCGCCTCTGCCTCATCGGCAGGAGTGCAGCACATGTTATGTACTGCCCCAGCAGCTGTCCGCGCCCGGACGGCCCTTCGGCGATCTCTCCTTTCCTTCGTTTCGCTGGCTGCCGCCTCCGCGAAGTACTGATATCGACCGCGCCTCTATCAACTTTATGGTAACACGATATAGATTTGCGCAGGTATTGTCAACACCAAAACGCATAAAAACGCAAGTTATTTGTTTAACACATGATTTCCGGCAGTCTTTGCTCTGCAAACGCCAGCTGTGCCTCTCTTTCGTTGGGAAGCTGCTCCTCGATGACCGCATCCAGGATCTGTTCGAGAATCGCCCCGATGGCTTTCCCTTCATACCCCAGCGCTGCCATATCCCCGCCTTTGACGGCAAGGTCCTTGCGCGAAAACGCCGCTTCCGGCTCTTTGGAAAGCTGCATGACCGCCGCCCGCATGAAGTCGTGCCCGCGCAGCCGGTCCGCCGCCAGATTGCTCTGGGCGCTGACGTCCGCGGAGTACAGATCCATCAGGAGCAGCAGATCCTGCTTGCCGAATTTGCGGATCGCCCGCTTGACGGGCTTGACATCGAGGACGAACTGCCGGTCGTGATTGGCGACGAGCATAACGATCTTCTCGCGCCGCGCATTGTCGAAATGCAGCCGCTCGAGGATCCGGTCCGCTGTCCCGGCGCTCTTTTCGGAATGGCCGTAAAAGTGGCCGTTGCCGTCATCTGTCCGGAAGAAGCAGGCCGGTTTTTCGATGTCGTGCAGCAGCGCCGCCCATTTGAGGCAGCTGATGGCCTGCCGGACACTGCCGATCCACTCTTCCCGCGAGCCGGCTGTTTCCTGCAGCGCGATCGCAGTCGGCACAGACATCCGCGCAAATTCCACTGCATGCGCACAGTGATCCCATACGTTATAGCGATGGTACGGGGTGTGCTGGTCAAACCCGATGCAGGCTCGCATCTCCGGGATCACGACCGCGATCACCTCCGCATACTCGATCAGAACGCCTGCCGCGTGGTCTCCCTGCAGCAGTTTGTCAAGTTCCTCCCGGATCCGCTCCGGGGAAATGTTGTTAAGCCGTGTTTTCTCATCGAACACAGCCCGCCTTGTCTCCTCTTCGATCGTCATCCCCAGCTGCGCGGCAAACCGCAGTGCACGCAGAATGCGGAGCGCATCTTCGCGGAATCGCCTCACAGGCTCACCGGGAACACCCGCCTTGCCGACAGCACGCAAAATACCGGCTGCCAGGTCGCCCCTGCCGCCGTACGGGTCGTAAAGACCGTGCTGCGGATTGTACGCCATGGCATTGACCGTGAAATCGCGGCGCACAAGATCTTCATCGATGTTCTTAGTAAAGGAAACGCTGTCCGGACGCCGGTTGTCCGTGTAAGTTCCGTCAACGCGGTAGGTCGTGATCTCCAGCGGCATGCCGTCCAGCAGAACGGTCAGTGTACCGTGCTTCAGGCCGGTCTCGATGACGCGTTCCCCTGCGAAGACCCGAAGCATCTCATTCGGCGAGGCGTCTGTTGTGAGATCCCAATCAGAAGGCCCTTCCTCCGCATGGTCCTGCACCGCTGATTCCTGACTTTCCGCCTGCCTGCCGGCGATGAGCATCGCATCGCGGACAGCGCCGCCGACGACCCAGGCTTCAAACCCGGCGGATTCCAAAAGGCCGATCGCATGTACGACCGGCTTTGGTAATTCGATATTAAGATTTACATAATTATTATTCTTGTTCATTATGCAAACCAAACGTACAGTTTACAGGAGCAGTCCCCTCACAGCTTTTCATAAGCATACCGCGGGTCGTTGTCTTCCACGACGTGGATGATACCGCAGTACTGAAACCCAAGTTTCTTAAACACGCCCTGCATCGGCTTGTTGTCCGGATGGGTATCGCCGCGCAGATGGCCAGACTGTTGATAACACCATTCCATACAGAATGTGGCTGCTCCTTTCACGGTGCCGCTGACCGCCATGCGGTGCATGACGCCGTAGGTATCCTCCCCGATCCAGGCGCCATCCTCGATGGCTGCATACCCCGGCTCGGCGTTTTCTCCAAATTTATAAAAGAAAGTCGAAACGATCTCGCCGTCTTCCGTGATACACACGTAGCTGTTGCCGTCTGCGATGTCCTGGCGGATCAGCGATTCCGGCGGCCAGTTATTATTAGCCCACTGGCGCGGATTGCCGTTCGCCGCCATAAAAGCGCGGGCTCTCGCGTAGATCGCCATCACAGTTTCCAGGTCTTCCAGTGTCGTTTTCCGGATCTCCATCTTCCTCTCCTTGCCCGGTTCCGGCTGAAGCGATTCCGATACGCTGCTCACTCTACAACAGATTCCGGATCTTTGCAGACATCGATCCATTCCAGATACCCGGACACGTTCTCCAGTTCTTCGATGGTCAGCCCGATCGCGCTGTTTTCGCTGCCGACCGCCGGCCAGACCATCTCATGCTTCTTCAGAGATACATCCAGATAGACGCGCACGCCCTCATTGATACCGAACGGGCAAACGCCGCCAATGTCATGGCCGATGAGCGGTTCCACCTGATCCCCCGGGATCATGCGGGCCTTCTCATGGAAAAAGGCTTTGAATTTCGGATTCGCGATCTTCGCTTCACCGGACACCAAAATGAGGATCGGCGTACCGTCCTTCAGAATAAAGGACAGCGTTTTGCAGATTTTATCCGGCTCTGTCCCTACTGCGACAGCCGCAAGCTCCACTGTCGCGCTGGAAACCGGGAACTCCATCACCCGGTCTTCCATGCCGAGTTTACGGAAGTACTCTCTTCCCCGCTGGATCGACATGTCCTTTCTCCTTTCTGTAAAAAAAGCACCGATCAATGATCGGTGCTATTATACCATAGTTCATTCTATGCGTCATTAAACGCACGGTTCAGATGTTAATGAAATACACGCCGTACGCCTGCAATATCCCCCCAGCCATAGATCGAAGAGACCCTGATCGTACCTGGCCATGCGTGGATGATCTTATCGTTGCCCAGATAAATCGCTACATGGATGATCACGCCGTTCTTGGAGTAGAAGATCAGATCCCCGCGCTGCCGGTTCTTAAAGGGTACGGTCTGCAGATTTTTCATCGCATAGATGTACCGGGACTCATATTCATACTTGGGGAAAGTATGGCGGTACGGATTGGACGGCCACAGATCGACACCTGCCGCATAGCATGCCTGCATCACGATCCCGGAGCAATCCACGCCGCGGCCGGGCTGGCGTGACTGACAGACGACATAAGGATCTCCGAGATAATCATACGCCCGGTCGATCATCGTTTCGACATGGTCTTTCCGGGTGCTGGCGTTGTTTGTCTGCACCGGGGAAGTGTAATAAGAAAGCCCGTGC
Source organism: Clostridiales bacterium (assembly GCA_040307715.1). Classification (GTDB taxonomy): domain Bacteria; phylum Bacillota; class Clostridia; order Peptostreptococcales; family Anaerovoracaceae; genus RUG13615. The sequence goes on along the minus strand of JAWRJC010000062.1, from coordinate 15,041 downwards.
TTACTGATGGTATTGGTGATCTGGACCATCCAGGACGGGTTCTGGTAATACCGCTGTCCGCTGATGCGGATCGTCGGAGAAGTATACCCCGCAGCACCGTTCCCCGCAGGCACACGGATCCGCCACTCCGTAGTCTCGTAAGGCCACCAGTGATCAGGCAGCTTGATCGTGACGCTGCTCCCGGTGCCTGGCAATACGACCGATGACTTTTTGACCCACTTGCCGCCGCTGTACATCTCGATGATGGCTGTGCGCCCAGCCGGATCAGGGATGCTGGCCTTATACGAAACGTGAGAGCGTGCCTTCGCGTTGATCAAAACGCCCTCTATTCCCTGTCTGTCATAGTAAACCGCTTCTCCGGAACCAAAACGCACGACCTTGTTGACCGCAAGTTCTCCCTTGCCGTTCGCATAGTAATACTTCCCGTTGTAGCTGAATCGCCACTTCCGGATCTTTCCATTGTCCTGCGCACAATACCATTTGCTGCCGACATTGAATTTCCCTGTTTTTGCCGCACCGTCGCTGCCAAAGAAGTATATGTCGCCGGTTTTGCTCATCGTCATGAAACGGTTGGTTGTAAGAACACCTTCTCCGTTCGCGTAATAGGTCTTTCCCTCGCAGGTAAACAACCATTTCCGGATCACACCGTTATCGCCGGCATAGTACCATTTGCTGCCGGACTCGAACTTACCCGCCTTCGACGCGCCGTCGCTGCCGAAGAAATACTTGTCGCCGGTCTTGCTCATCGTTACGAATCTGTTCGTTGTCAGGACCCCATCGCCGTTTGCGTAGTATGTTCTGCCATCGTATGAAAACAGCCACTTCCGGATCACGCCGCTGTCGTCCGCACAGTACAGCTTTCCACCCTGGGAAAACATGCCTGTCTTCGCCGACCCATCCTCGGAGTAGTAGTATTTTTCCCCGGTCTTTTTGATCGTTATAAATTTGTTACATGCGATGACCCCTTCCGCGTTGGCGTAATACGATTTGCCGTCGTATTCGAACCGCCAGCGGCGGACAAATCCATTCTGATCAAAGCAGTATTTGCTGCCTTCGATCTCCTCGATCCTGTCCGCATAGAATTCGCCGTCCTGATAGTACCGTTTTCCGCCTTCTTCGTCAGCCCATCCGTCCGGATGCACCTCCTCCGCGGATGGTTCCTCCGGATCCGGTTCCTCTGTCTGCCCGGGTTCCTCTGTCTGTCCCGGCTGCTCTGCTGCATTCTCTTCTGCAGCGTCCTGAGAAGACGGAATGGCTTCTTCCTGCGCCGGCTCGGCCGGAACTGCCGTTTCCCCGCCCTGCAGTTCATCCCCGGTCTGCGCGCAGACCGGCTGCGGCAGCGCAAACAGGAATGCCAGCGACAAAAGCAGGCAAAGTACGCAAAATACCGCATGGTCAAAAGTTCCATGCGCAGCTGTGCTGAACGATCTAATTTTGTTGTTCTTCATAAAGTAACACCCCTATGCTGCTATCCTTACCAAGATGCTGTATTTTATGTCATTCGAATAGCGCATATGAATGCACTAATCATTGATAAGCAGAAAAGCAGTACCGGCAAATACTGCTTTTCACTTCTCATCATTATAGCACTGATGCAAATCGGTAACAATCGTATCAGTAGTTGTCAGATGCGATCGCTTCCCTGCGGCGGGCCGCCTCCGCCTCTTTCGCGGCACGGCGCTCTTCTTCCTCTTTGAGTTCCATGTTGCGGTACGCCGTGGACATCATCAGTTTGATACGGTTGAGCTGGTTGACATTGCTGGCGCCGGGGTCGAAATCGACCGCGACGATGTTCGCACGCGGGTTGCGTTTCCTGAGCGCCTTCATCATCCCTTTGCCCGTGACGTGGTTCGGCAGGCAGGCAAACGGCTGCAGGCACGCGATGTTCTCGACACCGCTGTCGATGAGTTCGACCATCTCGCCCGTCAGGAGCCACCCTTCGCCGCACTGGCTGCCCAGAGACAGGATCTCCTGTGCCTTGTCCGCTGTCTCACTGATGAATGCCGGCGGTTTGAACCGTCTGCTGGCCATGAGCGCTTCACGGGCCGGTTTTCTGAGCCGTTCGATGACCGCGATCGCCGCCTTGTTGATCAGCATGGTCTTGCGGTCTCCGGACAAATGTTTGTAGTTGAACTCCTTGCTGTACATACCGTAGAGGAAGAAGTCGATCAGTTCCAGCACGACCGCTTCGCCGCCTTCGTTCTCGATAACGCCGACGATGTCGTTGTTCGCCGTCGGATGATACTTGACCAGGATCTCGCCGACCACGCCGACCTTCGGCTTCTTGATATCTTCGTTGAGCGGCAGTTTGTCAAAATCCTCGACCATCTGGTGGATGATCTGTCCGAACTTGTGCAGGCTGCCCGCACGGATATTCAGACGCGCCAGGCGCGAATACTTTCTGTACATCTTATCTGCCGACCCCGGGATCCGCTCGTACGGCCGGGTCGCGTACAGGCACTTCATGAGGACGTCGCCGTAGACAAAGCCCATGCCGATCCGCTTGGCCAGCGACAGCGTGATCTTAAATCCCGGGTTGCTCTCGAGCCCCGCCCAGTTGACCGAAATGACCGGGATCTGCGGCATATTGAGATCCTTCAGTGCTTTCCGGAGCAGCGCCACGTAGTTGCTGGCGCGGCACGGACCGCCGGTCTGGCTCATGAAGATCGCCGTTTTATCAAGGTCCAGGTCCCCCGACTTCAGATACGAAATGATCTGTCCCAGCGATACGATCGTCGGGTAGCAGGCATCGTTGTTGATGTAGCGCAGCCCTTCGTCGACCGCTTCGGTATTCACCGGCGGCAGCAGCACCGCATGATACCCTTCCATGCCAAGTGCCGTCTCGAGGAACTGGAACTGCATCGGCGCCATCTGCGGGATCAGGATCGTATAATCCTTCTTCATCTCCTTGGTGAAGATCTGCCTCTGGTACGCCTCGTCGCTGTCCACATGGCGGATCTCGTTCTTGTCGCGCTCCTCCATCGCCGCTTTGAGCGAACGGACGCGGATCTTCGCCGCACCAAGGTTGGACCCCTCGTCGATCTTCAGGACCGTGTAGAGCTTATTGTGCTTTCGGGTGATCTCCTCGACTTCGTCGGTCGTGACAGCGTCGAGCCCGCAGCCGAACGAGTTGAGCTGCACCAGTTCCACATCATCCGTCGTACCGACGAATTCCGCCGCTTTGTACAGACGGGAATGATACATCCACTGGTCGAGTACACGCACAGGACGGTCGAGCGTTCCCAGATGCGCTACCGAGTCCTCGGTCAGTACGACCATGTCAAAACTGCCGATCAGTTTGTCGATGCCGTGGTTGATCTCCGGATCGAGGTGGTACGGACGGCCCGCCAGCACGATGGCCTTCTTGCGGTTGTCGCGGGCATACTTGAGCGCGTATTCCCCCTGTTTTTTGACGTCGTCGTGGAATCGTTTATCCTCTTCTCTTGCTGCCGTGACAGCCTCGCGGATCTCGCTTTCACCGATCCGCAGATGCTCGAACACACGGGCGAGTTCCTTGATCAGTTTCTTATCGTCATCGTACGGCAGGAACGGATGCATGAACCGCACGTCTTCTTCCTCGAAGACATCGTCCATGTTGTTGCCGATGACCTCCGGATAGGTCGCGACGATCGGGCAGTTGTAGTGGTTCGGAGCGGTCTTGTCCTCGAGCCGCTCGTAGTTGATGCTCGGGTAGAAGATGAACTTCACTCCCTGATCGACGAGCCACTGCACATGCCCGTGGACGAGTTTGGCCGGATAGCACGCCGTATCGGACGAAATGGACTCCATGCCCGATTCGTAGATCTTCTTATTGGACTGCGGCGACAGGACGACGCGGAATCCCAGCTTGGTGAAAAACGTGAACCAGAACGGATAGTTCTCGTGCATGTTCAGTACACGCGGGATACCGACCTCGCCGCGGGTACATGCCTCCATGGAGAGCGGTGTATAGGAGAACAGCCGCTTGTACTTCCATGCGAACAGGTTGGGCAGATCGGATGTCTTCTTTTCGCCGCCGGCCCCCTTCTCGCAGCGGTTGCCGGTGATGAACTTCGTGCCGTCGTTGAATTTGTTGATCGTGAGCAGACAGCGGTTCTCGCAGCCGCCGCAGCGCGCATGCGAATTTTCCACTGTGAAATTATCCATCTCTTCCAGCGAGATGATGGACGACTTCGTGTCCTCCACGTAGTTTTCTCTTGCAATGATCGCTGCGCCGTATGCGCCCATGATCCCGGCGATGTCCGGCCGGACGACTTCCTTGCCGACGATCTTCTCGATGCTGCGCAGGACCGCATCATTGAGGAACGTGCCGCCCTGGACAACGATCTTGTCGCCGGTCTCGTCGGAATTGCGCAGTTTGATGACTTTATAAAGCGCGTTCTTGATGACCGAATACGAAAGGCCCGCGCTGATGTCGCCGATAGAGGCCCCTTCTTTCTGGGCCTGTTTGACCTTCGAATTCATGAAGACCGTGCAGCGTGTGCCCAGATCCACGGGGGCTTCGGAGAAGAGCGCTTCTTTGGCAAATGTCTTCGCGTCCATGTTGACCGACTTCGCATAGGTCTCAATGAAAGAACCGCAGCCGGACGAGCACGCTTCATTGAGCATGATGCTGTAGATCGCGCCGTTCTTGATCTTCATGCACTTCATATCCTGTCCGCCGATGTCCAGGATGAAATCGACACCGGGAAGGAATTCCTCCGCGCCTTTATAGTGCGCCATGGTCTCGATCTCACCGAGATCCGCCTTGAACGCCGCTTTGATCAGCCCTTCGCCGTACCCGGTGACACAGGTGTTGGCGATGAACGCCGCCTCCGGCATCTGCCGGTACAACTCACGCAGCATAGCCATCGTCGCATCGATCGGATTGCCTTCGTTGCTGCGGTAAAACGAATACAACAGGTTTTTCTCGTCGTCGATCAGCGCCGCCTTGGTGGTCGTGGACCCTGCGTCGATACCGAGGAACAACTTGCCTCTTGCCTTGGCGAACTCCCGGCGCTTGATTTTGTCTTTATCGTGACGCGCGACAAAGCGGGCATAGTCCGCCTCGTCAGCGAACAGTGGCTCGATGTGCTTGGTGTCGTTCATCATGTTAGGGTCGAGCTGTGCCAGACGGGCGATCAGCGCTCCGATGGTGACCTCTTCCTGCTTCTCAGCCAGCAGCGCCGCGCCGATGGCGACGAAGTACTTGCCGTCTTCGGGGAAGATGATCTCGTCGTCTTTCAGCCCGATGGTCTCGATGAACCGCTTTCTCAGTTCAGACAGGAACGACAGCGGACCGCCCAGGAAAGCAACGTGCCCCTGGATGCGGTGGCCACAGGCAAGACCGCTGATGGTCTGGTTGACGACCGCCTGGAAAATCGAAGCGGACAGGTCCTCTACGGACGCGCCTTCATTGATCAGCGGCTGGATATCGGTCTTTGCGAACACGCCGCAGCGCGCCGCGATCGGATAGATCAGTTTATAATTCTTAGCAGCCTCATTGAGCCCGGCCGCATCGGTATTCAGCAGGATCGCCATCTGATCGATGAACGCGCCCGTACCGCCGGCGCAGGTACCGTTCATGCGCTGTTCGATGGTCTGTCCGTAGAACGTGATCTTCGCGTCCTCGCCGCCCAGTTCGATGGCGACATCCGTATCGGGAATAAGTGTTTCGACGGCCTTGCTGCACGCGATGACCTCCTGCTCGAAATGCACGTTCATCAGGTTGGCCAGCGCCAGTCCGCCGCTGCCCGTGATGACCGGTTTCAGCCGAAGATCGCCCATCTCTTCCTTCATCCGGATGATGAGCTCCTGCACCTTGTCGAACACATCGGACATGTGCCGTTCATACTTGCTGTAGATGATTTGATCTTCGTCGTTCAGAACGACCAGCTTGACAGTGGTCGATCCGACGTCGATACCTAATTTCATGCTTTGTTACCTCTTACTGATTGTGGTTTGCGTTACTCGCAGATCCGGAAGATTTGGGACATGCCGGCTGCCGTTTCTATGGTATACTCTTCCCATGAAACAGATCATTCCCACACGTACCTATAAAGCCATGTACCGGCTTCTGGACCGCGTCAGTCCAATCGACGGCGACTGCGGCAGGCTGTGCGGCAGCATCTGCTGCACGATCGAAGAGCATCTGACCGCAGGACCGGAGTGTCCAAACTCCTCCGATGATATTTTCCTACATTATGTTGCGGATGTCAATGAGAGCGACCCCCACAACTTATTAGAGACGGCACCCGCAAATGATGATAATCCGCCGGAAGAAGAACAGGTCCTCGGGATCTATCTGTATCCAGGCGAAGAATCGCTCTTCCTCCCCGGGAACGTTCCTGCCCCGCATCGCACGGACGATCCCGCCACTCTTTTCTGCATGTCGGACGGTACGCCCCTTTTCTCTTTCGAAGCCGAAGACGCCCTCGACTACGACTATCCGGACAGCTGGACAGGAAACGTCTGGTTTGCCCGCTGCCTGTGCGCCTCGCACTGCGAACGCGCCATGCGGCCTCTGCAGTGCCGGTTTTATCCCGCCTGCCCGCATATCGACAGACACGGACAGCTCACGCTGATCCGGTTCCCCGGCGCTGCCGCCGGTGCCGAGAGCATCCCCTATCAATGCCCGCTGATCGAGCAGCAGATACCGCTGAATCCCGACTTTCTGAAAGCCACCTACACCGTCTGCAGGCACCTCCTGCGCGATCCGCAGATCTACGACCTCTTTCTTTTTGACTCCGCCTGGCGGCGCGAAGCGCCGGACTTTGACGAAGATGCACAGCGGCTCTATCCGCTGTAAAAGCAAAAGACTCCGCACAGGAGTCTTTTTTTCTATATAAGCTGACTCAGCGGGCTCATTACCGCCGGCTGTCCGTCAGGCAAACGCGATTTCTTTCATCTTCATAAGACGCCGGATGACTTCCTCCAGCACCGGGAGTTCCCTTGCGAAATGCAGACGGATCAGGTTGTTGACATCCTCCATGAAGAAACTGGACCCCGGTACTGCCGCCACACCGACGTTGTGGATCATCCACTCGCAGAAGTCCTGGTCGCTCATGCCGGTAAACTTCGGCAGCGCCATGAACTCGGAGATATCGATCATCACAAAGTAGGCACCTTGCGGGACATTGTGCTTGAGTCCTGCACGGTCCAGTCCTTCCATGAAGTAATCGCGTTTCTCCGTGTAGTCGTCCCGCAGCCATTCGTAGTATTCCGGCGGGAACTTCACGCCTGTCACGGCTGCCTCCTGCAATGGCCCCGGTGCGGCCAGGGACAGAAAGTCGTGAACCTTCTTCGCTTCATCAATGACGTACTTCGGCGCAATGATGTAGCCGATGCGACAGCCGGTCACCGCATATGTCTTGGACAGTGAGTTGCAGGTGATGACATGATCGTACATCCCCGGAAGAGCAGCCATATAAACATGCTCATACGGTTTATAAACGATGTGCTCGTAGACCTCATCGGTCACCACGAAGGCATCGTATTTAAGAGCCAGTTCCCCGATGGCGGTCAGTTCCTCACGGGTGAAGACCTTGCCGCACGGGTTGGACGGATTGCAGATGACGATTGCCTTGGCACCGTCGCGGAACCCCTGCTCGATCAGTGAGATATCGAAGTCATAGGTCGGTGGCACCAGCGGGATGAAGATCGGTTCTGCGCCGGACAGGATGCAGTCCGCGCCGTAATTCTCATAAAACGGGGAAAAGACCATAACCTTATCCCCGGGCTCACAGATGGTCATCATCGCGCACATCATCGACTCCGTGCCGCCGCAGGTGATGACGATCTCCTCTTCCGGATCGAGGGTGCGGCCGATCGCACGTCCCTGCTTTTCGCACAGCGCCGCGCGCAGGTTCTCCGCCCCGATGGTAACGGGGTACTGGTGCGGTCCCTCGTAAGAAACTCTCGCAAGCGCGTCCATGATCTCCTGCGGCGGATCCCAGTCCGGGAATCCCTGCGACAGATTGATGGCGCCTTCCGCATCGCTGATGCGGGTCATCATGCGGATGACAGACTCCGTGAAAGTACCGGTCTTGCGGTTCATGGTCGGCATAGTGTCACACTCCCTGCTTATAGAATACGCTGATCGATGGCATCATCGTAGCGGTGCAGTTTATTGATATCGTGTTTGAACAGCCAGCGCAGCATCACGAGCACGTAGGTCAGGCCGAAGATTTCGGAGAGCGGGAACGCCCACCAGATCAGATCCAGCCCGCCGATCCGGGACAGAAGATACGCGGCGGGAACGATGAAGACAAGCTGCCGCACGACCGCGGAGATCAGACTGATAAAACCGTGTCCCGTCGCGGCAAACATACTGCCGCCGATGATGCCGATCGAAGCTGGCAGGAAGCAGATGCTGATGATGTGGAACGCCGGCACGCCGATCTCGAGCATCTGGGGAGATGCATCAAAGAGACCGAGTAGGATCTCCGGGATCGTCTGGAACAGGACGAAGCCGCAGAACATAATGCAAAAGGCCATGACCCATGCCGTTTTGAGTGCTTTGACCAGACGCTCCTTGTTGCCGGCACCGTAGTTGTAGCCGAAAACCGGTGTCGCACCCTGGTTGAGGCCGAATACCGGCATGAAGATGAACGACTGCAGCCTGCCGTACACACCGTTGACCGCGACCGCTGTCGTGGAAAGGTTGACCAGGATCAGGTTCATCAAAGCGCTGGCGAACGAAATGACGACCTGCATCAGGATCGACGGAAGACCGACCGCGTAGATCTCTCCGATCGTGCGCCGGTCCATCTTTGTGCGGATCGTGATGTGCACATCGTGGACTTTGTGACGGATGATGTAGATAGAAATCAGGGTGCTGACCGCCTGCCCTGTGATCGTGGCAATCGCCGCACCGATCACGCCCAGCTTCGGCGCACCGAGCAGACCGAAGATCAGGATCGGATCCAGCACGATATTGACAGCGCAGCCGGCGACCGAAGCGATCATCGGCCACAGCATATTGCCGGTCGACTGGATCGTTTTTTCCAGAATCATATGAACGATCGCAAACACACTGAAGATGAAGACCAGCGACAGATACTGCCTGCCCATCTGATGGATGACCGGATCCTTCGTGAACAGCCCCACGATAGGCCCCGAAAGGAACAGCCCGACCAGCGCGAAAAACACCCAGTTGATGAGTGCGAGTTTGAGTCCCATCGACGCCGCCGTGCTCGCCTCATCAAAGCGGTGCGCACCGAGCCGGCGCGAAACGAGCGAGTTGATACCGACACCGGTACCGACACCGACCGCAACGAGCAGCATCTGCACCGGAAAGACCAGTGTCAGCGCCGTCAGGGCGTCTTCGCTGATGCGTGCGACAAAAGCGCTGTCGACAATGTTGTACAGCGCCTGGATGAGCATCGACAGCATGGCAGGCCAGGACATGCCAAGGATCAGCCTGGTCACCGGTGCCGTCCCCATGCGGTTCTCCTTCGGGCGCACGGAGCCCGCTGTATTCTGTTCAAGTTCGAGTTCGTCAGTCATTCCTGTATCTACCTATCCTTACAAATGGAGAAATAAAAAAGACTTTGCAAAGATACGAGATTTTTGAAAGCCTTCCTTCTTCGTGAGATGCAGCCGGGACAAGCCTGTAAGCCGGGTTCTGTCGTGGATGATCATCTATCTTGGACCGCCATTGCTGACGGCCTCCAGCGACCTACCTTCCGGGGGCCTGCGGGCAACAGGCCTTGTTCCCTGTTTGGTCTTGCTCCGGGTGGGGTTTACACGGCCGCCATGTCTCCATGACGCCGGTGAGCTCTTACCTCGCCATTTCACCCTTGCCACAGCCGTACTGTTTCGGCGGTGTGTTTCTGTTGCACTTTCCCTATAGTTACCTACGCCGGACGTTATCCGGCACCCTTGCCCTGCGGAGCCCGGACTTTCCTCATACCTCCCGAAGAGGCACGCGACCATCCGGCTTGCCCGAAACTGCAAAGGGCATTATACCACAGGAATCGCTTCATCGCACGCAAAAAAACAGCCGGGCAGTGAATTTTACCTGCCGGCTGTATTTTTCCGCATTTCCTTCTCTCTTTCCCGCCTCATGTCCTACTTTCCAGCTTTGTTGTAGATCACATCGACCCGTTTGTAAAGAGGTGCGAGCCTGTCGAAGATATCCGTCCAGACGTCCTCGTACAGATCCTTATAGAGTGCGTGTTCTTTCATATCGGGTTCGAAACGGTCGCGTTCATGGACCATCCCTTCCGCGGCGTCGGCGAAGTCGGGGTACTCGCCCATCGCGACAAAACAAGCCATCGCCGCACCAAGTCCCGTTACTTCATGCGTGTGGACGCGGACGACCGGGATGCCGAACATATTCGCCGTAAGCTGGCAGATCTCGCTGCTCTGACTGCCGCCGCCGCCGAGCCGGATCTCCTCCGCCTTGAATCCGCCCGCTTTTTCCGCCTGCCGCACCCCTTCCATCAAGCCGTAGTTGATGCCTTCGATGACGGCGCGGTACATATGGACGCGGCCGTGGTGATCTGTCATCCCGACGAATCCGCCTTTGGCCATCGGCATGCTCGGATTGGGTGTGAAATACGGTTGGAACATCAGTCCGTCGCAGCCCGCAGGGATATCCGCCAGTTTTTCATTGAGCAGTTCGATCGCCGACCGCCCGACCGTCTGTGAAGCGATCTTCTCCAGCTCGGCGAATTCCTTCTGAAACCATGAAACCAGCCAGTACCCGCGGTACACTTCGTATTCCGGCGCATACCAGCCGGGGATCACGGACGGGAACGGCGCCATAAACCGCCGCATCTCGTAGTAATCGGGAGACGTGAAATTAGCCGTCGCCATCGTACCGAACGACAGCGCGACCTGTTCTTTCCTCATGCAGCCCATGCCGATGACCTCACAGGCTTTGTCCGCTCCGGACGGGTAGACAGGCGTGCCTTCTTTGATGCCGGTCTCCTCCGCTACTTTCGCGCTGATATAGCCCATGATCGCTCCGGTCTCGACCGGATCGGGCAGCATTTCGCGCGGGATATCGAAGACCGGCCGGATGAGGTCCTTCGGTCCCTTCCAATCCCGCTTTTTATTGTCAAACGGGATATGCCCCACGATGCCCGCCACCGCATCTTTGAACTCTCCGGTCAGACGGTAGTTCAGATAGCCGCCGAGCATGAGATACTTGTACGTCTTCTCCCAGATATCCGGCTGCTGCTCGCGGATGACGTTGCACTGTGCTTTCTTATAGTTGATATCGACCAGTTCGTACGCCCCGGCCGCTTTGAAAACCAGCTTTTTCAGACCGCTGAGCTGCGGGCTGCCCGCCGCGAGCCGTTTGTCCGTCCAGACCATCGCCGGCCGCAGAGGTGTCCCGTTCTCATCGACGCAGACCGATGTATCGCGGATCGTGGACACCGTTACGCCCGCCACCGCATCAAATGCGTCGGGATACTTCTCTTTGAGCATCCCGGCCCCGCGGCACATGCAGTCGTAGTACATATCCGGATCCTGCTCCGCCCAGCCAAGTTTGGGAGAATAGTAGGCCGGTTCATAGACGATCTGCGCTTTGCCGGCGATCGTACCGTTCCGGTCTATGAGAAGCGCTCTGGTGCTCTGCGTACCAATATCAAATGCCAGCACTGTACTGCCGTTGAAAGTTGTTCCCACGTCCGTTCCTCCTGCCGCAGCAGTTCCCTGCTTAAGGTTGCCTCAGATGAATGTGAATGGATCGATGTTCACCGCGCTTTCCAGCACGTCGAGCTCATCGCCCGCCATGTCGCGCAGTTGTGCGGCAAAGTTCTCCGCAAAATACTTCTCCGTCCCGTAGTGTCCCGCGTCGATCACACCGATGCCCAATTCCTTCGCCCGCATGGCTTCATGGTACTTGACATCGCCTGTGATCAGCACCTGACACCCTGCAGTTTTCGCTTCGTCCATAAACTCGCTGCCCGCACCGGTGCAGACGGCTGCCTTCAGGACGGTCATGCCGGGGTCTCCCGCTGCGCGGATCTGTCCGCGGGTAAGATCCATCATGTCTGCCGTGTGCAGGAACAGTTCCTGCAGATTCATGGCCGGATGGACATCGCCCGTCACCATCGGCAGGACATCGCCGCCATCCGCCGTATCCACAGGCCGGATCTCCTCCAGTCCGAGAAGATCCGCCAGGAAGAAACTGTTCCCCAGCGGTGCTTTGTCAAAGGTGATGTGGGCGCTGAAGACATCGATCCCGGCGGTCACCAGATTGAGGAGCATCTTTTCATGCACGTCGTCCGCAGAAAGATGATCGACGGCGCCGAAGATCAGCGGATGGTGAGACAGGATCAGATCCGCCTCCTGCTCTTTGGCTTCCTCCACGACCGCAGGCGTCACCTCCAGGCACACCAGCACCCGTTCGATTTCCTCTTTGTCGGTCCGGATCTGTACGCCGCTGTTGTCCCAATCCTCCGGCGCGCCGGAGGCGATCTCCGCAAAACAGCGAAGGAGTGCTTCGTATCTCATTGCCGTTCCTCCCTTGCCTTGATCAGACTCTCGATATAGCGGATATTGCGGTCGCTGACCGCGATCTCTTTTTCATCAATGGTCCCCGCACGGCGCTTGCCTGCGAGATTGCGTTTTTCACGCGCCAGTTTACGCGACAGATACTCGTCCATCAGGGGGTCGTCAAGTTGTCCGTAATAGGACGGGATCTCCCAGAACAGGGTGTCGTCCGCCCCCGGCACCATCTGTGCGAAGAGACTGTCCGGCGCTTCGTTGACGAGGAATCGCTCTTTCTCCTCTTTCCGCGCCGCTTCCGGCACCGCTGCAATGATCTCCCAGATGAACCGGCTTTCCGGGACCAGCCTTTCTTCTTTGATCCCGTACCCGGCTTCCGCAAGGAATCGCCGGAGTTCTCCGGGCGACCTGCGCGGCTGCAGGATATACCGGCCCATGCTCGCGCTCTTTGCGGGGTCCGCCCGCAGGATACGCTCCATGAGCCCGCCGCCGATACCTGCCATGACCACCACATCGGCTTCCCCGCAGTGCAGCGGTGCCAGCCCGTCTCCGAGCCGTGCTTCCAGCTGTGCGGCGGCATTGTCTTCCGGAGCTGCCCCGTCTGACAGCAACCGGTGCCCGGTCATCCGCGCCTTTGCCAGCGAGCCTTCGCTGACATCGGTCATGACGACATGCGGGCTGCGGCCTGTCTCACACAGAAAGACCGGGAGCTGTCCGTGATCGGTGCCGATGTCCGCAACAGTCTCCCCGTCTCTGATCATATCCGCGATGGTTTGCAGTCTTACACTGAGTTTCATATTACTCGAGGAAATCCTTGAGTTTTTTGCTGCGGCTCGGATGACGCAGCTTCCGGAGTGCTTTCGCCTCGATCTGGCGGATACGCTCACGTGTGACATCGAACTGTTTGCCGACTTCTTCCAGGGTGCGCGTCCTGCCGTCCTCGAGCCCGAAGCGAAGCTTGAGGACTTTCTGCTCTCTCTCCGTCAGTGTATCCAGCACTTCCATGAGCTGTTCGCGCAGCATGGATCTGGCCGCCGCGTCCGCCGGTGCCGGTACGTCGTCATCCGGAATGAAGTCGCCGAGATGGCTGTCTTCCTCTTCACCTATCGGGGTCTCTAAAGAGACAGGTTCCTGTGCGATCTTGATGATCTCGCGGACCTTCTCGACCGACAGATCCATCTCCGCCGCGATCTCTTCCGGGGTTGGCTCACGGCCGTACTCCTGGATCAGCTGGCGCTGGACACGCATCAGTTTATTGATGGTCTCGACCATATGCACCGGAATACGGATGGTACGCGCCTGGTCGGCGATCGACCGGGTAATGGCCTGCCGGATCCACCAGGTCGCATACGTCGAGAACTTGAATCCTTTTCTCCAGTTGAATTTATCGACCGCCTTGATCAGACCGAGGTTGCCTTCCTGGATCAGATCGAGGAACAGCATGCCGCGGCCGACATAGCGCTTGGCGATGCTGACGACAAGGCGCAGGTTGGCTTCGCAGAGCTTCTGCTTGGCCTCTTCATCGCCTTCTTCCATACGCTGGGCCAACTCGACTTCCTCTTCCCCGGTCAGAAGCGGCACTTTGCCGATCTCCTTCAGATACATACGGACCGGATCGTCCACGGGGACCGTCTTGGGCAGTGTGCTCTCCAGATCCACTTCCCGCTTGCCGCTCTCGTCGACATCGATGGCTTCGTCCGGAACATTGTCTTCCTCTTCCTCTTCGATCTCGTTGAGTTCGTAGTCGTCGGGCGATTCTTCGGAGACGATCTCGATCCCGCCGCTCATCAGCGCTTCGTAGATCTCCTCCATCTCGTCCTTGTCCATATCGACCATCTCGAGATGCGCGCCGATCTCGCCGTACGTCAGCGTCTTTTTCTTCGCCATCGCCAGAAGCTCGCGGATGTATTCCTCTTTGCTCTTACGGTTGTCCTCTTCTTCGCCGGACTCCGCCTTCATCTCCGCTTCCTGCTCCTGGATCAGCTTTTCGAGTTCATCCTGCTCTTTTCTTGTTCTCTTTTCAGCCACTTCCGTGTCCCCCTAACTCTTTAACTTTCTTTGCACGTCGATCAGTTCTTCCGTGATCCGGTCGACTTCTTCCTTATTCACCGTCCCGTCGGCAAGCGCCAGACGGTCGATCAGGTCCTGTTCCTTCTTTCGCAGCATCGCCCGCTGCGCCTTTGCAAGGCAGTCTTTGTAAGCGCTCTGCGGATCCACCGGCGCCGGCATGCCGTCCCGGATCGCCAGAAAGACGATCTGGTCGTTTTCGTCGAGCTGTTCCAGGACTGCTGTCCCGTCCGGTATCCCGGCCAAAGCCGGTTCTTTCGTGCCGCCGCTGCCGGCTTTTTTACGTAGCCTGCTCATCGCGCCTGCGATCGCTCTGCCGCTGTCGCTTTTAAAGACCTCTTTCCATTCTTCCTCCCGGTCGAGGAATTCCTGCTGTGTGAGGAAGATCTTGATCAGCAGCCGCTCCGTCTGATCGATCGGTGTCTTTGCCGCCGCTTCCTCTTCTTTTTCCGGCTGCCTGCGTACCGGTGTTTTCTCACTGCGGCTGCCTTCCATCTCCCTGCGGATCGCGTCCCGGGAGATCCCGTACC
>JAWRJC010000061.1:0-7980 GCA_040307715.1 Clostridiales bacterium | reverse complement strand
GCCGATACTACTTTTTTTATTGCCTTTACCCAATTCTTTCAGCCTCCTGCTGTTTCCTAAGCCGTCTGCTGCGAAAAAAAGCTCCCGATCATTCTCGGGAGCTTAGTCGTCTTGGTTGCGGGGGCAGGATTCGAACCTACGGCCTCCGGGTTATGAGCCCGACGAGCTACCAACTGCTCCACCCCGCGATATTGAATTTGGTGCCGAAGACCGGGCTCGAACCGGTACGAGGTTTCCCCCACCGGATTTTAAGTCCGGCGCGTCTGCCAATTCCGCCACTCCGGCAAACTTTGCCACTGGGCGGCCGGCGTGGTCGCCACGGCGCCGAGTTAATGATTGGCGCCCCGAGTAGGGCTCGAACCTACAACCTACCGGTTAACAGCCGGTTGCTCTGCCATTGAGCTATCGAGGCGCACCAGCGTTCGCTCTTGCTTACGCGCAATACGTATTATAAGGGATATGCAGACCGGAGTCAATCACTTTTTCACGGAATCGCAGATCATTTTAATATCTGCTCCGATCAATTCAGTTTCGATTCCTCGTCGATCCCCATCTTGACGATCGCTGCCTTGCGTTGGAACTTCTCCGCATTTACGGTGTCCCCCAGCGCTGTGTACAGCGATGCCAGTTCCTCCAATGTGGCGATGTGCGACGGGTTGAGCCGCAGGACCGCCTTGAACTGCTCCAGCGCTTTCTCCGTGCTGCCGGTGTCCACGTACGAAATACCGAGGAAATAGTGCAGCGGCCACCACTCGCTGAACTTGCCGGCGAGGAACGGTTCCAGTTTGCGGATCGCACTGTCGTAGCGCGCCGCCTGCGCGTCGTTGATGCCCTCCTCGATGACCACCGGTTCGGCGATCTCTTCGAGGCGGCCGCGGATCTCCCTGACTTCTTCAAGCGGCGCTGCTGCACCGTTCTTCTCATCTGTTTCAGCGGTTGTCTGCACCGCCTCGATCTCCGCCTCTGCCAATTCCAGATACTCCTGCCACGCAAGCTGCGCTTTCCGGTACAGCCCCATGTTGGCATACGCATAGCCGAGGTAGTAGTGCGCCGGCGCAAAGTCCGGCCAATCCACCGTCATGATCTCGAGGAATTCCATCGACTCTGCCTTGCAGCGGCCGACATACTCGGTATCCTCGCCCTCTTCCTGTTCGTACATCGCGCGGGTCACGAGCGCGTACGCGAACGCCGCGTCGCGCAGTTCGCGGTCCAGCTGTTCCGGATCCTCCGCCCCGGTATTCGCTTCCGCAGCACTGTACGCCAGCAGCAGCGCCCCGCGTGCGTGGAGCAGCGCATGCTCATACTTTTCTTCTTCCAGTTCCTTCTGGCACATGCCAAGCAACGACTGCTGCATGCGGCCGCCGTGAAACATCGAAGCGATATAGCGCCGGTACTGCGGCACATAGGCGAACTGCGGATCGCAGGCCATGACCCGGATCATGTTCTCGCAGATCTTGTCCGGCGCAAGTCCTTTGCTGCCGGCAAAGTCCACGAGGTCGCCCTGCTGCAGCGGCACGGGTACGCCGCGCATGATGGGGGCCAGTCCCGCCGGGAAACTGTCCCGAGCGAGGAACGCATCTGAAAACTCCCCGAAGACGAACGCTTTGAGGAGTGGTTTGACATATGGTGCGAGACGGTCTTCCCGCTGTGTGAGATCGAGTTCTTTTCTCATAGCAATCTGAATGCCTCGTCTTTCAGAAGTTCGGTATGTGCGAGCGCGTTCTTGAGCTGTTCCATCATGCGCTCTTTGTCCTTCGGCAGGTCGCCCCGCAGCGAGACGTAGTTGGATGCGTGGTTGCTGCGGAAGACGCACGGTGTCTTTGCAGGCACATCCATATGCTGCAGCATGAGGAGCGTTTCCGCGACGACTTCTTCTCCGGTGAGGACCTCGAATGTCCCCGCCCGGACCTCGTCCACGAGCGGTGCGCCGGGCTCCAGCATCAGCGTCAGGAGCGCCACATAGCTCGCCCCCATCTCGCTGATCATCGTGCCGGTCTCGACCGCGTGCTCTCTCCAGTGCTCCCGGCCGCCCAGACCGTTGATGAACGTGACGGACGTCGTGAGTCCGCACCGCTCCGCCTTCTGCACGGCTTCGATGATCTGGGCGCGCGTCACATCCTTTTTGATCTTTTCGAGGATCATGTCGCTGCCCGACTCGGCGCCGATGTAGACGATCGAAAGCCCCGCCTCTTTGAGCGTGCGGAGCTCCTCCTCGGTCTTTCTGAGGATGTCGCCCGGATAGCCGTAGATCCCGATGCGTTCGCACTCCGGGAAGGTCTCCGTCAGCTTGTTGAGGATCTTGAGCAGCTTTTCCGTCGCAAGGCACAGCGCGTCGCCGTCGCACAGGAAGATCCGCCCCACACGGCTGTAATACGCGCGGGCGGCCGCGATGTCTCCCATCACGTCTTCCTCGGACTTGACGCGGAACTTTTTATCTTTGAACATCCCGCAAAACGTGCAGTTGTTGTGCGCACACCCATAGGTTACTTGCAGCAGAAAACTGTACGCTTCGCTAGGGGGTCTGTAAATGTTGCCTTCCAGCATGGATTACATCCTTTCCGGCGCTTCAATGCCGAGCAGCGCCAGCCCGTTGCGGATGGCCTGTCCTGCCGCCGCGACCAGCGCCAGTTTGGCGATCCTCTCACCTTCATCCTCCACCAGGATGTGTTCATCATGGTAGAAACGGTTGAACGTGCTCGCGATCTGGATGATGTGGCGCGTGACGACAGAGGGCTCGTACTTACCGCCCGCCTCTTCGATGACCGCCGGCATCCTGTACAGCAGCTTGACGAGGTCATACGCGCTGTCGCCGGTGATCTTCGCGGTATCGACGCCGCCTGCGAGCGCCTTTTCGACATCCGCAGGATCCGCCTTGCGCAGGACGCTGCAGCAGCGCGCGTGCGTGTACTGCACGTACGGACCGGTCTCGCCGTCGAAGTTGAGGACGCGGTCCCAGTCAAAGACATAGTCTTTAATACGGTTGTTGGACAGTTCATTGAAGACGACAGCCCCGATGCCGACCTGGTGCGCGACTTCCGGGATCAGTGCTTCGTCGACGCCCTTGTCGCGCATGATGTCCGCCGTCTTTTCGACGGACTGGTTCAGGACGTCCTCCAGGAAGACGACCTGCCCCTTGCGCGTGGACATGGTGACGCCGCCCGCCAGGCTCACGAGGCCGAACGGTACGTGGATGCAGTCATATGCCCAGTCGTAGCCCATCAGATCGAGCACACGGAACCACTGCTGGAAATGCAGGTTCTGCTGGCTGGCAACGACGTAAATGTTCTTGTAGAAATCATAGGTTTCCTTGCGGTACACTGCCGCCGCGATGTCGCGGGTGATGTACAGCGTGGAGCCATCGCTCTTCTTGATCAGTGCAGGCGGCATGTCGTAGTCGTCGAGACGGACGATCTGCGCGCCTTCGGACTCCTCGAGCAGGCCCTTTTGCTGCATCTCGCTGACGAACCGTTCCATCTTGTCGGAATAGAAGCTCTCGCCGTTGTAGCTGTCGAACTCAATGCCGAGCATCTTGTAGACGCGGCTGAACTCTTTGAGCGATTCTTCGCGGAACCACTGCCACAGCGCGACTTCCTCCTCGCCGCCGTTCTCGAGTTTCGCAAAGATCGCGCGGGCTTCATCTTCCAGCGCGGGGTCTTTCTCAGCCTCTTCATGGAACTTCGTATAGTAGCTGAGGAGCGTCTTGATCGGCTCGCGCTTCACATCCTCCTCGTTGCCCCAGTGCCGGTACGCACAGATCATCTTGCCGAACTGCGTGCCGTAGTCACCGAGGTGGTTGATGCGGATCGTCTTGTAGCCGAGCGCGTCGTAGATCTTGTAGATCGCATTGCCGATGACCGTGCTGCGGATATGACCGATGTGGAACGGCTTCGCGATGTTGGGGGAACTATACTCGACAATAACTGTCTTATTGCCGCCAATGTCACTTTTCCCGAAATCCTCCTTCTTTTCGAGGATCTCGTCCACAACGTCTGCCGCGACCTTCTCTCTGCTGAGGAACATATTGACGTAGGCGTTGACCTGGACGACCTTCGCGATGACGCCGGCCAGATCGCTCTCCACCTGCGCGTTCAGTTTGTCCGCGATATCCGCCGCGATCATCGGCGGCGCCTTTCTCAGAACTCTCGCCAGCTTGAAGCAGGGCAGCGCGTAATCGCCCATGCTCTCATCCGCGGGCACTTCGAGGAGTTCCATCAATTCCTCTTTCGCCAGCTCAACGCCGGCAGCCATCATTTGTTCTGCGATCTTCTCTTTGTAGTCGATCATGAAATAACTCCTATTCGCTGTCAGTGATCAATATCCAAACTGTTTTCCGTCTTCTTCGGTATATACGGGAATGCCGTGGGCTTTCAAAAGCGCGGTGAACACGCCGTCACCCGGTGTGAGCGTGTGCGTGAAGGTCCCGTCGTAGATCTTCCCGTTCCCGCAGGACGGGCTCTTGGCCTTCAGGATCGCGCCTTCGATGATGCCGTCCACCATGTTGGTCGGACTCAGACTCATCGTTTCGAACTTTCTTTTCTCGGCTTCCTGCAGGATCTTCTCCAGGCTCGCTCTGGCGCCCATGAAGAAGGCTTCGGTGACATCCTTTCCGTCCTTGTCGAGGATGCGGACCTGTTCCTCGCCGTCCTCTCCCCCGGCTTTTCTGTCCGCCGGCATCCAGACCTGTTCGGCCGCCGGCCGCGGGATCGGAAGACCCCCTGCCACTTCCGGGCAGACCGCCACGTAGTCGTTGAACGCCGCGAACTCCTTTACCCATTCACATCCGTTGGTGCTGCCGTCATACCGGCACGGGAAACCCAATAAACAACCGCTGATGATCCACATGGAGTACTCTCCTTCCTGCACTTTGCGGGGGCTCATTCTCGCTCTTCTCTCCCGAAAATGCATATAGATAGTATATTATACCTCAATTGTCGGGGTATGAAAAGACCGGCCTCCGCGAGCCGGTCTTGCTGAGCAGCAGTTTACTGCCTGTCCGCATTGGGCCGTTCCGTCTTCGGCGCCAGCAGCAGCCACACTTTCTCGCAGGCTGCGCCGATGGGCACCAGCACCTTCCGGCCGAACAGGAATAGAAGATCATAGGACTTCACAAAGAAGATGTCGTACAGCGTGGCCCCGAACGGCGACGCCAGCACAACAGACGTCACGAACGCGAGCAGCAGTACGTACAGGATGTACAGTACCGTATCGTGCGCCGGCACCTCGAACAGACCGAACCCGGCGCCGCGGTGCATGATGACGTATTTCACTCCCAGATGGAAGATGTAGATCGGCATGGTGTTCTGTCCGAAGAAGGTCCAGATGCTCTTTTTGTTCTTGAACGTATTGAGCAGCACGATGCCGAACAGGATGCTGACCGGGAACAGGATCACGTGCATCAGTGCTCCCTGCCACCAGTTGATGCCGAGTACCGCGTTGCAGTCCGCCATCGTCACCGCGCCGTAATGATCGAACGGCACGTACCGCATGAACAGGTATACCGCGATGAGCAGTCCCGCGAGCAGGCTGAGGGTCTGCCACCACTTGAGCGAGCGGATCTTTTTCAGATGCTCCGGTGTGCAGTAATACCCCAGCAGAAAATACGGCATCCAGCTGATCGAACGGGAGATCGCAAAATCGCGGTTGATGAACGGGATCGTTCCGATGAACATGCCGAGCACAAAGACGATACCGAAGATGTACGGGATCTTGATGTAATTCTTGTGGAACATCCGGAAATAGAACAGCGTCAGCAGGAACCACATCGTAAACGGCGGCCGGTACAGACTCACGTGCGCATCAAACCCCAGCACGACCAGCATGGCAAAGCCCGCCTCAACGACCAGAAGCGGCCACAGGAGCGACTTGACGGCGATCTCACGCCCCCTTTCCGGTTTCTTTGAAAAATACCCGGACAGGAAAAAGAACATCTGCATCACAAAGATGTCGATGACAAAATACAGATACCCTTCCGGTCCGTTGTAATGGAACCCTTCGCGCGCCGAGAGGTAATGCTGGAACGGGATCAGGAACATGCAGAATCCCCTGATCGCGTCAAATGAATAGTCCCGCTTCTTAAGTGTCTGTCCCATGAATATCTCCTTTAAACCATTATCTTCCGAATAGTATCCTACCCCGCAAGTCTTTATGCCAACTGCAGAAAACCGTTTCTTTTGCCAATTATCCTTAATTAATGTAAAGAATTACACATGAAAAAGCGGCCTCACCGAACCGCCTCTCAGGAATACAACGCCGCTCTTAACTCACCCTGCTATTCAATGGCATCAATACAGCAAACTCCGTTTTGTGATCTTGGATTACTGCCTTGATAAAGAAGCTTTTGCCGATATGGTTATCTGCAGCTATAAGAAACCGTTATAGGGATGCTGAGCCACACCCATATGCATGAAGTTGATCATTGTCATATAGTCAAAAACCGGCAATTGGATTCTCTCCTGCAGTCTGGCCGCATACGGCGGCAGCTCTGTACATTCAAGAACGACCGCTTTTACAGCCGGTTCCGCACTGATCAGTTCCTCCCCGGCACGGGCAACCTCTTCACAAACAGTGTCAAAATCAAACCCGCCGCAGCCGTGCAGTACGTGTTTCTGAAAGCAATCCTTATCCTCCAGCCCCTTTACAGCCACAGAAATCGAATCATCCACACCCGCCGCCCGCAGATACTCTTCATCCAGATGTCCGGCGTCTGCTGTTATGACCCCGACCTTCTCGGAACGCCGCAGAGACCTTGCAATAAGCGGGATCTGCATCAGGCTCGATGAAAAGACCGGAACGTCGACTGTTTCCGCAAGTTCTTCCTGAAACAGGGCGAAGAATCCGCAGTTCCCCGTGATCGCTCTGACCCCTTCCTGTTCAAGTTCTTTTGCTGCCCGCAGGATTTCCGGAAGGACAGCGCGGTCTTTTTTATAGAGATGGGAGAAGCCCAGCCCGTTCACGGTCCGGTACAGCACCGGAAACGGATAGCTGGAGGCATTTCCCACACACCCCGGTATTGCGACACAGGTGCCGTCTGCTGTCTCCGAGAACTTCAAGATACCAATCGTATAACCATAAACATGCTGCTCTTTCCGCGGTGTATAACTCATATCGTTTCCCTTCGCCTATCGTATCGGCGGTTGCGCATCGTCAGGAACAGATCAATGCCCACCATCAGGATATCAATGATATACACGACCACAATACAGTTCACGTGGCCGCTGACGAATTTGCCTGTAATACCGAAGAGATAACCGATGAATACACAGAGTTCAAACAGAAGGCTCTTCCCTTTTGCTGTTCTGGACCGCCAGGATTTAAGTATGTTGAAAGGCCAGGATACACCGAAACAGATAAGCATCAAGGTCTCCATGACACCGGCAATCATGCATCCACCTCTGACAAATAGTTGTACACATTATTGATATGCAAGAGCATTCCAATGCTAAGAGCCTGCAGATCCACTTTCAGCCGCGGACTGTGAAGCGCTACCAGATCGTACCCGTCTTCAGCGACCCCTACATAACCAATGACACCGGATACATGCTCAAAGAAATAGCATAGATCTTCAGCACCCATCCGCGGGGGTACGATTTCCACATTCTCTTCCCCGAGCACCTCGGCTGCCGTGCGGTACATATAGCCGACGGCTTGTTTCTCATTGACCGTAGCATCAAAATCCGGGATGTGTGTAAAAGCTACGGTGCATCTGTGGGCTGCGGCAACATGCCCCGCTATTTCTTCCAAACGATTCCGGATCCGTTTTCTGATTTCCTCGTCAAACGTCCTAAAGGTACCGGATAGATGCACACTGTCGGCGATTGAGTTCCATGTTGAGGCAGTATTGACCGTGCCAACTGTCACAACACACTGATCCAATGCACCAAACTCGCGTGCCGGCAGTGAGTGATAAGCGGTGAGAATCTCAGCCAACGCCGGCATCGGATCAATTGCTTTCTCTGGATTGGCTCCATGGCCGCCTTTGCC
>JAWRJC010000060.1:0-8700 GCA_040307715.1 Clostridiales bacterium | reverse complement strand
AAACGCTGCCCGCCGCATCCTTGTCCGCCGCGTCGCCGGACATGCTCTGGTACAGCATGATGCCGTCATTGCCGGTGCTGACAAAGCTGCAGTTTTTCAGGCTGACTGTGTTCTTTCCCTCAATGACGAGCGCCTGCGACTGCTCGGAAGAGCCGCTTGCCCCTTCCACAGAAATGTTGCCCGTCGAATAGATGCAGGGGCTGCCGTCGCCGTGTGCCTCCAGGTAGTTGTCCGTGCCGGTGACCGTCACAGTGCCGCCGCCTCTGTCTGTGGCAAGCGGTGCGCAGTGGGCACCCTGTGTCGTAATCCGGACACTCTCCGCAGTGATCGTGCCGTCGTACGTGGCATACAGGCCGCGGGAGGAATTCTGCAAGGTGCTGATTTCCAGATCACTGACAGTGACCGCGCTGTTATCTGTTGCAAAGACTGCATTGGCACCTTCCGCGTCCGTGTCAACAGTGCAGTGTTCGATACTGACCGTGCTGTCTTCTCCAACGCAAACGATCGCAGAGTTCAAGCCATAGAAATTGTAATCGTCACTGCCGCCGCCCCCCGCGTCCGCGCTGCCGCTTTCTCCGCCGCCGGTCTTGATGACCGCCGCGTCTTTGATCGTCAGCGAGCCGCCGTTTACGACAAGAAAGACTGTCTGATCCGCCGTCTCGCTCGTCCAGGTACCGCCCTCTATCACGGCATCGATACCGTCGACGATGTATGCGCCGTTCAACGTGACTGTCTTGTCACCGATCTGCCCGGTCCACGTACCGGAAGAAAGCGCGGTATTATCCGGCGACGGATCAGCCGGGATCGTGACTTCCTCCGTTTCCGCCTGCGCAGTTTTTTCTGCCGCTGCATCCGCAGAAAGACCCGAAGATGCATTCTCCTGCGGAGTGCCGCAACCCGTGAGCAGAGCCGCCAGCAGGAGCACGGTCAGAAGGACCGCCGGCAGATGCTTTTCTTTTACTGCTTCTTTTTTCATATCGTCTCCTCCGTTCCTGTCCCGCAGGACATACTGTCTGATGCGCCAAGAATAGAGCGATTCTCTGAAAACAGACTGAAACCGGATGAAAAAAAAAGAGAGCAGGCGTCCTGCCGCCTGCTCTCTTTCTACGGAGAATATATCTGAGCAATTCTTTATTCTGCTCTGTATACCTCATCGCTGCCCTTGTCCACCAGGACCAGGAATGCCGCAAGCATCACGACCACACCGCATCTGAGCATCTCGACGGTAGCGATGGAATCCACTGCCTGTGTGCTCAGGATGGCCATCACAATTGCTGCCAGAAGTGCGATCACAGAAATCATCATCTTTCTCATTTTCTTACCTCGTTTCTTTCTTATCGGTTGCAGTTTTAGCTGGTGTGGAAAGTCCGTTTCTTATGGACCGCTTCCCTCTTGCAACTCTACGGTAACATGGTAGAATAAATTTGTAAAACTAATAGTTTAGATAATATATATTGGATTTTCTAATCATTTAGAAAGGCGACGGCATGGATACCAAACTCGCATACACATTTATCAAAGTTGCCGAACTGGGCAATATCACGAAGGCCGCCGAACAGCTTGGCTATTCGCAGGGCTCTGTTACCTCACACATCCAGCAGCTTGAACAGCAGCTCGGAGTACAACTGTTCGACAGGGTCGGCCGCGGCATCCAGCTGACCGATGCCGGCCGGAACTTCCGTCCCTTCGCAGCCGATCTGATCAAAGCCAGCGAGAACGCAGATGCATTCGCCGCCAGCTGGGACGATCCGCATGGCCCGCTGACGATCGAAGCCAGTTCCGGCATCTCCGTCAGCATCCTCTCCAAACTGCTCCCGGAATTCCGCGATCTGTACCCGGGCATCCAGATCATCATCTGGCCGAACGATGATACCGACCCGACCGTCAAGCGACTCCGGCAAAACCGTTCTGATTTCGCGATGTTCACCGACCGGCTGCAGCGGTTCGAAGGATGCACCACCTTCATCAGCCAGTATGTGCCTTTTGTCTTCGTCGCCCCGCCGGATGACCCGATCACCAGAAGAAAGAATGTACCGCTGGAGGAGATCCTGCGCGGTGATCTCATCGATTCCCCGACTGCATATGAACAAAACCACGTCCCGCGCTCCGCACTCACCGCGACGTATTCCGCGCTTGGCATCGAGCCGATGCTCGAAGTAGCGAGCGCACACACCGTGCGTGCCATCCTGCTGGAAGGCAAAGGCCGGGCTTTTCTCCCCCGATTCATCGTGGAAGAGGACATCAAAAAAGGACTCCTGACCCGTATAGATACACAGGAACCGGAGTCCGGGATTTACATGCAGATGCTCTATAACGAAAACCGCTGGCTCAACCCGCAGATGCAGGCGTTCCTCGATTTCATGCTCGAGCGGCTTGGTTGACGCGGCTTATCTTTTCAAATACGCAGAGGATACCGGAAACTCAAAGTACGTATCCGGATACGGCTCATCCGCCAGCGTGAAATGCCACCACTCGCAGTCGATCGGAACAAACCCGTTGCGCACCATGACCTGCTGCAGCCGCATGCGGTTGTTGTACTGCTCATCGGTGATGCCTTTGTAGTCCGGGTGGGACACTTCGCTGAACATATCGAAGGGGCTGCCCATGTCCAATTCTTTGCCGGTCGCCATATCGAGCAGCGTCAGGTCGATCGTGCTGCCGCGGCTGTGGCTCGACTGGCTCGCGACATACCCCTGGATGAACAGTTCCTGCTTTTCCAGATCCGGATAGAAGAACGGTTTCATGCGGAGGTCCAGATCCTCGATCCCCCACAGCACAAAATGACGGACCGCACAGGCAGGCCGGTAGGCATCAAAGACCTTCAGCCTGTATCCCTGCACGTTCACCTCATTGCTGACCGCTTTGAGTGCTCTCGCCGCCTCTTTGGTCAGGATGGCACAGGGCTCTTCGTAGCCGTCGATGCGGTCGCCTATAAAATTGTAAGTGGAATAATACCGGATCTCCTGTACGATGCCGGGGACCATGTCCGCCAGCAGGACGAATCCGGAACTGTCCATTGTTACTTTCTTTTCAAAATCCGTAGCCATGTTCTCTCCGTATTGCGTGTATTCGTCCCGGAATCGCTCTTACCGCTCAAAGAGCTTCAACAGTTTCATTTTATACGCATTCTTCACGCCGCGGTAGGGGTGTTCGCGAAGCGGCAGATTGAAATGCGTGCTCCCCTTGAGCACCGTCTGGGGATGGGTGAATTCCCGGAAGCCCCATTCTCCGTGGTAGGCCCCCATGCCGGAGTGCCCGGTCCCGTTAAACGGTGCGCCTTTGACCATCATGTGCAGGCACACCTCGTTGATACATCCGCCGCCGTACTGCTGGGTCGCCATCACACGGTCCGCCCACTTCATATCCTTCGTGAACAGGTACAGCGCCAATCCATGCTCCCTCTCCGCGATGAGATCCATCATCGCGTCGATCTCATCATCTTTGTACGGGACGACCGGCAGAAGTGGTGAGAACAGTTCATGCTGCACGATGGGTTCGTCTGCCCCGACCGGATAGATGATCGTCGGCTGGTACTGACAGGCTTCGCGGCTGCCTGCCCCGCCAAAGACGATCCTGCTGCGGTACTGTTCGGCTTCCGCAGCGCATTTGTCGTAGGCCGCCTGCGTGATCAGGCGGGGATATTCCGGGTTTTCCAGCGCATTCGCACCGATTTGTTTCGTGAACGCTTCTTTGAGCGATTCCACGAACGCGTCCGCCACCTCTTCGGCAACGGCGACCTGATTGATATTGATGCAGATCTGTCCGCTGTTGCAGAGCTTGAAGAACGCGATCTTACGAGCGGTGTCTTTGAGATCTGCGTCTTTCCGGACGACCGCCCAGTTGCCGGTCTCCCCGCCCAGCTCGAGCGCGACCGGCGTCAGGTTCTTCGCAGCCTCTGCCATGACGTGTCTGGCGACCGATGGTGAGCCGGTGTAAAAGATCTTATCGAACCGCTGCGCCAGGCACAGATCAGCCACATCGTGACCACCGTCCACGACCGCGATATATTCATCCGGCCAGACCTCTTCGACCATGCGCTGCATGATAGCTGTGCAGGCTGGTGTTTTCGAACTCGTCTTTATAACGGCCGTATTGCCGCCCGCGATCGCCGCGGCCAGCACCCCGAACGAAAGTGTGAAGGGGAAATTGAACGGACTGATGATCAGCGCCGTACCATACGGCATCTTGTGCACCTTCGTCGTCACGCTCGGAAAGCAGACCAGCCCGCTGAAATGCGTTTCCGGCTTCGCCCATTTGCGGATCCCTTTGATCATCTCGTTCGTCTCAAGAATGACGGTGCCGATGTCACAGAAATACCCTTCCGCGTCATCTCTGCCGAGATCCTCCGCGAGCGCCTCTTTGATCTCTTCTTCATAGATCTGCATCGCCGTTTTCAGCCGCTTGAGCTGCAGGATGCGGAAGTCCACATCGAGCGTCGCCCCTGTACGGAAATACGTCCTTTGTTTCTCTACCAGTGCCTCGATCTGTTCTTTGGACCAGCTCATACCAATTCCTCTTTCTCTATGCGCTGCCTTCCGGCAGCATTGCTTCCCTAAAGCCGGATACCGATATCGACATTCGTCATATTGCCGATCAGTTCCCCGGCGCGGCCGCGGAACATCCCTGTCTTATAAAATCCGATGGAAACCGTCAGGTCGCTCACGACCGCCAGCTGTCCTTCACCGGTATCGCCGTTCATGCCGCTGTTGATATCGACCGCGACCACATATGCCCCGTGCTCTTCATGCGCCCGGTTGATCTCCCGGATGACGGAAGTGACCGGCGCTTTCGGCACGCCCTGAAAACCGGTGCCGAGCATGCAGTCCACAAGGATCCCGTATTCTCCAAATTCCACGGCATCTTTCCCATAAAGCAGGCACGGCACACCCTTCTTCATGCAGCGGTCATAATAGTACTGCCCGTCCGCAGAGAACTTTTCGCTCACGCGCAGCACCGTGACATCGAGCCCGTTCCCGCGCATGATCTCCGCCAACGCATAACCATCGCCGCCGTTGTTGCCACTGCCGCAGATCACGAGTGTCCGCTTCCCCGTCCACCCATCATAGGCATCATACACACCCTGTGCCGCACGGCGCATCAATTCTTTGGATGGCACTCCGCTCTCGATCGTCCGCCGGTCTGCATCGCGCATCGCTGCAACTGAAACGCACAGAGCGTTGCGGTAGAAATACAGATCTGCTTTGTTTTCCTGTACCGTGCCGCGGTAATCACGGTTGTTAAACCCGCCGATCTCAAACCCGTGACCCAGATAAAACAAACATGCCCGCAGGTTATTATCCTGCGCGACGGTGTAAACGCCTTGTTTGCCGCGTCTTTCTGCCTCATTCATGCAGGCTTCGACCAGCCTGCCGCCGATTCCCTTACCACGGTATGCCTGCGAGACTTTGAGATCGTCGAGGTACAGATACCGGAACATGGCTTCCCGCAGCACCGCAAGACCCACGCAGACATCTCCGTCATAAGCACCGAAAAAAACTGTCCGACCATTCTTCCCGCCGCTGGTTTCCGCACCGACATCATAGGGGAGATCAGGGAAACGATCCTGCAGCGGAGCGTCGAACGGCTCGATCGTATAAGACCACACACCGCTGCTCAGCGCAGGCACCATCCGGCCGGTCAGTTCGAACGGTTCATTCGGGATATTTGCATCTGCGCAGTGTGCGGCATCGATCTTTCTGATCTCGATCATTTCTTCATCGTCCCCTTTTCCTGATACAGCAGATGCCACGAAAAAGCTTCCGCCAGATCGTGCGGGGTGTGGCTGCCCGGCGAAACGGAGCGCGCATGCGTATAATACTCTCTTAACTGCGGCCGATAGTCCGGATGCGCACAGTTTTCGATCAGCAGTTCGGCACGCTCCTTCGGCGTCTTCCAACGGAGATCCGCCACCCCCTGCTCAGTGATGATCACATCAACATCATGTTCCGTGTGATCCACATGCGAAACCATCGGAACGATCCTGGAGATCGCTCCGTCCTTGGCAGTCGATGTGGCCGCGAAAATGCTGACCGCCGCGTTGCGGGCAAAGTCCCCGCTGCCGCCGATGCCGTTCATGATTTTCGTTCCCATCGTGTGCGTGGAATTCACGTTGCCGTACAGATCGACTTCGATTGGGGTATTCAGAGCGATGACGCCCAGCCGGCGGATCACCTCGGGGTGATTGGAGATCTCCTGCGGCCGGATCACGATCTTTTCATGGAATTGCTCTATGTTGTCATAAAACTTTTTCTTGTTTTCTTCTCCCAAAGTGACAGAGCTGGCGGAGATGTGATCGAACACGCCTTCTTCCAGAAGCGGAAACGCCGCGTCCTGCATCACTTCCGTGTACATGCTTAAACCCCTAAAGCCACTTTTTGCAAGGCTTGCAAGTACCGCATTGCCGATGCTGCCTACGCCAGACTGGATCGGGCCGGGATCTGCGGGCAATCTGCCCGCTGCGATTTCCCTTTTCAGGAATTCCACAACATGCTCGCCGATCGCTTCGGTCTCAGGTGTGACCGGTCTGAATCTCTGCGGTTCATCGGTCAGCTCTGAGATCACGATCGCTGCGATCTTCTCCGGCGGGCACGGAATATATGCCGTTCCCACGCGGTCCATCGGATGTGTGATGGGAACGATCTTTGCAGCAGGCGGTTTACCCACCTCAAAGATATCATGCATGCCGGCGATTCCCAGAGGAACCGTCGTATTGACTTCCGCGATAACGAAACCCGCATTCCGGACAAGCGCGTCCGAACTGCCCGCCGAAGCCGTCGGGATCAGCCCTTCTTCTGTCACCGCTGCGCACTCGATGATGGCCGCATTCACATGTGGCCCCGCTCCCTGCCCGATGTTCATCGGGAAGTGCGAGATATGATAATCCGCGTACTGCACATCCCCGCGGTTGATCGCCGCACGCATATCTTTGTTCGACTGGTAGGCAAAGCGATGGCTGATGAGACCTGCTCTGGCAAGTGCGCCGTCGATCTCATCGCCGATCGACGCTCCTGCGAGCAGCGTCAGTTCTTTCGCATGTCCCGACGCCGCCAGCGCGAGCGGGACCGCTTTCGGATAGCCGACCGACGTGAATCCGCTCACACCGATGGTCATGCCGGTCGTGATCAGACCGGCAGCCTGTCCGGCAGTCATGGTTTTGTTCCGTAGAGATGCCGCGATCCGTTCCACTTTGTTGTCTCCTTTGGTCACACGACGGACAGATCTTTTATGCTACAGGGCTGTGTAATTGCCGAGGAACTGGAATGTCTCGCAGGACCGCTCGAGTTCCGCCAGCATGTCGGCCACGCGGTCATCCATGACGGAGGCCTGCAGTTCAAAGAAGAACATGAACTCAAAGTCCTCGCCGGGAATGGGCATGGACTCCAGTTTGGTCAGGTTGATGTCAAGCGCCGCGAAGCGCGCCATGATCGCAAAGAGCGCACCGGGCCGGTGCTCCGTCGTCAGCAGCAGACTGATGTAGTTCGCGCCTTCATAAAGCAGCGGTTCTTTGGCGATGACAATGAATTTCGTGTAGTTGTTCTGGTTGTTCGCGATGTCGCCGGCGATCTTCTCAAGGCCGTAGATATCTGCGCAGTTGTGCGACGAGATCGCCGCGACCGGTTCCCCGCTCTCCGCCACGAACTTCGCCGCGGTGGCGGTATTGTCACTCGGCAGCAGCTGCACCCATGGCGGCAGCGTCTTGAGGAACGCGCTGCACTGGTTGAGCCCTTGATCATGCGAATAGACCGCTTTGATATCAGACAGCTTCGTTCCCTTTTTCGCCAGCAGTTCGTGCTTGATAAACAGCTGTGTGCTCGCGACGATATAGAACTTCTTCTCCGCCATGAGGTCGTACACCTGCTTGACGGACCCGTTCGTGCTGTTGTCGATCGGCAGCACGCCGAACTGGCACAGCCCCTTGTCCACGGCGTCAAAGACGGCTTCAAAACTCTTCATGTACATGAGGCTGCCGCGTTTGAAGAGCCGGTCCGCCGCCATCTGCGCATAGGCGCCTTCCACGCCCTGACAGGCGACGGTCGCCCGCTCCGGCAGACCCAGTCCACGTTGCTTTCGCATCGCTTCGATCTGCTCGCGGATCTTCGCAGGTGCCTTGACGAATTCACGCTGATAGGCGCGGGACAGTTCGAAAATCGTCTGGTACAGACGGTTTGTATAGAGTTCCATGTCCTCGTGCTGTGCAGTGACCTTATCAAGGATCTCCCGCTCACGGACAGGATTGTAAATATCCAGCCCATCCGCCGCCTTGACCTTTGCGATCTCACAGCTGGCATTCATACGTTCGCAAAAAAGGTCGACGATCTGTGTATCCAGGGCATCGATCTTCTTTCTTGCATCTTCTATCTTCATACAGTATCATTCTCTCTTTCTCATTCGCGGGTTCCCTTCCGCCCTCATGAGCGGAACGAGCCGATGAAAGTATTGTACTCCCGCAGACCGGGGGAATCAACTTCAAGACAGGAAACCCGCGCTGTAATGCGAAAGCATGCGCCGGCAGATATCTTACCTGCGCGGCAGTGCGCGCCGTAGGAGATGCTGCCGATACGGCAGTGCGCAACGAAAAGAAGTCTCTCCCACTCAATACGCGCGCATCATGCCGTGTACGTAAAAATGCAGCAAATGAGCAAAAACACCAAAAAAATTCAACGTTTATGGCCTTCCTCATCAAAAAACGTTGCCGCGTAA
>JAWRJC010000059.1:0-31820 GCA_040307715.1 Clostridiales bacterium | reverse complement strand
CTTTTTCATCCTGCGGTGTAAAGACATTCTCCGGCTCGTACTCCACTTCTTCGAGCAGCGCGAACGTATCCGTCTTACCGTTCATGAAGTCGCCGAGCAGTGTGATCAGTTCATCCTCGCTGACAAGACGGCCGCCGTTCTGGACCGCCTGGGTCGATTTCAGGTTGTACTGATAGACATCCGCCGACCGCGTCAGCACGCCGGAAGCGATACCGATGCAGAAGAGAGGGATGGAAAGGAGCAGCACAAGAGAGACCAGACGATGTACGTTGATCTTCTTTTTCGTCTTATCCTTCCATGTGTTGCGCCACGGATTGCGTTTCGAATTGGCGCGGTAGGTCTTCCGCTGCATCAGTTCCTCATGCCGTCTGTAGGATCTGCAGATCGTAAAAGGGCTGCGCCTTTTCCGGCACAGCCCCGATGGTGACTACTTGTTCGCTTCTTCCGCCTGGTGCGCTTTGATGATCGCGTCTGCCAGGTTGCCCGGTACCTGATCGTACCGTTCGAAGGTCATTTCGAAGGTGCCGCGGGCCTGCGTCATGGACCGGACTTTCACCGCGTAGTCGAACAGTTCGGACTGCGGCGCTTCCGCCAGGATCTTGGTCAGACCGCCCGCCATCGGCTCGCTGCCGAGGATCCGGCCTCTTCTCTTATTCATATCGCCCATGATGTCGCCCATGTACTCTTCCGGAACGATGATGTCCAGATGCATGACCGGCTCGAGCAGGCAGGGCTTCGCCTCAACGATGCCCTTCTTGAAGGCCAGGGAAGCGGCGATCTTGAACGCCATTTCGTTGGAGTCGACCGGGTGATAGGAACCGTCATACAGATCCGCGCTGACGCCGACGACCTTGCATCCTGCGAGCGGGCCCTTCTCCATGGACTCGCGCAGGCCTTTTTCGACGGCCGGGACATAGTTCTTCGGGACACTGCCGCCGAAGAGCGATTCTTTGAACTCGAACTCCTGATCGGACGGAGCGAAGCGGATGTGGACATCGCCGTACTGACCGGCACCGCCCGTCTGCTTCTTATGCTTGCCCTGGACATCGGATGTGCCCTTGATGGTCTCTCTGTACGCGATCTTCTGCTCGACTCTCTCAACGTCGACGCCAAAACGTTCCTTCAGCTTCGCGGTGATGATGGACAGCTGCTGTTCGCCCTGTCCGCCGAGCAGAGACTGGTGCGTCTCGACGTTTCTCTCGAGGACGAAGGACGGATCTTCTTCCATCAGTCTGGCAAGACCGGTCCCCATCTTCTCTTCGTCGCCCTTCTTCGCCGCTTCGACAGCGATGTAGAACGTGGGCTTCGGGAAATCGATCGGCGGGAAGCATGCCGCATCCGCCTTGGTGCAGAGCGTGTCGCCTGTCTTGGTGTTCTGCAGTTTTGTGATCGCGACGATATCGCCGGCTACGCCCTGATCGGCATCGACTCTGTTCTTGCCGCGCATGAACAGCAGGCTGCCGGCCTTTTCGGGCTTTTCAGCGTTCGCGTTGTACAGTTCGCCGGCTTTGAGGACACCGGAGATGACTTTCACATAGGAGATCTTACCCAGCTGCTGGTCGGCCAGTGTCTTGAAGACCAGACCCTTGAAGCTGCCGTTCGGATCGCACTTGACTTCGACGTCTTCGTCATTCGCGTTCTTTGCGGGGTAAGCCGGCATCGCGGCGGGCTTGGGAACGAGGTCGACCAGTTCCTTCAGGACCGCTTCGATGTTGTCGCCCTTCAGCGCGGAGCAGGTCAGGACCGGTGCGACGTCGCCGCTGAGGATACCGTTGGAAAGGCCTCTTGCGAATTCTTCTTCGGTGAACTCCTCCCCTTCGAAGTACTTCTCCATCAGCTCTTCGTCGGTCTCCGCGATGGCTTCGCTGAGCGCGTCTTTGTCATCCATGGTGACGACCGCAGTGCCGAACTTGTCTTTCAGCGCTTCGATGACACCGTCGACATCGACATTGTCCTTGTCGATCTTATTGATCAGGAAAAGCCTCGGAAGGTCGTTCTTCTTGCAGACATTCCACGCCTTCTCGGTACCGACTTCGATACCGGAGGAAGCGTCCACGACGATCAGCGCCGCTTCGACCGCTCTTACCGCCGACTCGACTTCACCGACGAAATCGAAGAATCCCGGTGCGTCGACGAAATTGATCTTGGTCTTGTTGTACTCCACAGGAACCACGGATGTGTTGATGGAATAGCCTTTTTCGATCTCCATCTTGTCCCAGTCGGAGACGGTATTGCCGTCTTCGACGCGGCCCAGTCTGCTGACGACGCCCGTCGCCAGGAGCGCGGCCTCAAGGAAGGTGGTCTTACCGGAACTGCCGTGTCCGAGCAGTGCAACGTTTCTGATCGTGTCGCTGGTATAGCCTTTCATGTAAATATCCTCCTAAATATAAAACTGCGATATGCGCTATTATATCATTCTGTTTTAGTGACCGCAACGGATTTAGAACTCCGCCGTCTTCGGGGTGCGCGGGAACGGCAGGACGTCGCGGATATTCTTCATGCCGGTGATGTACATGATGATACGCTCGAATCCGAGACCGTAGCCGGAGTGATAAACACCGCCGTACTTTCTGAGGTCCATGTACCACCAGTACGCCTCGCCTTCCGGATCCATGCCCATCTCCTTCATGCGGGAGGCGAGCACATCGTAGCGCTCCTCTCTCTGGCTGCCGCCGATGATCTCGCCGACGCCCGGCACGAGCAGATCGCACGCCGCGACGGTCTTGTTATCATCGTTCAGGCGCATGTAGAACGCCTTGATGTCCTTCGGGTAATCCGTGACGAAGATCGGCTTTTTGAAGACTTCCTCGGTGAGGAAACGCTCATGCTCCGTCTGCAGGTCGATGCCCCATTCGACCGGGTAGTCAAACTTCTTGCCGGACTTCTTGAGGATATCGATTGCCTCGGTGTAGGTGACGCGGCCGAAATCCGCCGCCACGATGCTGTGCAGGCGGTCGAGCAGGCCCTTGTCGATGAATTTGTTGAAGAATTCCATTTCTTCCGGCGCATTCTCGAGCACGTAGTTGATGATGTATTTGATCATCGCTTCCGCGACCTGCATGTTGCCTTCCAGATCGCAGAATGCCATCTCCGGCTCGATCATCCAGAACTCGGATGCGTGACGCGGCGTGAAGGAGTTCTCCGCGCGGAACGTCGGTCCGAACGTGTAGATATCGTGGAACGCCAGGGCAAAGATCTCGCCTTCCAGCTGGCCGCTGACGGTCAGGTTGGTGAGCTTGCCGAAGAAGTCCTGGCTGTAGTCGATCTTACCATCCTCCGTCCGGGGCAGATTGTCCAGATCCAGCGTTGTGACCTGGAACATCTCGCCGGCGCCTTCCGCGTCGCTGCCTGTGATCAGCGGCGTGTGGACGTACACGAAACCGCGGTCCTGGAAGAAGCAGTGGATCGCATGCGCGACCAGAGAACGGACACGGAACACCGCGCTGAACGTGTTGCTGCGGGGGCGCAGATGCGCGATCTCGCGCAGGAACTCCATGCTGTGGCGCTTGTTCTGCAGCGGGTAGTCGGAACTGGATGTCGCAACGATCTCGACTTCCTTCGCCTTGATCTCGAAGGGCTGCGGCGCATCGGGGGTCAGGACAAAATCGCCGGTGACTTTCAGCGCCGTTGCGATCGGTGCCTTGGTGATCTCCTGATAGTTGCCGAGCGTTTCCGCTTCGAGCACGATCTGGACCGGTTTGAAGAAGGTCCCGTCATTCAGCTCAATAAAGCCGAATTTGTTGTTGCCGCGGTTGTTGCGGATCCATCCCTGCACGACGACTTCCTTCTCTTTGAAGGCTTCGCTCTGGCGGAACAGTTCCCTGACTTTCACGTCCTGTGCCATGTGTGTTCTGTTTCCTTTCTGCTGGTTGTTTACTGATTTGTGCCTGCGCGCTGCCCGCAGGGCAGTGCCGCGTTCCTTTCCCGGACCGCCGTGCACAGGCAAATTTCATTATACTATCTGGAAGCGCTTATATCCAGTTATTATTTGATCTCCGCCACGCATTCAATTTCAAGCAGGCCGCCTTTGGGGAGCGCCGCCACCTGGAAGCACGAGCGCGCCGGCGGATCCTGTTCGAAATATCCGGCGTAGATCTCGTTGACCGCAGCGAAATCCGCGATGTCCGCCAGATAGATCACCGTCTTGACGACCGTTTCATAGCCGGCGCCGGCTTCCGCAAGGACCGCGCCGAGATTGTCCATCGCCTGTCTGGCCTGGGCGTCCACCCCTTCGCGCAGTTCTCCGGTCGCAGGGTCAAGCCCGAGCTGGCCGGATGTAAATACCAGTTTCCCTGTTGCGATCGCCTGAGAGTACGCTCCGACCGCCGCAGGTGCTTTTTCTGTTGCAATGACTCTTGCCATCGTCTTCCCTCCTTCTCTCTTATCCGTATCTGTTACAGTAACTGCTGCACTTTTTTACGCGCCGCGCCAAGCCACAGCTGTCCGTTCGCGGCCTGCCGGCGCACCTCGTCAGGCGCCGTACCGCCGAAGGACTTCCTCGCGCTGACGCAGGCTTTCATCGAAATATCGCCCAGCATCGCGGTGCTGATCCGCGCATCGATGCTCTTGAGGTCTTCATCCGTCAGTTCTTCCAGCTGACATCCCTTCTGCTCGCACGCTTTGACCATACGGCCGACGATGTTGTGCGCTTCGCGGAACGGGATCCCGCTGACCGCCAGGTGCTCCGCCACGTCGGTCGCGTTGAGAAAGCCCTTGCCGAGCTGCTCCGCGATCTTATCGAGGCGGAATTCCGTCTTCTCGATCATCCGCGCGAAGATCTCGACCGACGCTTTCCAGGTATCCGCCGCGTCGAACATGCCCTCCTTGTCCTCCTGGAAGTCCTTGTTGTAAGCGAGCGGCGTCCCCTTCATCACCGTCAGGAGCTGGAGCAGGTCTCCGTACACTCTGCCGGTCTTGCCCCGCAGGAGTTCTGCCATATCCGGATTCTTCTTCTGCGGCATGATGCTGCTGCCTGTACAGAAGCTGTCGTCGATCGCGATGTAGGAAAACTCGGAGCTGTTCCACCACGCGAATTCCTCCGCCCAGCGCGAGATGTGCATCATCCCGATCGAAGCGCAGGACAGGAACTCGAGCGCGTAATCGCGGTCGCTGACGCTGTCCATCGCGTTCTCGGTCGGTCCCGCAAAGCCGAGCAGATCCGCCGTCTGATGACGGTCGATCGGCAGCGTCGTTCCCGCCAGCGCGCATGCGCCGAGCGGGGACAGATCCATTCTCCGGTACGCATCGAGCAGACGCTCCGCGTCCCGGCGGAACATCTGGAAATACGCCATAAAGACAAACCCGACCGTGATGGGCTGCGCGTGCTGGATGTGGGTAAAGCCCACGGTGATATCCTCTGCGTACGCTTCCGCTTTCTGCAGGATCACTTCCTCCAGGAACAGCAGCCGCGCGAGGATCTCTCGGATCTCCTTCTTCAGATACAGCCGGCCGTCGATCTGGCACTGGTCGTTGCGGCTCCTCGCGGTGTGGAGCTTTTTACCGACCTCCCCGATCTGCTCGATGAGCCGGCTCTCGATCCCCATGTGGATGTCTTCATCCTCCACACTGAACACGATCTCGCCGTTGTCGATCCCGGCTTCGATCGTCTGCAGGCCCGCGATGATCTGATCGCGCTCCTTTGCCGTCACGATCCCGCAGGCGGCCAGCATGGTCACATGCGCGATGCTGCCGCGGATATCCTCTTTATACATGCGCTGGTCAAATCCGATCGAAGCGTTGAACTCCTTGACGATCTGATCCATCTCTTTTTCAAATCTGCCGCCCCAAAGCGCCATATCCTTCTTCCTTTCCTTTTACAGTTTGCTGCGGACGTCGGTCAGATACTCCAGATTCTTTTTCTCATAGGTATTGAAGCTCTGCTCGACCTTTGCCATATCGCTCTCCGTACCCTTGTACCAGCTCTGCTTCTCGTACTGGCTCTTGAGCGTTTCATCTTTGAAAATATAACCGTGCCGCGCATACAGTTCGTTGAGCATCGCCTGGATCTGATCCTTTGTCTTGCCCTGGACATCCCTGTCCGTGTAGTACCGCTTGTCGATCTCCGGGATCAGCGTGTCTGCTGCCTCGTCCTTCTTATCCGTATCCTTGTCATCGTCGAACAGGTTCAGCGGATCCCAGTCGAACTTGGTCTTCTCCTCGAGCCCGCTGACTTCGAATTTCTTTTCCTGCCCGCTGACATTGATATGAAGAGACTTGGCGGTCTCTTCCGACACGATCGCCCGTACCGTGACGGTATCCCCGTTGGAAAGGCCGGAAGACGGTTCGACAGTATAGGAGACCGTCTGCATGAACTGCTCGGCCTTCTCGTTGCCGCGCGGATAATCCGCTCTGGCACGGAGGGTGTCCTCGTCGTAGATCACAACGCCCTCTCCGTCATATCCTTCTATTGCGATGTCCTGCGCTGTGATGTTGTGCGTCAGGTCGACGCTCGTTTTGTTGAACAGGAACTTCCATCCGAGGACGCCGCCTGCCGCAAGCAGGAGCAGCACGACAAGCAGGATCGGGATCCATGTCTTTTTCTTCTTCGGCGGTGCCGTGTGATACATATTTGCGCCGTAGCCGTTCTGCCCGCTGTAAGCGGTCTTGGGAGGCTCTTCGAAGTCCGCGTACAGCGCGTCCTCCTGCTGGCGCCGCATCTTGGCGGACTGCTTTTCGGCGCGCTCGCGCTTTTCCTCCTCGTAGTAACGGATCGATTCTTCGATCAGCCGCTCTTTCTGCCTTGCCAGTTCGTCCGCTTTCTGCGCCTCTTCGGCGCGCTTGGCGGATTCGCTGGCCGCGATCGCCGCTTCAAGCTGCGACCGGGAATACATCTGTGTGTTCGCATCGAGGACGGTCTCGTCCGGATGGGAACGCCGGGGGGCGGGTGCCGGCTCCTCTTTGATCTCGGTCACGGGCTCGGCCATCAGCGTTTCCAGAAGGTCATCCTGCCCGTCTGCCGCGGTTTCTTCCGCAGACCGCGCCGGCGCAGGGGCGTGCAGCGGTTCCAGCGCATGGCCGCACCGCTCGCAGAACACCGCTTCCGCTTCGTTCAGCGCACCGCAGTAAGTGCAAAAGATCTTTTCACTCATGGCGTTTTCCTTTCTGTCTTTCTTATCTCTGTTAAACGGGATCAGTCGTGTGTCCTGTGATCCTGGTAGTTTTCAAAGTAGGGGGCGAATTCCGGAGAAGTATCCGAGTTCCCCAGCCTCCATGCTTTATGATCGATGATCGTACTCTCAAATCCGTAATAGGCGTCGATGTAGGCGATCAGCGCATCCAGCGCCTCAAGCTGCGCTTCCGGGTAGTCTCCGCCGGAATGGACCATCTCGATGCCGACCGAGTACGAGTTCATGCCATAGTCCGGATGATCCGGTCCGATCGGTACGGTGCCGGCCTTATCGTCCCGCGATTCATCCGTGACGCCGAAGGCTTCATTGTGCCCGGCGTCGCCGTATCCCGCGTGGTGGGCGATCTTATCGAGCGGTACGCACTGGACGACCGTACCGTCCCGGTTCACGACAAAGTGTGCCGCCACCCCCTGGCCGTTGCCGTCCCAGTAATCGATGACAGTCGACGCTTCGCCGTCCCCTTCCGTATCGTGAAGGACGATGTATTTCTGGTATTCCGCGCCTTTCTCCCCGTGAACGAAACTGTCCCGGTAGTCCTCGGTCAGTGCGAGCGCAGCGCGGCACTCCTCGAGTTTTGCGGCTGCATCCTCCGCCTTCTTCGCCTCGGCTGCCGCCTCTTCCTGTCCGGCGGCTTCTTCCGCCGCCTGGCTGCCGGCCTGCGCACACTGCCTGGCCGCCGCAGCCAGCGGAGCCCCTGGCATCTCGCCCGCGGAACCGCCCGGCTCGCTGCCGCACCCCGCAAGGGCCGGAAGCATCAGGAGCAAGATCGCCAGCGCGGTCACACCGCATATCCGCCGGTGCTTGTTCTCACGTGCCGTCTTGTTATGTCTGTGTCTCATCATGCCTCAATACTTGAATAACGTGCCGAAGATGTTGCGGGCGATGCTGGCGCCGACGTTGCCGCCGACATTTTTGCCGACTCTGCCGAACGACTTGCCGACATTCCTGCCGACCTCACGGCCGACGGACCCTGCCACCGAGTTGGTGATGTTCTTGATCGCACGCTGCCGTTCTTTTTCTTTTCTCTCGTATTCCTTCAGGATCTCTTTCTGGCGCTTCTCTTCCGCCCTGGCGGCTTCGCGTTCCATCTGCTCGTACTTTTTCTGCATTTCGCGGGCTTCTTTTTCTTCGGCTTTGATCCGCTCTCTCTCCGCCCGCTCTTCCGCCTTCTGCTGCTCTTTTGCGAGGCGTGCCTGTTCTTTTTCTTCTTCCTTCGCGATGCGGGCAGCTTCTTTCTCGGCCGCCTCCTGTTCCGCGAGCGCCGCTTTGGCTTCTTCCTCTTCAAATCCCAGCCGCTGCAGCAACTCAAACGCAGAGTAATTATCTACCGCGACCGCATACTTGCTGTACAGCAGGCTCCCTTTGATGTTCTGATCTCTGGCAGCATCCGAAATGCCCGCCATCAGACAGCGCGGCGGCAGGACCTTGCAGTTCTGTGCCGTCCCGGGGATGCCTTTCTCATCGAGGAAGGAGATCACCGCTTCGCCGGTCCCCAGATTCAGGATCGTATCATAGGTGTCGAAATCCGGATTGGTGCGGAACGAATCCGCCGCTGCCTTGACCGCCTTCTGATCGGTCGGTGTGTAGGCGCGCAGACCGTGCTGGACTTTGTTGCCGAGCTGTGCCAGAACGCCGTCGGGGATGTCCCGCGGATTCTGTGTGCAGAAGTAAACGCCGACACCTTTGGAGCGGATCAGCTTGACGACCTGCTCGACCTTCTCCAGAAGCGCCTTCGGCGCGTCGTTGAACAGCAGGTGCGCTTCGTCGAAGAAGAACACCATCTTGGGCCGTTCCAGATCGCCGACTTCCGGCAGCGTTTCAAAGAGTTCGGACAGCATCCACAGCAGGAAGGCCGAATAGAGGCGCGGCTGGTTGATCAGGCTGGAACTGTCGAGGATATTGATCATCCCGCGCCCCATGTCCTGCGCGAGCCAGTCGGTGATATTGAGCGCCGGTTCTCCGAAGAAGATGTCTGCCCCCTGCGATTCCAACGCAACGACGGCACGGATGATGACACCGATGCTGCCGCTGGAGATCTTGCCGTACTCCGCCTGGTATTCATTGGAATGGTCGTCCACGTAGTTGAGCAGCGACTTGAGGTCCTTAGTATCGAACAGCAGCCAGCCATTGTCATCCGCGATCTTGAAGACCACGCTCAGAATGTCGCTCTGCAGGTCGTTGAGATCGAGTACACGCGCCAGAAGCAGCGGGCCCATCTCCGAGATCGTGGTCCTAAGCT
The DNA here is from genome assembly GCA_040307715.1 of Clostridiales bacterium. Lineage (GTDB taxonomy): Bacteria > Bacillota > Clostridia > Peptostreptococcales > Anaerovoracaceae > RUG13615. The sequence continues at coordinate 22,454 of JAWRJC010000059.1, read as the reverse complement.
GGATGCCTTTTTCCCCGTAGATATCCCACAGCGTGACGGGACAGCCTTTGTATTCAAAGCCATGCTCAGCCAGACCGAACTTCCCGATGCGCTTCTGCATGTCTTCACTGTCCGCGCCGGGTTCCATCATGCCCGCGACGTCACCCTTGACATCCGCGATGAAGACCGGCACGCCCATTTCGCTGAAGGACTCCGCCATGACTTTCAGGGTCACGGTCTTGCCGGTGCCGGTCGCGCCGGCGACGAGCCCATGGCGGTTGGCCATCTTCGGAATGATGCTGACAGGTTCGCCGTTTGCGTTGACAGCGATCCAGATCCGTCCGTCTCTTAACATCGTGATCCTCCTTCTGGTATCTTTCAGGAGCATTTGCACATCCACTGTGCAAAATGCCCATATACATCCAATTATACATAGTAAATTATACCACAAAAGACCGGTCATATAGACCGGTCTTTACGAGTTTATACAGATAGTTTGCGCAGCCGCCGTTACGCGAGACACTCCTTGAGTACACCGAGGAACTTCTCGCAGTCTTCCGGGTAGATCTCGCCCATATTGGCGACCTGGAACATGTTCTGATCGTAGAACACGCCTTTGCCGGCATAGACCGTGTAGCCGTGCGCTTCCATGTCGGAAAGGAACGCCTCGAGATCCATCCCCGCCGGCAGGAAGACGCTCGTGACGGTGTTTGCCATCTGCTCATCGGGCAGCAGCAGACGCAGCCCCATTCCGCGCATCCCGTCGCGCAGGATCTTCGCGCATTCCTGATAGCGGGCGATCTGCGCGTCGAGTCCCTCCTCCAGGATGTTGGCAAGCGCCTGATCGAGTGCCCAGAACAGCGTCACATTCGGAGTGTTCGGTGTCTGCTCATCGGATTTCGCCTTCTGGTAATGGCGGGCGAGATTGAGATACACATTGCGGCCCATCTCCGGTGTCAGGGTCTCGAGGGCGTCGATCTTCGCGCAGACATAGGCAGAACCGGGATACGCTCCGACACACTTGCCGCCGACACTCGTCGCGAAGGTGATGTGATTGGCCGCCACGTCGATGACCTGTCCCGCCGCCGCGCTGACGCAGTCGACATGGAACCACTTGCCGTATTTGTCCGCCAGCGCACCTACGCCGGGCACCGGATTGATCATGGAAGAACTGGTCTCATGGAAGACCATGCTGATCATTTTGATTTCCGGATTGGCGCGCAGCGCCGCCTCGATCTCATCGATGTCCATCATGGTGCCCCATTCAAAGGAGCAGTCCACATATCCGATCCCGTACTGGTCGTAGATCTGCTTCAGCCTGTCGCCGAACTCGCCGTTGCGAAGCAGGAGAACGGTATCGCCCTCTTTCAGAACCGAGGAGATGACCGTCTCGTTTGCAGAGGTGCCGGAACCGGAAATAACGACTGAACGGTACGTATCATCCGCACCGAAGATTTTGTTGATCTTGGCGCACAGACCGGCGTACATTTCTTCAAACTCTCTGCTGCGGTGGCAGATGTCATAGTGCATCAGGGACTCTCTGACATTTTGTCTGGTCATGACAGGCCCGGGGCTGAACAGCATCATTTTGCTCATGGGTAGGCTCCTTTCGAGACAATGAAGTAAGTGACTGTTATATGAGTGTGAATGCTTGGTTATTGTAAGGAATCGCTATTCCTCGACCCAGTTTTTGGACCGCTCGACCGCTTTATGCCACTTGTACAGCAGCGTTTCGCGCTCATCCGCTCCCATTCTGGGTTCAAAGGTCTTCTCGAGCTTCCACTTCTCCGTAATTTCATCCAGCGATTTGAAATCGCCGATTCCGAGCGCCGCCAGATACGCCGCCCCCAGCGGCGTCGTGTCGTGGATCTGCGGGATATCGATCGGCAGACCCAGCATGTCCGCCTGGAACTGCATCAGACAGTTGTTGACAACGGCACCGCCGTCCACCCGCATCCGGTTGATCGGCATATTGGCGTCGAGGCGCATGACGTCCAGATTGTCTTTGACCTGATACGCCGTGGACTCCAGGCAGGCGCGTACAATATGTTCTCTGGTCGTACCGCCTGTGATGCCGATGATCATGCCGCGCGCGTAGCTGTCCCAGTGCGGGGCTGCCAGACCGGTAAACGCCGGCACGAAGTATACATCTCCGTTGTCCCCCGCATCGAGCGCCATCTGCTCTGTCTCCGATGCGCTTCCGATGATCTGCAGCTTGTCGCGGAGCCATTGGGTGGCAGCGCCCGTGATGTAGACACCGCCGTCGAGAGCGAACGTCATAGCCCCGTTGATGCCCCATGCGACCGTGGTCAGGATCCCGTTGCGCGAGTAGATCGGCTTTTCACCGGTGTTCATCAGCATGAAGCAGCCCGTCCCATAGGTGCACTTGATATCGCCCGGCGCAAAGCAGCCCTGCCCGAACAGCGCCGCCTGCTGGTCGACCGCAGAGCCCGCGATCGGGATCCGTGCGCCGAAGAAATCCAACGGATCGGTGTGCCCATAGACGCAGGAACTGTCTTTGATCTCCGCCAGCATGCGCCTGTCGATGCCCAGCGCGTCCAGAATATCCTGATCCCACTTCTTCGTGTGGATATTGAAAAGCATCGTGCGGCTGGCTGTCGTCACATCGGTGACAAACGTCCGCCCGTGCGTCATTTTCCAGATGATCCAGGTATCCAGCGTCCCCGCGAGGACACGGCCGCTTTCCGCCTTCTCACGGACGCCTTCAGCATTGTCCAGGATCCACTTGATCTTGGTCGCGGAGAAATAGGAATCGATCATCAGACCGGTCTTCTCCCGGACCATCGCCCCGTACTCTTCCGTGATGCTGTCCGCGTACCGGGCAGTGCGCCGGTCCTGCCAGACGATCGCGGGATAGACCGGCATGCCGGTCACCTTGTCCCAAAGAACGACCGTCTCCCCCTGGTTGTCGATCCCGATGCACGAAAGCTGCGAAACCTCGATCCCCGCCTGTCTGCAGGCCTCCTGCACCGCATAGAGAACACTGTCCCAGATCTCTATCGCATCATGTTCGACCCAGCCGGGTCTTGGATAATGCTGCGTCAGTTCTTTATACCCGCGGCCTACGCTGTTCCAGTTTTCATCGAGGATCAGCGCCGTCGTCCCGGTCGTCCCGTTGTCCAGCCCCAGATAGTATTTCCCCGTCATACTGACTTTCCTTTCCTTCCTCCAGCAGATCCCTTACTCTGCCAAAATCGATCGCCGCAAGGCCTCTCCTGCGCAGTGCTCCGGAAGAACAATGGAGGAAACGCTGATATGCGCGGTTCATGTGCGCATGATCGAAATACCCGCTCTCCACAGCGATCTCGAGCAGCGACTTTTCCGTGCCCGCCGCAGGCGGCGCCCCCTCTTCCGGCAATACCGTTTTCAGGGAAGTCTGCAGACGGATGATCTCGGAATACATCTTGGGCGGCAATCCGATATACCGCCCGAACACCTGACTGATATACCGTTCGGTGAACCCCGCCTTCTTTGCCAGTTCCCCGACTTTGACCGCGCCGTTTGACCGGAGGATCTCCTCCGCACAGAAGCGGATCAGATAGTCGCGCTCTCTTTCCGAGGATTCCACGCGCAGCACGCGCGACATCAGCAGCGCTTTCAAACTGACCGGAATATCGCGTTCAGCGATCTTCTGCAGGCGGCTGCCGTTCCGGATCGTCTCTGCGACCGGTGCGCAGCGGTTGGCAAGAGCGGACACGTCGCAGTTGAGAAACGCTGTATTGCCGCCCGGCATGAATTCCAGCACCAGCAGCTGGTCCCCCGGCGCCAGAAGGACTTTCGCGATCTGATCCGAAGGGCCGCAGAGCCAGCTCCTGTGGCTGCCGCCACGGTCGCGGAACAGAAGCGTCATGCAGCCGGCCGGCAGCACCGGATAACGGATCGGGTGCCCCGTTGTATTTGTCAATGTGTATACACTGCAAAGTGCCTGATACAGCGGATGGCCGAGCCCCAGCACTTCGTCAGTCCTCTCGCAGCCGTCTATACGGAGCCGCAGCGGACGGTACAATGACCGTTCCATCGCGGAAGCAAGCACTTGCCTGTCGCTAACATAATACCCCATCTGCAGTCCTCTTACTAATACAAAACAGAATTATTGCTCATAAAACAAGAGTTATCGTAGATATATTATACAATTTAATTCCGATTTATACTACTTATAGCGTATAAAAAATAGCATGGCCGCCAGGTCTTATCCGCGCAGCGATTCCAGATACGACGCGACCCGCTCCGGCACCCGCCTTGCACCGCGCACGCCGTACAATCCCAGCTCGCGCATTTTCACAAGCGGCATGACATCGTCCGCGTAGACCTCTTCAAGGTGCAGGATCACGACATACGGGTACTTGTCCTCCCGGTAGCCGGAATGATTGGGCACATTCGCAGCTTTGACAGAACACCGGTACCGGATCGCCTTGATGGGAACGCCCACGTAGATATAGACTGTGTCCCCCACTTGCATCCGCGCTGCCTGCTGCCATTCCAGGTCAGGATCGGCAGCGAACGCAGCTGCCACATCGAACTCGTCATAGGCCGACGGGATCACCCAGACACCGTCCACCAGCTGTTCGCCGCTCTTCTTCGCGCCGCCCCGGCTGATCAGCGCATGGCTGTCTTCGATCAGCGCAAGGATATCAGCATCCGGCACCGTCCCGTCCAGCAGGATGGTGATCCAGTGCTTTTTATTCATGTGATAAGCCGTATAGATGCCGGGCTGCTTCACCAGCTCTTCGACCTTCTCCGGCGCTGCCTTCACATTCATAATCTCGACGTCCGCTTTTGCATCGTACCGGTCGAGCGGATCAGGCTCCGTTTTCCCGTCCTTTTTCTTCCCTGCCGCCGCTGTCTTCAGTTTCCCGGCAGAGAGATCCATCGTGATCGCATACCATTTCTGTGTGCGTTCATTGCGGAACGTCGTGATCTCCGGATGCTTTTCAAAGATGTGCTGCGGATCATCGCCGTAAGTCTCCTTGATGGCCGCAGCGAGCCGCCCGGTCTGCGCTGCCAGGAACCGCTGCTCCCGGAAGCATTTCTCCGCAATGTCCTCCAGCAGTTCCAGATAGGTCTTGCGCACCTCCGCCGCAAAGGTCCCGACCTGCCGTTCCACGCGCAGCGGGATGTAGGACTCTCCGGTGTCTGCATCGATGACGTCTCCGCTGACGCAACTGCCGTCGGCAAGGAGCGACCCCTGTACGGTGATCCGCGCGCGAAAAGCACCGGCGAGCAGATCCGTCTCATAGACCTGCCCCTCCGGTGTCTCGGTAAATCCATATTTCTTCAGTTCCGCAGGCAGCGGGATCCGCCTGCGGAACACATCGCTTTCAATGCTCATCTTCTCTAGTGACTCAGCGGACCAATCCCGAAGGGATCATCGTCGCTGCTCTGCTCGCTGGTACCGTTCTGCCAGCCGCCCGTATTCTGTCCGTTCTGCCAGCCTGTGTAAGTCGTATCTCCATACCCGCCGTAGGTGCCGTTCCGATAGTCTTTGTACATATCGCCGCTCCCGTAACCGGGGTCGCCGTCCTCTGCCGTTCCCGGAATGTGCTCGTCATCTCTGGCAAAGCGCCGGATGGAACGGAAGGCAAAGATGTCCAGGATAATGATGTAGACCAGGAAGAGAATCGTCATGAGCGAGTAGTTGAGCGTTGCGCAGAAGTCATAGAACCCGTGCAGCAGGACCGGCATAAAGATGCTCAGGAACTGGTACATGTGCTGCTTTCCGGTGTCTCCGACCTGCTGACAATGCTTGGCCTGCCCGTAGTAGTACCCCATGTAGATGCCGAAGATGCAGTGTCCGGGAATCGCCGTGACCGCACGCAGCGCCGCCACCTGAATGCCGAACTGGAAGACGTACATGACGTTCTCTGCCGCTGCAAAGCCGAGTGCAGCAGCTGTCGCATACACAATGGCGTCAAAGCGGTAGTTGAACGCGGGATTCTTCCAGCTGCCATGCTTGAGGGCAAAGTGCTTGACCCCTTCTTCCGTCCATGCCACAACGAGGAAATAGTACAGGAACTGGTACAGCGTTCCGAACTGGTACGGGGAGATCACGTTCTGCAGCAGCCCTCCCGCGAAACTCTCGATGATGGCGGCAGGAATGCAGGACAATGCCCCGAACAGCAGCAGCTTCAGGATCAGCCGCGGCGGCTCGGATTCGATCTTGTCCATTCTGTAGATCCAAACCAGCAGGACGATCGGCGGCAACAGCGCCGAAAGGAGAAGAATAGTCATTGGGAATTCCTCTTTCTGTTCTATCGGTAATGCTTATTCTTAGCGATTCTATTATATTCTCCCCTTCGGAACAGCACAAGAATCTTTCTTTTATGCTATCATGGTGCACATAGGGGGACACATACCATGGCAAAACCACTTGACGGACTGAAAGTGATCGACCTGACGACCGCGATGAGCGGCCCGTTCTGCACCATGATCCTGGCGGATTACGGCGCGGAGGTCATCAAAATTGAATCGCCGGCAGGCGACCAGGCAAGGACCTGGGGCCCGCTCGATGAAACCAACGGAGAAAGCGAATACTTCGCCATCTTCAACCGCGGCAAAAAGAGCGTGTCGCTCAATCTGAAAGAACCGCAGGGCAAAGACCTGCTCTTTGATCTGATCCGGGACGCGGATCTTGTTGTGGAGAACTTCAAACCAGGCGTCACAGCAAAACTCGGTATCGACTACGATGCCGTCCGGCAGGTGAATCCTGCCATTCTGTACGCCTCTGTGAGCGGATTCGGTCAGACAGGCCCTCTCTCGCACCGCCCCTGCTACGATATCGTCGCGCAGGCTATGAGCGGTATCCTCGACCTGACCGGCTATCCCGACCAGGATCCCGTCAAGGTCGGTCCCTGCATCATCGACCACACTTCCGGTCTGTATCTGGTCATCGGCATCCTCATGGCGCTCCATCACAGAGATATGACCGGCGAAGGCCAGTACATCGATGTCGCCATGCTCGACAGCGCGTTCAGCATCACCGAAAACATGCCGACCTATGTGGCGCGCGGGCACGGTATTCCACACCGCAGAGGCTGCGCGGATCCGTCGATCACCCCGTTCGACTGCTATCACTGCAAAGACGGCATGCTGGTCATCGCCATCGGCAACGACGACCTGTGGGAGAGGTTCTGCCGGAAAGCCGGACTCACAGAACTCCTTGACGATCCGCGCTACAAGACCAACTGGGACCGCACCATCCACTACGATCCCGACCTGAAGAACGCGGTCGCCGCCTGGTGCGCACAGCATACCCGGGCCGAGATCGAATCGCTGCTGGAGGAAGCCGGTATCCCCTGCAGCCCTGTCATGAACATGCAGGAGGCGGTGGAGAACCCGCAGATCAAGGCGCGCGGGATGATGGTCCCGACACAGCATCCGCTGCTCGGGGAGGTGGACGTACCGGGTCCGGTTGTCAAATTCTCCGCTACGCCGGGCAGTGTCGACGCCCCGTCGCCGCTGCTGGGGCAGCACAACCGGGAGGTGCTCGGGCTCACGGAAGAGGAAGAGGCCGCCCTGCTCGCGCGCGGCGTACTGAATAGGCAGTAGAAAAAAGCAAATACAAAACCGCGGCTGTCAGGTGCTCGCTCTCGAACTACTGTGTTCGCTTCGCTCACAACGAAGTTCTCGAGCTGGAGCACCTGCGCCGCGGTTTTCATATTCATTTTTACCGCCGCTGACGGTCAGAGGCTGGCGCGCGGAGTGCGGCGGGCATTATCTCTTCGACTTGCGGGTTGCCTTGTCCCTCTTGATCGGCGCTGCCCACTGCGGATTGATCGAGCCGCATGCGCGCATGCTGGTGACTGCTTCGCTGACGGTGTTGTAGTTGAGTTCGACGCCGACATCATCGCAGTTGTACTCGACCGCCCGGTCTCTGGCGATTCCGACGCGCGCCGCGACTTCCACCGCATCCATGTTGGCACCAAGGAACAGGAACTCCCACCCGTACTTCTCTTTCTGCTTGCCGATCAGCTGCCGCACCTTATCGTAGGTGTAGCGGCGGCTCGCGTTCTCAAGCCCGTCCGTGATGATGACGAAGACCGTCTTGTCCGGCCGGTCTTCCGGCCGCGCGTACTTGTGCACATTGCCGATGTGATGGATCGCGTCGCCGACCGCATCCAGCAGGGCTGTGCAGCCGCAGGTGTAGTACTCTTCCTGCGTCAGGGGTTTGATCTCCGCGAGATCTGCACGGTCGTGGATGACCTTCGATTCATCGCAGAACAGGACGGTGGAAACGAATGCTTTTCCGTCTTCCTTCTTCTGCTTGTCGATCATCGAGTTGAACCCGCCGATCGTATCCTCTTCCAGTCCATGCATGCTGCCGCTGCGGTCCAGGATGAAGACCATCTCGGTCAGGTTGGCTGCCGCTTTCTTTTCTTCATTCTTTTTCATGGTTCGTACCTCCTCTTTGGTCGATGCCCTTGCGGGGCATCCGTGTTACTATCTTCGCCGGCCCCCGGCCGCCGGCGTCTTTTTCTTTACGATTGGAGTGTACGATATCCGGACAGGCAGATGGTCGCTTTGCAGGCGACATTAAAAGACCCGCCCTGCGGGCGGGTTTGAGAGCGTTCTATTCTCAATCATGTTGTCAGCCATCCCGGCGGGATGCCTCTTTTGCATGCTGAAGATGAATGCCGATGTGACCGATACCAAGGATGATCCCTGCTGCAAAGAGGAGCGGATTCCTCCCGTAAACCGCCATCAGCAGGACGGCAAGGACCGGCAGCGTAGCACCGGCGACGGGGACACCCAGAAAACTGCTGTAGAAATCACACATCGTTTTTTCACTGCGGAAATACCGGATCCAGTACAGTTCATACATAACCATCAGTGCGAACGCACCTGCCAGCCACAAAAGCCGGGGCTCAAATCCCTGCACGTTAAAATCACGGAACACCAGCAGCAGACCGGTGACCAGCACTTCCCCCGCCCGTTCCAGGCAAAGCAGCACTTTGTTCTCGTGCGGGGCGTATTGGTCGTATCCGGCCGGCTTGTTCTTTGTCCAGAACAGGTTCGGAATGAACAGCATCAGCAGCAGGAGCAGTCCTGTGTAAGAAAACCCGAAATGCATAACCGCCTCTATAAGCCGAGCAAGGGCTCATCGTACAGGAACAGCGTCGCGTTGATCTTGTAGATATCGTAATCGCTGTGCGTGATGAAAAACTTGATGATCATATCGAACCGGCTGCTTGGCGAGAGCGCATAACCGGCGCGGGCGATCAGGTCTTCCGTTTCCGCGAGAGACAGCTTCAGCGCTACCGCCAGTGCGAGCGCGGTCTTCTTCTTCGGCGTGTACTCTTCGCTGCTGCGGATCTTGGAAAACAGCTTGCGGTCGATATTGGCGCGCTTGTAGACCTCCGGATCCGTCAGCCCGCGCGCGTCGATAAGTTCGAACAGTTTATCGCGGAAGGACATGCCGACTTTCGTGAAATCCGGCATCTCGTCTGTGACCGCTTCGACCGGTTCCGCCATGGCGCAGATCAGCTGATCCGCGGGTTCCGATGCTTCCACTTTCGCAAAATCAGCTGCCGGCTCCTCCGGCACTGCAGATTCCAATGCCTCGTCTGAGAAATCCGGCATCGCGACCTTTTTGGCCACCTTTCCGCCGTATCCCGCAACAGGTCCCCCTGCACCGAAAGGTACCGTCGACGGCGCTGCTGGCGGCACAGGCGGCCCCGCTTTCGCCGGCCTGTTCCACATATCCGGCGCAGCCCCGAAGCTTCTTTCTTCCTCTTCTTCCGCCAATCTCCGCGGGTATGCATAGTCCGCGTAGTCGGTATCACTGACAATGTTTTTGACGGTTTCATCCAGATTCCGCCGCCTCAAATCGTACCGGTATTCTTCTTCGTGAAGCGATGCCGCCGTTTCATCATCGATGAAGGACTGCACATCGAACAGCAAATTCGCGGAGAGCGCATACGCCTCGCGGTCGAACACGACCAGCGTGACATCCATGTCGTTTTCCATCAGGAACTGCCGGATCTCATCCAGTGCGATGGTCAGAGCGATGTCTTTCGGGACACGGTAAGACCCCGCCGCGAGCAGCGGGATGGCGATGCTTTCGCACCCCAGTTCTTTCGCGACTTCCAGCGAACGGCGATAACAGGAAGCGAGGATCTTTCTCTCCCCGAAGTGTCCGCCCTTCCAGCCTGTGCTGACGGTGTGGATGATGTACTTCGCAGGCAGCGCAAAAGCGGGCGTTGCCGCGGCATCGCCCCGTTTGATCCGCCCGATCTTCCGTCTCTCCGCGAGCAGCGATTCTCTGCCGGCTGCCTCATAGACCGCAGTATCGGTCCCGGCTCCGACCACAGGCCGCGGGTTGGCGGTGTTGACGATCGCGTCCGCCGCTACATTGACGATGTTGTCCCTGATGATTCTGAAAGGCATTTGATCAGTCCCTTCTGTTTATTCTTCGCCGGCATCCTCCGCCAGGATCCGTTCGTAGATCGCTGCATCCGATGCGGCAAAGGCGCACAGGACCACCAGCATCTCGTTGTCTTCCGCCGCTTTGTCCGGGTCGGCGCCGCGCCGGGCAGCTTCTTCACGCAGTTCACGCTCCCGGCGGTTCAAAAACCCGCGGACCGCCCGGACCGCCGTTCTCGCCGCCTTCTCTTTCGGGTATCCGTACACACCGGTGCTGATCGCCGGAAAAGCGATGCTCCTGACACCGTTGTCCACCGCCAGCTTCAGGCTGTTCCAGTAGCAGGCGGACAGTTTTTCTTCTTCATCTCCATACCCGCCGTGCCAGACAGGCCCCACCGTGTGGACGACATACTTCGCGGGCAGATCGTACCCCTTGGTGATCTTCGCCTCTCCGGTCTCGCAGCCGTGAAGCGTCCAGCACTCCTCCAGAAGGCCCGGCCCGGCTGCTCTGTGGATTGCGCCGTCCACGCCTCCGCCGCCGAGCAGCGTCTTGTTCGCAGCGTTGACGATCGCGTCTACGTTAAGCTTTGTGATATCTCCCGTGATGACCTTGATCATAGTGTTCTCCTTCTGCAGCCGTGCGGTGCGCCTGCCGTAAGTTCCTCTTTCATTCAGTATACATCAAAAAAGATCCTGCTGAACAGCGTCAGCAGGATCTTGCGTATTTGCCTTCCTGTTACCGGCAGGCCGGGCGCTACTGTGCGTCGATGGTCGAGATCGTCTGGGTCGTCTCTTCAAGGACATCCAGCACGACGCCGACGGTGTCGAGCGAGGTGAACAGCGTGACGTTGTTCTCGCTGGCGCAGAGGCGGATCTGGTGGCCGTCGGATTCCTGATGGTCATCGCCCAGGCTGCGCGTGTTGATGATGTACGCCATGTGGCCGGAACGGATCGCGTCGAGGATCTCGTTGCTGCCGTCGCTGATCTTCTGCAGCGAACGTGTGCGGATGCCCTGCTCTTTCAGGAACGCCGCCGTACCCGGGGTCGCCTCGATGTTGAAGCCGAGGTTGTAGAACCGCCGCACCAGCGGAAGCGCTTCCACTTTATCCTTGCCGGCCAGTGTCACGAACACCGTGCCGTAGTTCTTCATCTTGGTGCCGGACGCCTGCAGTGCTTTGTACAGAGCGCGGTTGAGTTTTTTGTCGTAGCCGATCGCCTCGCCGGTCGACTTCATCTCCGGGGACAGATAAGTGTCGAGCCCCTTGAGTTTGTTGAAGGAGAATACCGGCACCTTGACGTAATGGCGTTCTTTTTCTTCCGGATAGAGGTCGAAGATGCCCTGCTCCTTCAGCGTCTTGCCGAGGATGACCTCCGTCGCGATATCCGCGAGCGAATAACCGGTAGACTTGGAGAGGAACGGTACTGTACGGGACGACCGCGGATTGACCTCGATGATGTAGACGTCGTCGTTCTCATCCACAATGAACTGGATGTTGTACAGACCGACGATGCCGATGCTCGGTCCGAGCTTTTTCGCGTACTGCAGGATCGTACCCTTGACCTTGTCGCTCACGCTGAAGGTCGGATAGACGCTGATGCTGTCGCCGGAGTGGACGCCGGTACGTTCGACCAGCTCCATGATGCCCGGAACAAAGACGTCGCGACCGTCGCAGATGGCGTCGACTTCGAGTTCTTTGCCTAGGATGTATTTATCTACAAGGACCGGTTTGTCTTCGTCGATCTCGACCGCTTCCTTGAGGTACTGCCGCAGCTGCTCCTCATTCGCGACGATCTGCATCGCACGGCCGCCGAGGACGAACGAAGGCCGTACCAGCACGGGGTAGCCGATTTCTTCGGCTGCTCTGACGCCGTCTTCGATCTTCGTGACCGCCTTGCCCTTGGGCTGCGGGATCTGCAGTCCTTCGAGGACCTTCTCGAAACTGTCGCGGTTCTCGGCGCGCTCAATGGCGTCGCAGTCCGTGCCGATGATCTTGATCCCGCGGTCGACAAGCGGCTGCGCGAGGTTGATCGCTGTCTGCCCGCCCAGGGAAGCGATGACGCCGATCGGCTTCTCAAAATCGAGGATCGCCATGACATCTTCCGGCGTCAGCGGCTCGAAGTACAGTTTGTCCGCTGTGGTGTAGTCGGTCGAAACAGTCTCCGGGTTGTTGTTGATGATGATGGCTTCATAGCCGGCGCGTTTGATGGTCTGGACGGCATGGACGGTCGAGTAATCGAATTCAACGCCCTGCCCGATGCGGATCGGACCAGCACCGAGTACGACGATTTTCTTTTTGTCGGTCAGGCGGCTGTCGTTCTGGCCGCTGTAGGACGAGTACAGATATGCGATGTACTTACCGGTGTGCAGAGTATCGACCATGCGGAAGACAGGCACGATGCCGTTTTTCTTTCTCTTCTCGTAGATCTCGATCTCGTCACAGTTCCACAGATGCGCGATATACGCGTCGGAGAAGCCCATGACTTTCGCTTCTTTGAGGACGCCCACATCATTGACGTGCGCTTTCAGGTTGTTCTCCATGTCGATGATCTTCTTCACGGACTCGAGGAAGAGCGGTGTGATCATCGTGATCTCATGCAGTTTCTCGACGCTGACGCCGCGGTACAGCACCTCTGCGATCGCGAAGAAGTTGTCGTCGCGGAATGTCTTCAGGTATTCGAGGATCTCCTCTGTGGTCATATCGTCGAACTTCGACATGTACAGATGGTTGACGCCGATCTCGAGCGAACGGACCGACTTCAGGATGCACTCCTCGAGATTGCTGCCGATGCCCATGACTTCGCCGGTCGCTTTCATCTGCGTACCAAGCGCATTGGACGCATCCGCGAATTTGTCGAACGGGAAGCGCGGGAACTTCGCGACGATGTAGTCGAGGCTGGGTTCCATGGCCGCGGTCCCGCCGGCCACCTCGATCTCTTCGAGCGCCATACCCATCGCGATCTTGGCGGTGACGCGGGCGATCGGATAGCCGCTGGCCTTGGACGCAAGAGCGGACGAACGGGAAACGCGCGGGTTGACCTCGATGAGGTAGTATTCGCTGGTCTCGGGGTGCAGCGCGAACTGCACGTTGCAGCCGCCTTCGATCTTGAGTTCTCTGATGATCTTGATGGCGCTGTCGTTGAGCATCTTGAGGTCGTGGTCGTTCAGCGAGAGGATCGGGGCCACGACGATGCTGTCGCCGGTGTGGACGCCGACCGGGTCGACGTTCTCCATGCCGCAGATCGTGATCGCTGTGTCATTGCTGTCGCGCATGACTTCGAACTCGATCTCTTTGTACCCTTTGACGCTCTTTTCGACGAGGACCTGATGCACCGGGGACAGGTTGAAACCGTTCGTCGCGATCTCGACGAGTTCCTCTTCATCGTACGCAAATCCGCCGCCTGTACCGCCCAGAGTGAACGCCGGGCGCAGCACGACCGGGTAGCCGATATGCTTGGCCGCTTCCTTTGCCTCCTCAACGCTGTAGGTGATCTCCGAGGGAATGACCGGCTCGCCGATGGACTCGCACATCTCTTTGAACAGTTCGCGGTCCTCCGCGCGCTCGATGCTCTCGCTGGGAGTGCCCAGGAGTTTGACGCGGCATTCTTCGAGGACACCTTTCTTCTCCAGCTGCATCGCCAGGTTCAGACCGGTCTGCCCGCCGATGCCGGGAACGATCGCGTCAGGACGCTCATAGCGGAGGATCTTGGCGATATATTCGAGGGTGAGCGGTTCCATGTAAACTTTGTCCGCGATGGACGTATCGGTCATGATGGTCGCCGGGTTGCTGTTGCAGAGGATGACTTCATATCCTTCTTCCTTCAGCGCCAGGCACGCCTGTGTCCCCGCGTAGTCAAACTCCGCCGCCTGCCCGATGACGATCGGGCCGGAGCCGATGATCAGCACTTTCTTGACATCTGTTCTTTTTGCCATTGGATCCTCCTATCCTTTCACATTTGTATGTATTTCCTGCCGCCTCTTATCTGCAGCATCGTTTTTAAAAAAACCGGCTTTCTCGGAAGAGAAAAACCGGACCATTCACATCATTTCTTTTTCCAATTCGGACTCTCGATCACAGCATTGCCGACAACACCGGTGGCAACCGATGCGTTACCGATCATATCAGCCGGAGCAAGACCGCCGGCCACAGTATCGACATCACCGCCGCAGCAGGCAGCCATCCCGCCGATGACAGCATTGCCGATCACGGTTTTGGAAGACGCGGGACCAATCTGCGCATTACCGATGACGGTGCCTTTGTTCAGGGCGCTGTTCATCCAGGTCTGCTTGTTGTCGATCGGTTTCTGCATCTTTTGATTGCCCTTTCGCGGAAAAAACTCTCTCATATGCCTCTGCATACTTGCGGATATTTTACCACAATTGACGGCTGTTTGGAACAGGAATTGCATCTTGCCGCATCATTTTTCCGCAAGCTCTGCATACTGTAAAAAAGACCCGCCCGCAGGCAGGTCTTTTTGTATCTGTGTTCTTCCGCCGAGGTGGAATCGCTTTCCGTCAGGACAGCAGCGTCACCGCTCCTCGCGGAAGTACGGCAAGCCTAACGCTTCAGGCGGCTGGCTTTCGCGCTTGTTGCGCATGCTGGTCAGTACGAGGACGATGATCGTAACAACGTACGGAAGCATCTTGTACAGTTCCTTTGTCGCCATGCTGCTGGACGGAATGAACAGATAGAAGATGAACAGACCGCCGAACAGGATCGAAGCGAAGATCGCCACGTTCGGTCTCCAGATCGTGAAGATGACCAGGGCGATGGCAAGCCATCCGCGGTCGCCGAACGCATCGTTGGACCAGACGCCGCTGGCGTAGTCCATGACGTAGTACAGACCGCCGAGCCCCGCGATCATGCAGCCGATGCAGACCGACAGATACTTATACTTGGTGACCGGAATACCGGCTGCGTCAGCTGTGGCCGGGTTTTCACCGACGGCGCGCAAATGCAGACCGGTACGGGTCTTCTTCAGGATATACGCCGCCACGATGGCGATGGCGATCGCCACGTATGCCAGGAATCCGTAGGACAGGAAGATTTCCCCGAATGCGCCCATATCCTTGGCAAAAGGCAGCGATTTACTGAAGTAGTGGCTCGTCGCGGACAAGGTGATGGACGGCACTTCGCTGCCCGTCAGCTTGATCAGGGAACCACCGAAGAAGTTGCCAAAGCCGACGCCGAACGTCGTCATAGCAAGACCGGTGACGTTCTGATTGACGCGGAGGGTGACCGTCAGGAAACTGAACAGAAGACCCATGAGCAGTGACCCGAGGAGGCAGGCGCACATCGGGATCAGGATAGCCAGCGCCGGGTTGAGGTTGCCGCCGCTGTTCTGTTCATAGAGGAACGAGCCGATGACGCCGCTGATCGCGCCGACGTACATGACGCCGGGGATTCCCAAGTTCAGGCTGCCGGCCTTCTCGGAAATCGTTTCACCGGTACACCCGAGAAGCAGCGGGATGCTCTGAACGACCGCGCGGGGAATGAAGCCAATAAGATCAAACATTTATGCTTCCTCCTTTCCTGCCGCTTTGCGGACGTGCAGCTTGTAGTTAATAAAGAATTCGCTGCTGATAATGCAGAACAGGATGATGCCGGTCAGGATATCGCCGAAGGACGCATTGAGTCCGTAGATCGTCGAAATTTCCTGGGCGCCGCGGCTCATGAATACGAGCAGCAGGCTGCTGGCGACCATCGCAAACGGATTGAACTGGGCAAGCCAGGCGACCATGACACCGATGAACCCGCGGCCTCCTGCCAGCGTTGTGGTGATCGTGTGATCGGAACCTGATACGAGCAGCCAGCCGGTCAGGCCGCAGACCGCGCCGGACAGAACAAGCGTCCGGATGATGACACGGTCAACCTTGATGCCGACGTAGCGGGCCGTCTGCTGGCTTTCGCCGACGACGGACAGCTCATACCCGTGTTTGCTGTAGTTGAGATAGACATACATCGCGACCGTGAGCAGTGCGACGATCAGGATGATCAGCAGGTACTTGTTGTTGCCGATCACCGGGAGCCATCCGGCTTCTGACTTCTGATTGATGATGCCGACCTTGCCGGAGCCCTTGGGCGATTCCCAGATGATGATGAAGTATGCCACGAGCTGCGTCGCCACGTAGTTCATCATCAGCGTGAACAGGGTCTCGTTGGTGTTCCACTTCGCTTTGAAGAACGCCGGGATCATCGCCCAGACCGCACCGGCAACCACCGCCGAGATCAGCATCACAGGGATGAGGACCGCGTTCGGCAGCGTTTTGCCGAGATAGATCATGCAGGCAGACGTCGCGAGACACCCCATGAGCACCTGTCCCTCACCGCCGAGGTTCCAGAACTTCATGCGGAATGCGGGAGTCAGAGCCAGTGCGATCGCAAGCAGGATCGCGAGTTCCTTACCGAGGACCCACACTTTGCGGGCGCTGCCCAGAGCGCCTTTGAACATGGTCCCGTAGACCGCGATCGGCGACAGTTCTGTCGTCAATGCCGTGATGGCTGCGCAGAGGATCAATGCGAAGACGATCATTCCGATACGGATCGCCCATGCCTTCTGCCACGCCATTTCCCTGCGTTTTGTGATGTGGAGGAACGGTTCTTTGACGCTATTGTTCAACCGGCTCACCTCCTCCCAGTTTTGTCATGAGAAGTCCGACCTGATTCTTCTCCGCCGTGGGACCATCCAGGACACCGCTGACCTTGCCGCCGCAGAGCACCAGGATCCGGTCGCACAGTTCAAGCAGGACATCGAGGTCTTCGCCGACATAGATGACGGCGACACCGCGCTCTTTCTGCTTGTTGATCAGATCGTAGATCATATACGAAGAGTTGATATCCAGTCCGCGGACGACGTAGGCGGAAAGCAGCACCGTCGGGGAGCTGGCGATCTCGCGGCCGACCAGGACCTTCTGTACATTGCCGCCGGACAGTCTTCTGACCGGGGTGTTTACGCTCGGGGTACTGACTTCGAGTTCGTCGACGACTTTTTCAGCCAGTTCACGTGGCGTTTTGCGGTCGGTGAAGATCGAACGACCGCGGCGGAATGAACGGAGCATCATGTTGTCCGTCAGGTCCATGCTGGCGACAAGGCCCATGCCAAGCCGGTCTTCCGGGACGAAGGACAGGGAAACGCCCAGCGCCGCGATCTCCAGCGGATCTTTGCCGAGCAGCGATTCGCTGCTGCCGTCATCGTTCACGTACTCGATCGTGCCGGATTCGACACGCTGCAGGCCGGCAATTGCTTCGAGCAGTTCTTTCTGGCCGCTGCCGGAGATGCCGGCGATGCCGAGGATCTCCCCGGTATGCGCCGTGAACGAGACGTCGTCCAGCTTGAGGATGCCGTCGTCGCTGCGCACAGTGAGGTTTTTCACGACAATGCGCGGCTTGCTGTCCACTGGCTCCGGACGGTCGATGTTGAGCGAAACTTCACGGCCGACCATCATGTTCGTCATTTCCTGCGCATCGGTGTTCTTCGTGATGAGTTCCCCGATGAACTGCCCCTTTCTGAGGACCGCCACACGGTCGGAAAGAGACTCCACTTCGTGGAGTTTGTGCGTGATGATGACGATCGCTTTGCCGTCGTTGCGCATGTTGCGCAGGACCGCGAACAGTTTGTCCGTTTCCTGCGGCGTCAGAACAGCGGTCGGCTCATCCAGGATCAGGATGTCCGCCCCGCGGTAGAGCACTTTCACGATCTCGACGGTCTGCTTCTGTGAAACGGACATGTCGTAGATCTTCTGGTTGGGATCGACATCAAACCCGTAGGTCTCGCAGATGTTGCGGATCCGGGCGATCGCCTTCGCCATATCCAGTTTTCCCTTGTCCATCGTGCCGAGCACGATGTTCTCCGCCGCTGTGAACACGTCGACCAGCTTGAAATGCTGGTGGATCATGCCAATACCGTACGAATACGCCTCTTTCGGAGAATGGATGGAAGCGGGCTTGCCGTCGATAAAGATCTCGCCTTCATCGGGATAGTAGATGCCGGCGAGCATATTCATCAGCGTTGTCTTGCCGCTGCCGTTTTCTCCGAGCAGAGACAGGATCTCGCCGCGGAAGATATTTAGGTCTACATTGTAATTTGCCTGAATCGTGCCAAAGGCTTTGGAGATGCCCTGCATCGATACGGCCGGGACCTGATTGTTCAAACAGATCAACTCCTTTTTAAAGCAAGGCGGAAAACCCCGGTCTGACCGGGGTTTTCCAATCATTGCTTTTGTTTGTCTTAGAATGCTGTGTCGAGCAGGTGGATGCCGTCGATCTTCAGATCGAAGTACGGCGCCGAACGGAACTCGGATTCGTGGAAGTAACCGTCAGCGATGACTTCCGTGTCGCCTTCGTACGCTTCGTCTGTATCAACGTCAGCCTTGTAGCTGTCGACCTTTTTACCCTCTACAGTGAACATAGAGGTGTCGAAGACATGGACTTCGCCGGCCTCAAGCTGTGCCTTGACTTCGTCGATCTTTTCCTGCGTGCCTTCCGCTGCAGCCTGTTCGTTGACCTCGGTCAGCAGAACGGAACCTGTGGAGAGGGTGCCGGTCCAGTCGGTGTCGATCGCTTCACCGTTCATGACTGCTTCGATGCAGTACTTGTAGTACGGCGTCCAGTCGATACGGGAGCTGACGATGAAGGTGTTGGGGCAGGCGGAAACGGTGGAACCGTTGTAGGAGACGTCCGGAACGCCGGCCTTTTCGCAGGCTGTCGGAGCGCCCATGGAGTCAGCGTGCTGGCTGATGAGGACGCAGCCGCCCTTGATCAGATTGTTCGCAGCTTCCTTCTCAGCGGTCTCGTCGTACCAGCTGCCGGTGAAGGTAACATCCATCGTGACGGACGGGCAAACGGACTTCGCGCCGAGGTAGAAGGATGTGTAGCCGGAGATAACTTCCGCATAGGTGAATGCGCCGACGTAGCCCATCTTCGCCTGGTCAGCAGTGATGGTGCCGTCTTCGATCATCTCGTTGAGCTTCATACCGGCTGCAACGCCTGCCAGATAACGGCCTTCGTAGATGGAAGCGAACGCGTTGTGGTAGTTGTCAAGGCCTTCTGTATGCGCCTTGGTACCGGTGGAGTGACAGAACTGCACTTCCGGGAATTCCTTCGCCGCCTGGATCATGTAGTCCTCATGGCCGAAGGAGTCTGCGAAGATAATATCGCAGCCCGCGTCAACCAGCTCAGCTGCCGCATCGTAGCACTCCTGTCCTTCCGGGACATTGGTACGGATCTGGTACTCGACACCCAGTTCATCGCAGGCCGCTGTCGCAGCATTGATGAAGTTGAGGTCGTAGGTGGAGTTCTCATCATGCAGGCAGATGAAGCCGACCATGATGTCGCTGTCCCCGCCGGCTGCGCTGCCGTCATCGCTGCCGCCGCCGCAAGCGGACAGGCTGAACATCGCTACGATGGCGATCGCCAGTAAAACGATCAAACTTTTCTTTTTCATTGTTCGCTCCTTTAATAATTAAACAGGTGCTAATGGTTACTTATTCATAAGATGGGATCGCCGCATACCTTTGCCGGCATGCCCCATCATAATGAGCAGAATACGAAGCGATTCTTATACCTGACAGAACTTGATGTCGCTGTCGCTCATCGACTCGATGCACGCGAGAGATTCGACACGGTAGCCCTCCTTGCGCAGGTCGTCCCCGCCGCCCTGGAATCGCTTTTCGATGGCCACCGCCATCCCGGCCACTTCCGCGCCGGCCAGTCCGCACAGCTCGATCAGCCCGTGCAGCGCATTGCCGCTCGCCAGGAAATCATCCACCAGAAGAACACGGTCATCTTCCTTGAGATACTCCCGGCTGACCACCGCATTATAATCATTACCATGCGTAAAGGAATGAACCTTTGCGGCATAGACTTCCCCGTCCACATTGCTGGACTGGTGCTTCTTTGCAAACAAAACAGGCACGCCCATCGCTACGCCGGCAACCGCCGCGATCGCAATGCCGCTGGACTCGATGGTCAGGATCTTCGTCACGTGACTGTCCGCGTAGAGGCGCGCAATCTCTTCGCCGATCTCTTTCAGAAATCCGGTGTCGATCTGCTGATTGAGAAAATTCCCCACCTTCAGGATACCGCCTGGAAGGACACGGCCTTCCTGCAGGATCTTTTCTTCCATTGCACGCATATGCGATTCCCTTTCGTCCTGATGCCTGTGCTGCTGTTCCCGGGTCCCTGCTGAAAACAAAAAACCGCCGGTGAAGCGACCCTCCAACCTGCAGTTCCGCTTCCAATAGTCGTGACTATAACGGCGTCACGGTAGAGACCTTCGGGCCATTTATCCAAAGTTATATCGGAGTCTTTTTATCTATATAACCAGTATATTCAAATGTTATCCTACTGGGCCCCCGATGTCAAAACATCCTTGGAAAAAAGTCCAATATTTTTTCTGTTTTTTTGCTTTTCAGGAACCACTCGCCGCAAGCAATTCCACACTGCTCCGGAATCGCAAAAATGCATGATTCTCTCTTATAAATCAAACCCCCGGCAGATCATCCGCCGGGGGTCTTTTACTGACTATCATTCTTGGTATACAGTTCAGTCTGTACGGTTATTTTTCCGCGGAACGCCGCTTTCTGAGAAGCGCGAGCAGGATTGCTGAAGCGCCGATTCCGAGCAGAGCCACCGTTTCCAGACCGGTGTCCCCTGTCGGCGGAGCCGGCTCGGGTTCCTCCTCGTATACGTTCGTGAATACGATACGGCCGTCACCGCCGGTCACAGTCTCCTCTTTGACAAGTTTGACCTGCGAGCCGTCCTGCACCTCGGTCACCTTGACCGTCAGTGTATAGACCGTATTGTCGTACGTATAGTTCGCCTGTCCGTCATTGACCTCGGAGATCTCATAGACCCACTCGCCGGCTTCGTCATAGTACATATTGCCGAACTCATAGCTGCCGGAGCCTGTGATCTGGACTGTCTTCACACCGTCTTCAGAACCGGCGGGCATCGGAGCGCCTTCTGTAACAGCCTTCATCTGGAAAGTGAAGGTGGCCATTTCCGGAGGTCTGCCGGATACGACCTTCTGAACCGGCGGATCCGAGAAGACACGGTCCGGTTTCGCCTGATGGACATTCTTGATGGTATATCCCTTCGCTGCCGAACCGGTGGTTTCGGACTCGTATCCCTCTACATCGACTTCGTCGATCGTGTAGGCGATCTCTGTACCATTGCTGTACTTGTCCAGACCGGTCCATGTGTATGTCCAGTTGTTGCTCTCGGAGAGAGTCGCTGTGTCACAGGATCCGCCGTCTGCAAACAGTTCTACCGTAACGCTGTCCGGACGGATCTTGTCGCGGTTGTCCGCATCATCCCAGGTCTTGGTGACCTTCACGGAAGTCTTCTCCGGAGTGTGCTTGTTGGTCAGCGTGGTGACATAGCCGTCTTTCGCCGTCCCGGTCAGTTCATAACCATCAACGCTTGCTTCCGTCCACGTGTAGTCGATTTTTTTACCGGCCTTGTACACGGGCAGATCTTTGATCGTGGCTTCCCAGCCGTTGCTTTCACCCAGTGTGACCGTTTCCCCGTTGGAGAGTGTCACCTTGAGGCTCTCAGGCCGCTTGCCGTCCTGATCGTCCGCATCATTCCAGACCTTCTTGACTGTCACGTCGGTTACTTCGGGAACGTGGATGTTCGTAATGACATATCCTTCAGCCATATCCCCGGTCGTTTCCGAATCGTAATCCTCTACTTCCAGTTCTCCTACCGTGTACTCGATTTCTTCGCCGTTCGCGCACTTATCGAGGCCTTCCCACTTATAGGTCCAGTCGTTATCTTCATTCAGTGTGACCGGATCGCCGCAGGTTTCCTCTCCGGCATAGAGCTGCACCTGAATGCTTTCAGGCCGTTTGCCGTCCTGGTCATCCGCATCTTTCCATACTTTCTTGACTTCGACATCGATCTTAGCCGGGGTATGCTTGTTGGTCAGCGTGGTGACAGTCCCGGAAGCGGCAGCTCCGGTAAGGCTGTATCCCTCCGGCGCCGTGCCTTCGTCCCAAGTATAGGTGATCTCTTTCCCGTTTGCATATTTTGGCAGGTCGGAGATCGTTGCCGTCCACTCGTTCCCTTCGTTGAGTGTGACGGTATCCCCGTTGG
>JAWRJC010000058.1:0-17419 GCA_040307715.1 Clostridiales bacterium | reverse complement strand
AGAACGAACAACACAGCCGGACAACTGAAAAGAAAGCCTGGAAAGCGCACGAGGACGAGGAGAAGCGGCCGGTCTTCGGCAACGACGAACAGACCTATGAGACGAAAGCATCCGTCAAGAACGGCATCCTGCGGCTCATCTTTGTCGCGGTCGCGATCATCGTCGAGATCGTCTGGCTGATCTATGTCGTCAATTCGCTGGATGATAAATACCAGTGGGTCAACGTCGGCATCCGCATCCTTGCGACGGTGCTGGCGCTGGCCATCTTCAGCCGGTTCCAGACCTCCAACATGAAGATCCCGTGGCTGATGCTGGTCATGGGCTTTCCGGTCATCGGCAGCGTGCTGTATCTGCTCTTCGGTCTGACCGGCTCGACCGGCAGGATGCGCCGGCGGTATGAGGAGATCGACAACAAACTGCTCCCTGAGCTGCTGCAGGACCAGGCGACATTCGAAGAGATCCAGCGGCGTGATACGTCGGTCGCCAATATGACGCGGTACATTTACGACTACGCGAAATACCCGGTCTACCAGAATACGGACGTGACCTTCTACCCGGATGCGGCCGAGGGGCTGGAAGCGCAGAAGGAAGCGCTCCGCGGCGCGAAGAACTTCATTTTCATGGAGTATCACGCGATCGAGGACCGCGAGTCGTTCGCCGCGATCCGCAGCATACTCCGGGAGAAAGTGCGGGAAGGCGTCGAAGTGCGGGTGTTTTATGATGATCTCGGGAGCATCGGCTTCATCAACGGGGATTTCATCAAGCGCCTGGAAGCAGACGGGATCCACTGCCGTGTTTTCAATCCGATGCTGCCGATCGTCAATATCTTCTTCAACAACCGCGACCACCGCAAGATCACCGTTGTCGACGGGATCATCGGCTTCACCGGCGGATACAATATCGCGAACGAATACTTCAACATCACGCATCCGTTCGGGCACTGGAAGGATACCGGCATCCGGCTCGAAGGCGACGCGGTCCGCAGCATGACGGTCATGTTCCTCGAGATGTGGAATGCCGTCAAGGACAGCGACATCGACGACACGAGCTTTGACCGTTTCCTCCATCCCATCGAATACATGGCAAAGGAGCATTGCTACGTGCAGCCCTATGCGGACAACCCGATCGATGATGAGCAGGTGGGCGAGAACGTCTATATGAACATCATCGAAAACGCGCAGGAGTACGTGTACTTCATGACACCGTACCTGATCATCACCGATGAAATGAATCATGCGCTCGGGCTCGCCGCCAAACGGGGCGTCGATGTGCGCATCATCACGCCGGGCATTCCGGACAAGAAGATCGTCTACGGCTGCACGCGTTCGTACTATGCCAACCTGGTCCGCCACGGCGTGCGCATCTTTGAATATGCACCGGGTTTCCTGCACGCCAAGCAGTGCGTGTCGGACGGCAAGGTGGCGACCTGCGGCACGATCAACCTCGACTACCGCAGCCTGTATCATCATTTTGAGGACGGCTGCCTGCTCTATGACTGCGATGCGGTCTGGGCCATCAAGCGCGACTTTGACCACACATTCCGGCAGTGCCGCGAGATGACCGAAAAGTACCGTACCGGCCGTCCGGTGAGAACGCGTATCTGGAACGTCGTGCTGCGGCTCATCGCACCGCTCCTGTAGCGGCGGAAAGAGCGACGCTCCATCGCAAAGAGAAAAGGATAACCACGTATGAACATCACAGTTTACGGCGGGGCCAACAGCGGCACCGCTCCTGTATATGTCAAAGCAGCCGAAGACCTCGGCCGCATGCTTGCGAAGAACGGCCACACGGTCGTCTACGGCGGCGGAGCCGTCGGAATGATGGGCGGTCTGTCGCGCGGCGCACTGGAGGAGGGCGGCGAAGTCATCGGCGTCATCCCGCGCTTTATGGTGGAGCGGGAGTGGGCCAATCCGGCGGTGGCGGACATGCGCATGACCGGGACCATGGCAGAGCGCAAGACCATGATGAACGAGCTCGGCGACGTTTTCGTGGCGATGCCCGGCGGTACCGGCACGCTCGAGGAGATCGCGGAATCGCTTTCCAACTGCAACCTCGGCCTTCACCCCGGGAAGTGTGTGTTTCTCAATATCAACGGATATTACGAATCCATGCGGGCGATGCTGGATGCGATGACGAACGCCGGCTATCTGCATGAAGAGGAACTGCGTGCCAATGCGGTCTTTGCGGACAGCGTGGAGGAACTGGAAGCGTTTCTTAAGGCGTACCGGCCGGAAGGAGAATGAACTATGAGAAAGATTCTGATCGTTGTTGATATGCAGAACGACTTCATCGACGGTGCGCTCGGCACGCCCGAAGCCGCTGCGATCGTAGAAAATGTGAAACAGAAGATCGCTTCCTATCCGGAGGAGGACGTGTTCTTCACCAGAGATACGCATCAGACGGATTATATGGAAACACAAGAGGGTAGATACCTGCCCGTCCCGCACTGCATCGAGGGCACGGACGGCTGGCAGATCCGGCCGGATATCCTGGCGCAGGCGCCGGGGGCGAAAGTCTTCAACAAGCCGACTTTTGGATCGACCGCGCTCGCTGAGGCGGTGAAAGAGATGGCGCAGGCGGACAGCCTTGAGATCGAACTCATCGGACTCTGTACGGACATCTGCGTGGTTTCAAATGCGCTTCTTCTGAAAGCGGCTCTGCCGGAAGTGAAGATCTCGGTTGATCCTGCCTGCTGTGCGGGCGTGACACCCGAAAAGCACGACGCCGCCCTTGAGACGATGCGGTCGTGCCAGATCCAGATGGTTTGCTAACGCGGCCAGACGAGGCTCACGGCGCATGCGGCAAGCGCGAGCGCCATCGCGATGTTCAGCGGTCTGGTGTGCCGGATGAAGAAGTCCCGCAGCGCCGCGCCGGCAAAGAGCCATACCAGGTTCCATGGCGGCCCGCTGATGAACGGCAGCAGGATGCCTGTGAGGAGCAGCGACGCAAGATCGCTGCGGTAGGGCAGAACGTAGGAAGCCAGGGCGGTCAGGCAGAATACCATGACTTTGACGTTGGTGAACTGAATAAGCAGACCTGTCAGGAAGCCGCAATTCTGTGCAGCTTCCTTTTCATTTTCCGCTTCCGGATCGCTGCGCAGGATCCGGAAGGCGAGCCATAGGATATAGGCGGCACCGATAAAGGACAGATAGCGGATGTACGGACCGATGACCGTTCCCAGGAAGTAGGTGAGCAGGACGGAGATGATCGAGATGACCGCGAATCCGGTGAAAAGCCCGCGCCATTGAATGAGTGCCTGCCTGCGGCCGTAGCGCATCGCTGCTGCAAGCGAGCAGAGATTGGCCGGTCCCGGCGTTGAGCAGGTGACCGAGCAGAAAAAGAGAAAAGAAGGGATGAGCGAAACAGGCATAACAGCACCTCCGTCAATCCGGCCTTTCTTCGAGTTGCCGGCGGATCTTGGCGTAGCGTTCCCTTGTGATGGGGTACTTGAATACCGCAAAGCATGTGAACAGCAGGAAGATCACAGGAATGACCGTCGCGCAGTTGTGGATCCAGGTGAGCGCGGATGCGCTCTGCAGGGCAACGCTCCCGTCAAAGCCGGCCAGCTGCAGGATCAATCCGAGCAGCAGCGAGCCGGCGCCCGCCGCGATGCTTTCGACCAGCCCCTGGAAGGAGACGATGGTGCCCTGGCGTTCCAGTCCGCTGTGGAGTTTGTCATAGTCGCAGATATCGTAGTAGATCGACGGCATGATCGCCCAGTAGGTTCCGGTCGCACCGGCCGCGAGCAGCACATAGAACAGGGCCGCGGGGACCGGTGCCAAAGCGGTCAGCCGGGAGATGACAAGACCTGCAGCGACCAGAAGATCGAACAGGATGATCGTGTGCCGTTTGCCGAGCCTCGCGGCAAGCTGCCCTTGCGGAAGAAGGAGCAGGATACGGAAGACCGTCAGCAGCAGCAGGAACAGGGACACCCGGGCTGCCGGGAAGGACAGGTAATAAGTCAGGTAATACACGACATTGGCGGTGATCATCGTGTAGGTGATCAGGCTGGTGACGCTCGCCAGAACCAGCCACCGGACAGGCGGCAGTTTGGCAACCTGGATGTACTCCGCAAAGAGTTTGCCGAGGCGGAACGGTTCTCTGCGGCCGCGGTCAGCGGGGGAGCAGGGAGGGTCCTTCTCTTTGGATACCGCGAAGGTGATCAGGATCGAAACAGCGGCGATCAGGCCGATGAGCCCACCGATGGTCATCCATGCGGCACCGTCATTCATCCCGCGGGCGATCAGAGCCGCAGACAGAGCAGCCGGGGCGCCGAGGCTGATCAGATTGCCGATGCTGTTGAACATCGACGCGAAGAGGCGGAGCTTGGTCCGGTCATCGTAATCTGTCGTATACACAGCGCCCAGAGCACAGTAGGGCACAAAGAACGCTGTATAGCACATCCAGAAAAGCAGCAGCATGACCGTGTAGTACAGGAGTTTGGCTGCCCCGGGCAGCGGTATGTCCGTAAAAAGGAAGGTCACAGTGAGGCCGACAGGCAGCGCAAAGACGAGGAGCGCCGGCCGGCGCCTCCCGAGGCGCGTATACACCTGATCGGACAGAAACCCGATGACCGGATTGGAGACCGCGCTGAATACCGATCCGAGCGCGGCGATCGTTCCCGCTGCCGCCGGCGGGATGCCTGCGACGGTGGTCAGAAAGAACAGCAAAAAAGACCCTATGAAAACATAGGTCATCGAATCGCCGAGCGAGGCGATCCCGTATCCCAGGTGTTCGCGCAGGGTCAGTTTTTCTGTGCTTTTTGCTGTTTCCATGAAACCGTCCTACCGGCAGCGCGGCAGCGTCAATGGCTGCAGTTGATGACGAGGCAGCCGGCAAGTGTTGCGGCGGCGATCGCAAAATCTGTGTCTTCGTAGACGATCAGGTCTTCCGGTTTTGCGCCTTCGCGCTTTGCCACTTCGGCGAAGGCCATCGGGCTGACTTTGTTGTACCCGATCTGCGGGGTCGTATAGATGGTCTTGAACCAGTCCAGCACACCGATCCGCGCGAGCGCCGCCTGGAGAAGCGGTTCGTCGGTCGATGAAAAAGCGACGATCGTTTCCCCTGCGTCGTGCAGGCCGCGGAGTGTGTCGAGCGTATCCGGGAAAGGCTGCAGGATCTCCCGGTACTGCGTTTCCAGATAGGCGGTCATCTCCCCGTAGACCTCTTCCGGTGTGCGCTGCGCGTCCTCCGGCAAGGTGCCCCGCGGGTTGATGTATGCTTCGCAGATCCAGGCTGCGCCTTGTTCGCTGGTGATCGGGTCGAGCTTGCGGAAGATCGCGTCCGCTTCGTCGCTGCCCGGCGCGATGTCGATCCCGTGCCGGGCGAGCAGATCCGTCGCAAGGCGGTTCCACATGGGCATGCTGTCGAGCAGGGTGCCGTCGATGTCAAATACGTGTATCATGAGGGATTTCCTTGTCTTTTGTTTGTATGAGGGAAGCAACGTTCACATCCGGCTGCCGGCGCGGCCGGCGGCGAAGATACGGTCTGCAAAACGGACGGTCGCCATGGCATCTTTGGCATAGCTGTCCGCGCCGATGCGGGCGGCGTAGTCTTCGTTGAGCACGGCGCCGCCGACGACGATGGCGGTGTCTGCTTTCTTTTCGCGCAGGAGCCGGATCGTATCCTCCATGCTGGTGACCGTAGTGGTCATGAGGGCGCTCAGCCCGACGACTTTGATGTCGTCTTTCAGCGCGGTCTCAAGGATGATTTCCGGATCGACATCCTTGCCCAGATCGATGACCTGGTAGCCGTAGTTTTCCAGCAGGACGTGGACGATGTTCTTGCCGATGTCATGGATGTCGCCTTTGACGGTCGCGAGGATCACTTTCTCTTTCTGTTCCTGCGGCTGGCCGGCCATCGCTTCGTTGATCACCGCGAAAGCAGCTCTGGCCGCGTCTGCGCTCATAAGAAGCTGCGGCAGGAAAATATCTCCGCTTTCAAAGTCTTTACCGACCCGGTCGAGAGCAGGGATCAGCACCTCGTTGATCAGCGTCATGGGCGCCGCTCCATCCGCAAGCGCCTGCCTTGTCCGTTCGGCAGCGAGGTGATCCATGCCGCGGTCGATGCACTGCGCGAGCGTGGGTCCGCTTTTCCCGGCGTCGCTTTCCGGGCTGCTGCTTCCGGCGCTGCCGCTCCCGGGATCATCCCCTTCGGTCTGCCGGATCATTTCGATGTATTCCAGACAGTTGGCGTCCTGCCCAGTCACGGTCAGGTAGGTGTGGTAGGCGGTCCGGATCTCCGGGCTCAGGACATTCACGATACCCAATGACAGGCCGTTCTGCATGGCGAGCGACAGGTACTGCGCATTGAGCAGACCTCTGTGCGGCAGTCCGAAGGAGACATTGGAAACGCCGAGGATCGAGTGCGCGCCGAGTTCATCGTGCAGTCTGCGGATCGTCTCCAGTGTGATGTTCGCGCTCTGCCCGTCGGCGCTGACGGCCATGGCGAGCGGATCGAACACGATGTCTTTCTTTGAGAGACCGTATTTTGCAGCCTCGTCGAGGATGCGCCGCGCGATCGCAAGGCGGCCGTCCGCGGTCTCGGGGATGCCGTTATTGTCATCGAGCAGGAGAGCGATCACGACACCGCCGTATTTCTGTACGAGCGGGAAGATCTCATCCATGCGCTCCTGCGTACCGTTCAGGGAATTGACGAGCGGTTTGCCGTTGTAGACGCGCATGGCGCGTTCCATAGCCGCCGCATCGGTGGTGTCGATCGACAGCGGGAGCGCGGTGGCGGACTGGAGCCGCTTGACGGCGGCCGTCAGCATGGCGGCTTCGTCGATCTCCGGAAGCCCGGCGTTGACATTGAGGATCGCGGCGTCTGTGTCTTCCTGCTGCAGCCCCTCCGCGAGCAGCGCGTCGAGGTCGCCCGAACGGAGCGATTCTCTGATCACCGCCCCGCAGCTCGGGTTGAGCCGCTCTCCGATGAGCAGCGGCCGTCCGCCGATCGTGACAGCCTGTGAGAAGGAGGAGATGACGGACAGGTTTTTTTCTTCCGGCAGGTTGAGCGGGATGTCTTTGCATCGCTCGATCGTTTTGCGGATGTGATCGGGACCGGTGCCGCAGCAGCCGCCCGCGCCGGCGATACCGAGCGCCGCGAGCTGTACCATGTAGCCGGCGAACTGGTCCGCGTCGATGTCATAGCTGGTCACGCCGTTCTCATTGCGCGGCAGCCCCGCATTCGGATTGGCGACGACCGGGACAGAAGCACAGGCGAGCAGCCGTTCCACGATCGGGATCATTTGTTTGGGGCCGAGGCTGCAGTTGACGCCCAGCGCGTCGACGCCGAGGCCTTCCAGCATGGCGACCATCGACTCCGGGGTGCCGCCTGTGAGCATTTTGCCATGTTCGTCGAAGACCATCGTGACGAAGACGGGCAGGCTGCAGTTCTCTTTGGCCCCGAGCACGGCAGCTTTCGTCTCATAACTGTCGGACATTGTCTCGATCAGCACGAGGTCTGCTCCGGCCTGTTCGCCGAGGCGCGCCACTTCGCCGTAGATTTCCACAGCATCCTCAAAAGGAAGATCCCC
Organism: Clostridiales bacterium; assembly: GCA_040307715.1. Taxonomy (GTDB): domain Bacteria; phylum Bacillota; class Clostridia; order Peptostreptococcales; family Anaerovoracaceae; genus RUG13615. The sequence goes on along the minus strand of JAWRJC010000058.1, from coordinate 9,885 downwards.
CATCGGCTCGAGCAGTTTGCCTGTCGGGCCCATGTCGATCGTGATAAAAGCATCTTCCCGGCCTGTGCGGCGGCGCGCTTCTTTGGCGTGCTCTACCGCGGCGGTGACGATCGCCTCGAGGTCGTCTGGGTATTTCAGGCGGTTCGCCCCGAAGGTGTTCGCGTTGATGATGTCGCTGCCGGCCTCGAGATAGCCGGCATGCAGGGCGATCACGTTTTCCGGGTGGGTGAGGTTCCATGTCTCGGGCAGTTCGCCCGGAGCCAGTCCCATTGCCTGCAGGATGGTGCCCGTCCCGCCGTCGAAGTACAGTCTTCTCTTTCTTATTTCAGTTCGGATATCCATGGTCCTTTTTGGAATGCTTTCCGCGGTTCTTATGCGATACCGGTGCAGGAAACGGGATCATCCGTTTCTGCTATCAGTTTAGCATAGTGCCTCTTGCCAGCGGGAGATGTTTTCAGAAAAACATGCAGAAAAACCGCGCCTCAGCGGCGCGGCATGTACTGGACGGCGATGCGGTTTTCCGGACGGGCATCGCACAGATACAGGATCAGCAGGAACAGCCATTCCGGCGGTTTCATAAGCAGCCAGGTAAGATCGGCCGCCTCTTTGGTGCGGATGAGGCGGGACAGCGGAAAGCCGTACGTATCGTAGAAGCGCCGAAGCTTCCGGTGCGCCACCGGCAGCCGCTCTTCCAGCAGCTGTTCGAACGCATTGGCGATGAGGAGCTGCCGGTTGACGACGATCCGGTGTCCGTGCCGTTCGCCGTACCGCATGGGGCGGACGATCTTTTCGTGTCCGCCGGCGGCGACGGTGCATAGATAGTGTTCGTCGTAGAACGCATTCTGCGGCGCGATTCTTTGAGACAATCCCCAATCAGCGGTTTCTGTCCATGCCCGGACAAATTGATCCGGGGACTGCCCGAACAGCACGAGCATACCGAGCAGTACGCCGAGCAGCGGGACTGCCAGAAGCAGACCGCCGAGCGGCCAGTTGGCGCTGTCCGCGAGCCAGTCATCGAAGCGGGCAAGCAGACGGGACCGGCGTGCAAAGCCGGCAGCAGGGCGGCCGTTCGCGGCATGCGGATCCGAAAAGCGGCTGCCGCAGTCCCGGGGGTGCTCATTCCATTCGTGGATCTTGTCCCGCACGAGACCGATCGACAGCAGGATATAGTCTGCGGGGAGCAGACACAGGAAGAGATCTCCCGCATTGGCATACTGATCCTGCCCGATCCCAAGTACGGGAAGACCGATCTGCAGACACCAGAAGACAGCCGGGACGGCACCGAGGTACATGGCGGCGATGGCCAGCGCGGTGAGAAGCGGCGGCAGACGGTCGATCCGGACTGCGGATAAGAGAATGTATCCGGCAAGGCCGAGGATGGCAAGGCACAGGACCGGTGCGAGGCTGCCGGTGAAGACCGGCTGGTGGCGGGTAAGGTTGTAAAGCTGTTCATGCCATTCCGCTCCCGGCATGATGTTCCAGACCATGAGGAACATCGTGCTGAGAAGGATCCCGAAGACGATCGTCAGGACTGCGAAGATGCGGTAGGTGCGGCGGTTTTCCGGCGTCTGCCTTTTGAAGATGCCGCAGAAGTCTATGATGCTGATGACGAGCGGGAAAAGGATAAAGCATCCGATGATCAGCGCACCGCTGAAGATCACGCCGGGCAGGCTGAACAGCAGTTCGCCGGATGATCCATAATATCCGATGCTTGTAAGAAGCGCGCCGGTGAAGCCGAGCACAGCGCCTGCGGCGGGGCAGCCCAGGAGCACGGATGCCACCGGATGGCGCAGAAAGAGAGCACGGCGCGCCGCTTTCGGCTGCCGCATAGGGTCATAACTTTGCATAGCCGGACTCCTTTATTCTTCGGTCATTCTACGGTCGCCGCGTCAGGACCGGCTCCGGCAGGACCCGGCCGGTACTCCAGCAGATCGCCCGGCTGGCAGTCCAGCGCTTCGCAGAGCTTCATCAGGGTGCTGACTTTGACTGCCTTCGCTTTGCCGGTCTTGAGGATCGACATGTTGGCGATGGTGATGCCGACTTTGTCGGCCAGTTCGGTCAGGCTCATCTTGCGCTTGGCGAGCATGACATCGATGTTGAATACGATCTCTCCCATGCTGCACCTCCTAGATGGTCAGGTCGCTGTCGTCCTGCAGTTCGGCAGCCCGGCCCACAAGGTGGGCCAGCGTCATGACCGCCACTGCGAACGCCGTGCCGGCAAGGCAGATGAACAGCGACAGCAGCAGGATACCGGGGTGGGACATATTCATCAGCAGCAGGATCACGTTCATCAGGAAAAAGAAGACGACATCCAGTACGGCCAGCTGTCCGACCCGCAGGACCCGCCGGGCGTTGGCGTGCGTGAACGGCTTATTGCGGCCGATGTCGCGGGCGACGCCCCAGAAGAGCGCGAGAGCGATATAGCATGGGATCGCCGTGCACCAGATCGTGGTCATCCATGGCCAGAAACAGTATGCGAACTCCGGATAACTGTATGCCGTGCTCTTTGCGAACTCCGGCACGATGAGGAAAAATACCGCCGCACCGATGATCGCCGTGAGACCTACGGCGATCCGCAGCCACTTGGCAAGTTTCGGATAGGGAATATGTTTGTAGGGGGAATTCTCAGGATACATAGCAGCCTCCGATCGATAGACGCCGGACAACCTGCACCTTGGGTGCCCGTTGTTTGCGCGGCATGTCTGCGATTCTTTCTTTCGAGGTCATCTTACTGCCGTATGTATCGTAAGTCAAGTATTTTTTATTGTAACACGATAAATATTTGCTGACAGAAAAGGACCCTGCCGGCTGCTTTTCCTGCAGGGCCCTGATGGCGGCTGTTTTACCTGCATAGGCCCGGCTGCCGGAACGGCGCAGGGACAACAGGGCCGGTTTACAGTCCGAGTGACCCGAGCCAGGTCTTGATGCCTGCCGCGCTCGGACGGCCGCGGAAGACCTGTCCTTCCTTAATGGTGACATCCCGCGGAACGCTGTTCTTAAGCCCTTCCAGTGTCTTGCCGAATCCGCTGCCGCCTGAAGTGGCGAAGAGCACGATCGTCTTGCCGGAGAAGTCGTAGGCCTCAAGGAACGAATTGATGATGGTCGGTGCGACGTACCACCAGATCGGAAAACCCAGGAAGATCACGTCCGCATCCGCGACCGGTGCATCGGTATCCGCGAGGGCGGGGCGGAACGCTTTGTCGTTCATTTCGATAGTGCTGCGCGCCTCTTTGTCCTGCCAGTTCAGATCAGCGGCAGTGTACGGAACTTCCGGACGGATCTCGTACAGCGCCGCATCTGCGGCATCCGCGATCGTTTTGGCGGTGGCGGCAGTCGTGCCGGTGGGCGAGAAATAAGCGACGAGTTTATTCATAGGAATACCTCCTTTTGTGCAGTCTGTATAGTCTTTTCTCTTACATCATACTCCTGCCGTCAAGCGTTCCATGAATGCCCGTGGCCGGTGGCGCAAAGAGGCCGAAAACATTGAAAAAAGTCCCCCTTTTTTGTTATATAATCAAAAGGTGAAGGAATCGAACTGCGGGACTGAAAAAACAGAGCCCGGACCGCAGAAATCAAACAGAAAACAGAAATAAGAAAGAAAGCCGGAAAGGAAAGAAAGATATGCCGGTAAAAGTACTGCACCTCGGCGCTCAGAAGCACTATGAAACATATGATCCGCACACGCCGTTTTCGAATGCGGCAGAGAAGATCTATCTGCCGATGGATACGCCGCTTGCGCAGTTGCTCGGAGAGAGCGGTCCGGCGCCGTGGCTCGGCGCGGACTTCATCATTGCCGACGCCATTGCGAAGGTGCCGGGCGAACTGATCCGCGCGATGCCGCACCTTAAGATGATCCATTCGGAAGGCGTCGCGTTCAACAGTTTCGACTGGGAAGAGGCGGCCCGTCTGGGGGTCTACGTTTGCAACTGCAAAGGCGCGAACGCCGCAGCCGTTGCGGAGCAGGCCGTTCTGCTGATGCTGGCGCTGCTGCGCAACGCCGGCGAGGGCGACCGTGCCGTCCGCGAGGGCAGGCAGATCAAAGTCAAGGAGCGCATGATGGTCGAGGGGTTCGCGGAGCTTGGCGACTGTACCGTAGGGCTCGTCGGCTTCGGCGCGATCGCAAAGGAAACAGCGAAGCGGCTGGCGGCGTTTGGCTGCAAAGTCGTATACTATGCGCGCCACCGGGTGGCTGCAGAGGAAGAGTCTCTCTATCAGGTTTCCTACCTGCCGCTCGATGACCTGCTCGCTGCGTCCGACATCGTCAGCCTGCATGTGCCGGTGACCGCTGAAACGGCCGGCATGGCGGATGAGCGGTTCTTCGCGAAGATGAAACCCACTGCATGGCTGGTCAATACAGCCCGCGGCGAGATCGTAGACAACGAAGCCGCGGCAGCTGCCATTACCGGCGGGATCATCGCCGGGGCGGCGTTCGATACACTGGCGCCGGAGCCTGTGCCTGCGGATCATCCGCTGGTCACGCTGCCCGCACCGTACTGCGACAGGGTCTTTTTCTCCCCGCACATCGGCGGCGTCACCTCGACGATGTTCAAGAAGGCACACCGCCTGATCTGGAAGAACATCGAAAAGACCGCCCGCGGGGAGCGGCCGGACAACATCTGCAACGGTATATAGAAGCACCTCCGGAAAAGAACGGTGTATGAGGAGCCTGCTGCCTGGATGGACGGCGGGCTTTTTGGTGCGCAGGGAAGGCAGCCGGATCAGGCGGTTTTGCCGGCGCGGGCGATCATGAGGATCGACAGGAAGACCATCGCGATGCCGGCGGCTTTCCAGAGATTGAAGTATTCGCTGAGCACGAGGAACCCGAGCAGGCAGGCGACGATGTTCTCGATCGAAGAGATGACCGGTGCCATGGCTTTGTCGCGCACGAAGATCACGCCTTTATAGTACATGCCGTAGCCGCAGGCAGTCGGGATGAGGCCAAAGCCCGCCGCGACCAGTAGGTTGACCGGTGTTACCGCGAAGCCGAAGCCGTTCCATGGCTGCACGACGAGCGCGAGCGACAATGCCCCGAACAGGAACCCATAGAAGGTCAGTGTGAAGGGCTCCATGTCTTTGGCGAACGCACGGGTGAAAAGGTTGTTGAGTGCAAAGGAAAGCCCCGCCAGCAGGCCGATGAACAGCCCGTACGGCGAGAAGGTCAGTTCGCTGAAATTGCCGCCCGTCACCATGATGGCGCAGCCGCCGAAGTTCAGGAGGACCGCTGCAGCCTTGCGCAGCGTCAGTTTGTCTTTAAAGAATATTGAGGAGAGCAGGACCAGAAAACCAGGCGCGGTGTAGTCCAGCACGGCGGCCGAGGCGATGCCCACTTCCTGCATGGCGGTCATGTAACAGAAGTTGTTCATCCCCAGTCCCACGATGCCGATCAGAATGACGGCACCGAGTTCTTTGCGTGTGATCTTAAAAGCACCGGGGCCTGCGGAGAGTAGCACCAGCGGGATCACAAAAAGAGCCCCGCCCGCGCACCGCAGGAAAGCGGTCATCATCGGGGTGGCGCCGGCTGCCAGCAGGTGGGTGGAAAACAGCCCCAGGGTGCCGCACAGCGAACCGCCGATCAGAAGGGAGAGGATCCCGATCTTATTCTGTCTGTCTGAAATGCTGGCGGGCATAGGGTCTCCTTCGATCGCTAAGTAACTTCACCGCCCATGCTATCGCAAGTCCGGTGACTGTGCAAGGGCTGGTAATAAAAAGACAGCCAGTGCGATTCTAAAAACGCAGGCGGAGCGATTCCAAAAGCGCTGGATTTGTGCGATAATAGCAAATGGACGGTTATGTGCCGCTGACCGGCGGCACTGTCAATAAACAGTATCACAGGAAAGGACAGCTATGGAAAACAAGAACACTTGGGAAAATTACAGTGAAGAACAGGTCAAAGACTGCATGACATTCTGCGAGGGATACAAAAACTTCCTCAGCGAGTGCAAGACCGAGCGCGAGTGCGTGGAGCGCATCCGTGCGGACATCGAGAGGGCGGGCTACAAAGATATGGAATCGCTGATCGGTACAGACACAAAGCTCAAAGCGGGCGATAAGGTCTACCGCATCAACATGAACAAGGGCGTTGTGATGTTTAATCTGGGCACCGACCCGATCGAAGAAGGCATGAACATCCTCGGCGCGCACATCGACAGCCCCCGCATGGACGTCAAACAGAATCCGCTCTATGAAGACGGCGGCTTTGCCTATCTCGACACGCACTACTACGGCGGCATCAAGAAGTATCAGTGGGTCACCCTGCCGCTCGCGATCCACGGTGTGTTCGTGAAAAAAGACGGCACGAAGGTGAATGTTGCGGTCGGGGAAAAGGCGGACGATCCGGTCTTCTTCGTCTCCGATCTTCTGATCCACCTTTCGCAGGAACAGCTGACCAAGAAGGCGGCGACCGTCATCGAAGGCGAAGCGCTCGACATCATCATCGGGCACCGTCCGCTGGTCGTCGGCCCGGAAGAAGCTGACGGGGCGGACAAAGAGAGCGACGAAAAGAAAGCCGCCAAGGACGCGGTCACCAAAGGCGTCCTCGAGATCCTGAAGAAGACCTACGACGTGGAAGAGGAGGACTTCCTCTCCGCGGAGCTCGAAGTCGTTCCGGCCGGTGCGGCGCGCGATGCGGGCTTTGACCGCAGCATGATCCTCTCCTACGGACAGGACGACAGAGTCTGCGCTTATACGTCGTACATCGCAATGGCGCACGTGCCCGATGTGGCGCGCACAGCCTGCTGCATCCTTGTCGACAAAGAAGAGATCGGCAGTGTCGGCGCGACCGGCATGGAGTCGAAGTTCTTTGAGAACACCGTCGCGGAGCTCCTGCAGCTGATGGGAGAAGACGGGGCGATGACCCTGCGCAGATGCCTGGCGGCGAGCACGATGCTCTCCTCGGATGTCAGCGCCGGATTCGACCCGACCTACGCGTCCGCGTTTGAAAAGAAAAACGCTTGCTTCCTCGGCTGCGGCATGGTGTTCAACAAGTTCACCGGCGCCAGAGGCAAGAGCGGCAGCAACGATGCCAACCCGGAATACATGGCGCACCTGCGCGCGGTGCTCGAGGAGGAAAACGTCAACTTCCAGACCGCGGAACTCGGCCGTGTCGATCTGGGCGGCGGCGGGACCATCGCCTACATTCTGGCACTGTACGGGATGAACGTCATCGACAGCGGCGTGGCGGTGCTCAACATGCATGCACCGTGGGAGGCGACGAGCAAGGCGGATGTCTATGAGACGGAACGCGGCTACGAGGCGTTCCTGCGCCACGGAAAGAGGGTCCGGTAAGACCGGACGCATCGGAGGTCAGGAAGGTGATCGGGAATGAATGAAACTACCAGGAACGGCAAAACGGTTTTCAGTTTTGCGATCCGCGACACTAAGACCGCATGGCAGGCCGCGCAGAAGTATATGAGCGACAAATACTTCCGGCCGCATGAGGAGTACCGCGACCTGTACTATACGACCGCACCGGGGCTCGGCATGCAGTATCTGCAGTTCTTCAAGACGGAGAACGAGATCCAGGTCGTGACATTTCTGGGCGGCCCGGTCCATCCGGTCCCGCTCAGTCAGATCGATCCGCAGAAAGCGGACAGCGTGCGCACAGCTCTGAAGGGGATGCTCGGACCGCTGCAGGAACTGGAAGCAGCAGAAGCCGGGCAGCCGCAGCCGGCAGCAGAATCGCAGCCCGCGCCGGAGACCGCGGGATCGCAGCCTGTGCAGGAAGCACCCGCACCGGAAGCGCCCGCGCCGCAGCCGGAGCCTGAGACGCCGCAGCAGACGCTGAACTACCAGCAGCCGCTCCCGACGGAGATCCCGCAGGCGGCGGACGCCGGTTTTGTGGCGGGGGAAGCGCCGTATGCGCAGCCCACTGCGCAGCAGGGCGGATTCGGCTACGGGGCGAGCACGCAGAGCCGGACGATCCCGCAGGATCCGTACGGAACGCGCTACGCGTATGATCCGGTCAACGGCGGCCCGAACGACCGCGCTTCGAACGCGGTGGCGGGTCTGGTATTCGGCATTGTCGGTCTGCTGCTGGCGTTCCTCGGTATGGGAGTGCCCGTGATGGGGACGCTGGGACTGATCCCGCTTACCATCGGCCTGATCCTGAGCGTCAACGGACGGCGAAGCAGAAGACGCGGCATCGCGCTGGCGGGTATGATCATCTGCCTCGCCGGTATCGCGCTGGTGGTCTTTTCCACTCTGATATGGTTTGACATCATGGCCGGGTGAGCCCGGCGGTATCGCGTAATGGCATGTGAATCTGGAGGAATGATATGAAATTAGTCAGTTACCGGAATGAAGGGGAAATGCAGGCGGGCGTGCTCGCGCCGGGCGGAATGAGCGTGCTGCCGCTTGAGGCGGTGCTGCCGGAAACAGCCGGTCTGTCCCTGCTGGAGATCATCGAGGCCTTCCCCGAAGGGCTGCCCGTCACAGCGGAAGAACTGGAAGAGGCGATGGCAGAAGAAGGGATGGTCCTGCCGCTGGCAGAACTGGAAGTGACCGCGCCGATCGAACGGCCGCATCATGATGTGATCTGCGTCGGCGTCAACTACCTCAGCCATGCCAAGGAGTCTACAACAGCGCTGGGCAAGGATGAGACAGAAGAGATCACGGCACCTGAAGAAACCATTTATTTCGCAAAACGCGTCGTGAAGATGACCGGGCCGGACATGCCGGTGGTCAATGCATGGGATGTCGACGATCATCTGGATTATGAAGTGGAACTGGCCGTCGTCATCGGCAAGGGCGGCAGAGCGATTCCGAAAGAAGAGGCAGCCGAGCATATCTTCGGGTACTCGGTCTTCAACGATATCTCTGCCCGCATCACGCAGCAGAAACGCATCCAGTGGTACATGGGCAAGAGCATGGATACCTATTCGTGCATGGGCCCGGTGATCCTCACGGCGGACGAGATCGAACAGCCGGAGAAGCTGGATGTCATTTCACGGGTCAACGGGGAAGAACGGCAGCACTCCAACACGGAACTTCTGATCCGCGATGTGGCGACGCTGATCGAAGAGATCTCGTCCTACTTCACCCTCGAACCCGGCGACATCATCGCGACCGGCACACCGTCCGGTGTGGCGCTCGGGATGGACGATCCGAAGTGGCTCAAGCCGGGCGATGTTGTTGAGTGTGAGATCCCCCGGATCGGGATCCTGCGCAATCCGATCCTGTAGGAACTGCGGGAGAGCAAATAACAAAACAGAAGACAAATGGCAAAGGCGGAAGAACAACTGGTGTCGCACGGCTTCGGGCCGGTGTACGATGCACGTTCCCGCATCCTGATCCTCGGGAGTTTTCCGTCGGTCAAATCGCGGGAACAGCAGTTTTATTACGGCCATCCGCAGAACCGGTTCTGGAAGGTGCTCGCTGCACTTGCCGGCACGGATGGGGACTGGCTCACTTGCACGGACCCGGAGACGAAAGAGCGATTCCTGCTCACGCACGGTATTGCTCTGTACGATGTGATCGAGTCCTGCCGGATCACCGGGTCGAGCGACGCTTCCATCCGGGATGCGGTGCCGGCGGACCTTGCACCGATCCTCGTGGCCGGGGGGATCGGCGGCCGGATCTATACCAACGGAGCGAAGGCGCATGATCTGTACATGCGGCATCTGTATCCGGTGACGGGGGTCAAGGCGGTCAAACTGCCGTCGACGAGTCCCGCGAACGCGGCATGGTCGCTTGCGCGGCTGACCGCGGAGTGGAAACGCCTTGTCGGACCGCTGCCGGTCGTTACGCCGGAGAGATAAAATGGGATATATCTATTTCACAAGACACGGACAATCTATATGGAATATTGAAAAACGGATCTGCGGCGCTACGGATGTACCGCTGTCCGATCTCGGCAGAGAGCAGGCGGCGGCGCTTGGAGATAAGATC
>JAWRJC010000057.1:0-20805 GCA_040307715.1 Clostridiales bacterium | reverse complement strand
GTATAAGTTGCTCCATGCGGGAGACCCTTTATCTCAACAGATTCTCCATCCCGAAGCCTGAAGACCCCATCTTCCGGTATCGTGATCTCTTCATCCATCCTCATAACGGTTTCAACCACTTCGCCTGTGACCACGGCATAGTATCCATAATATGGATACGTACCGTTATCCTGCCCTATGAAATAGAACAGCGCGGTATCGTCATTGACATTGTATTCTCTGGTACGTGCAGACGATTGATCTTTGGAAGAACCGCCGCCCAGTTTTCCGCGGGAAATGGATGCCTGATTATAATTGTTCCTGCCGGGTGTCTGCCCCTTGGAATAGATCGCCAACCAGTTATAATAATCAGATCCCGTACTATACCACACTTTGATATGGATCTTCTCCGCACCGGGTATCGTGACTGTCTGCGTTGTTCCGGATCTATCTCTTGGGAAGGGACCTGTTGCATTTCCGCTGTCATCGATATTGCGTGTATGAACATATTTTGTCTTAGTCACCGGGCCGGTTACCGGACGTTCCCTGGTGAACGTTCTGACTGCAGTAAAGGGCCCTTCAACGGGATTGCCGTCCGCATCTTTGACTTCGAGCACAAATTCGAATTCCTCCTCCGGATCTGTCTGCCCGACGGCAGTCTTGCTCACTTTCAGATTGGCTCCTGCCATATGATTCGTAAAGAGCGGGCCATCCTGATCATAGACAACTTCTGCCGTAAGCATACCGTGTCCGCCGTCTGTCACGTTGACTGTCACATACTCAACATGTTCATCCAGCAGATGCTTCTGATCGTCAGTTTTCTTTTCGCGGATACGGTATTTATACGTTCCCGCTTTTTCAACCGGCAGCGGGTCGAAAATGACAGGTGCTGTATTCTGCCATATATTGCTGACCGCATCACCGCTTTCATCTGTCACAGTCGGAGCGGTGTCGAGTTCCCCGTTCTCTTTCGTCTGGATCACCTGACCATTGCTGTCGAGCAGTTCGAATGTGAACTGTCCCTCCTGCAGTTCTTCATTTTCCAGTTTCTTATGTGCTGTGATCCGGACTTCTCCGTTTGCCGTATAAGAATTCGTTGCGGTCGCTGTCGCCGTTTCATTTGCATGGACCGTTCCGTTATTGCCGGTGATTTCTTTCAAACTCCAGCCATCAGGCAGATCGACCTCCTCGATCGTATAAGAAGTCCCGTCCGGAAGATCGGGGATCACGATCGTTTCCCCCGCTTTACAGGAAACTGTGATCACACCGTTTGCAGGGTTCTGCTCATGTTCCTCGTTTGACAGCCAGACGGCATAGAGCGTCACACTTCCTCCATTCTCATCGGTGAGGTTCCTGACACGCGCACGATCCGTGAACACGGGCTGCGCGGCATCAGGCTCTGTGCTCCACCCTGCAAAAATACTCCCTGTCTTTCTGAAGACATCCGCATTTAAGGGAGCTGTGACCCCCATGAAGAACGTCTGGTCCTTCATCTGACCGGACGTTGCGCCGTTCCCGTCAAAATGGACCGTGTATTTCATCCGGTCATAATAATACTTGAGAACGACACCTTCTTTATCGGAAAGCGTAACAGTCTGTGCATCAGGCGATACAAAGTTCGCGTATGCAGGCACTTCAGGAGTGACCTCTTCGCCCGGTTCTCCCGTTATCATTTTCGTGCCGGCCAGATCATACCCGTCAAGCGAACGGTTCTGCAGATAGTATTGCACCTCACACTGTCCTGCTGTTTCCGGGACCCACTGCGCATAAAGTGTTGTGATATCCTTCATGACCACAACATCAGCAGCCGTTGTTCCCGGTACATATGCTTTTCCGCTGCCGTCGGCTTTCGTATTCCAGGACTTCAGCGTATAGCCGGGACGTGTTGTCGTTGTATCGTCCGGAATCGCCACTTCCTGGCCGGCATTGTCGGCAATGATCTTTTCGGCTGTTGTATAGCCGCCATTCGCATCAAATCTGACAACCCCCTTGGAATCATCGATCTCCCATACCCAGGTACCGGCCCATGCCTGGCCATATCCATCCGCCAGTTCTCTCGGTGTTTTGGCATCGAACGCACCATCCTCACGGACCCACTTGCCGGTAGTAATATCCTCAGGCGGAGTCGGCAGAACGAGCTTGCGTGCAATGGTGCTCTGCCAGTCGCTAGGATTCACCTGGAAAGCAAAGGTGTCGAACAGGAATCCGGGCCCTAGTTTTATCGCCCGCAGAGACTCGCATGTACCGACCTCTTCCTCATCCCATCCATAATTACTCGGATTATAATGAGTCGTATATCCGCCAAACATAGACGCCATGCCAATGTTCAATATAGTGTATGCATTAACATTGCCGATTCTCCTTGTGTTCTGGCTCGCGATCACTGTCATATCCAGACCGCTGATATCGATATACTCAACAGAGGAGCACCCGTAGAACAGCGAAGCGACCGTGCAGCCTTCTCCCCCTTCCTTCAGCTGCAATCCCGGGAATTCCACACTCTGCAACGAAGAACAGTTCGTGAAAAGATGGTCTCCTTTGATCAGCGAAGGCGTTTCGACATCACTCACATCAACCGCTGTGAGCTTGTTGCAGTCATTGAACAGATATCTCATGTCCTCAGTCTTTGAGAAATCGAATCCCCCGAGATCTGCTTCTTCAAGATTGGTGCAGGAATGGAACATCGCCGGTGCAGAGACTCCAGCGTGGATCTTTCCTTCTGCCTTGATCCGTACGATCCGGCTCTTGTATTTCGCCCAGGGTGATGTGTCTACCAGTCTGCCGTATCTATCTGTCTGATGCTGCCAGCTGTCCATGGTACCTTCACTGCCGTCTGAAGGACGGAATACCATCGTCCCGTCGCTGTAAATCGCCCAATCGACTGTCCCGGAAGTCCCGCTTACAGAAACAACTGCGTCATCCCCGGGATATCCTTCAACGTTCGGCAAGGCAGCTGCAGGTACAGCAAATGGCACTTCCGCAGCAGTGTCTGCAGCCGATCTGAACTGTTCGTCAAGGTTGTTCTCTGCAACGCTCTTTTTGAAAAGCGGGGTTTCATCGGCTGCGGCTTCTTGTTCCCGGCCGGGTTCTGCATCGGCTGTATTCGACACAAGGTTCCCTTTCTTATCGGTCGTGTACCAGTAAACGGATTCTCCGTCTGTCAGCGGCAGACCTTTTTCGTTAAAGATCGTCACCTTAAATGTGAATATATCATCTTTGTTTGCATCGGTTGCTCCTTCCGCAGCCTTGGTGATCCGAAGCTCTCCGGGGCGCGTTCTGTTGGCAAATCTGATCCCGTCATCATCATAGGTGACCTCAGACGACAGGGTCCCGTCGCCATTGTCCTTCACCGTGACGACAACCTTCTCTTTATGAGTATCATAGTCGATCGCATCATTATCAGCGTCTACTTCTTCAATGACATACTCATGTGTACCGACGTCCTGATCATCATATACGATGACCGGGAACTGAATGAATCCCCCTTCCTGTGTGGTGACAGTCAGTGGAAATGCGGTTTCTGTTTCACCCTCATCACCAAGGATCGTGACCATACCGCCATCGTTCCTCTCTTCTCTCAAGGTAAACGAATACGCTCCCGCCCCGGCAGGTTGCCCGTCCAGGGTCTTGATCCCGGAGAACTGCGCGGTCGCTATACCTGGCTGATACTTATTAGTGAATTGCGCTTCCGCGGTTTCAAGCGGCTCGATCATACCGGAGATATTGCTCTGCTCGATCAGCACCCAACCGTCGGGTGTTTCTTCCCACACCTGATACGCGGTGCCTGCAGGCAGATTATCAAAGGTTGCTTTCTCATTGCCATGCAGAGTGAGTTCAAATTCACCATCTTTGATATTGACCTTTGTGTCGATTGGCTCAAATACAGCGTTCAAAGTCACGGTGTCACCAATCTGGTACGTATTGGCGGTGATAGTGCCCTCATCCAAATACGTATTCCCGCTGCCGTCGTCCCAATGATCAAATTGATAGCCAAATCTATAGAAACCGTTCTTTGGAAGGGTCGCCTCTTCCGCAGCCTCAAACGTCCTGTCGCGCATAGAGCCCAGAGACTCTTCCGCTGTGAACTTAACGGTATACTTGGTAGGCTTTTTCTCCCATACCCACGTTCCGGGCATCGCGGCAGTGTTATACTGTGTCTTGAGTTCTTCAGGAGTAAACGCTCCATAATCAACGTCTTTATTGACCCATTTTCCCGTATACACGGATCCGGAGGGCGTTGGAAGCACACAGTCACCTTTGAACTGGAATCCGTCCCCCAGCACGATCTGCTTGATTGGCGTCTTTCCGCCCATCCAGTCTTTAATGAAATCGGACATACTGGCCTGAGATGTATCGAAATTCGAAATATCCAGTATTTCAAGTTTTTTGCACTGACAGAACATATTGTCCATGGTCGTCACTTTTGAAGTATCGAAACTGCTCAGATCCAGACTGGTCAGTTCAGAGCACCCGATGAACATGCTGGACATGCTTGTGACATTCGAAGTATCGAATCCGCTGACATCAATACTTGTCAATGGCGCATATGCGAACATATTTCTCATACTGGTGACACTCGATGTATCAAAATTCTCACCAAACGTAATACTCTTAAGATGCGGCTGAACATTACCTCCATTAGCCATCCAAAACATCCCGTTCATGCTGGTTGCACCACGAGTGTCGAGTCCGGTGAGATCTATTTCTGTACAATACCTCAGCCCACTGAACAGATTCTCAGCTGCTTTGCCCTCAGCTTTAACACCGGGTTTTACCACCACCTTTTTCACACTATCTCTATACTTATAGGGGTCCCCGTTTATGCTTCTGCTAAAGAAGCCGCCGTCCTCATGGGACAAGTATCCTTCCTCACCATCCGTTGGCCAGATGGTCAGAACACCATCTTTACTGCAGGCATAATCACAGCTCTTTCCGTACCGGCCAAACGTTCCATTGAAAATGTCATCCGGCGAAAAATGACCAACCGGATCCTCATCAGCTCCCGTGCCGGCACCGTCCGAAGAAGGATTGTCTGCGGGCTCATTGCCTGAATGATCATCACCGTTTTCTCCCTCACCGGCAGGATCCGCAGGGTCTGCAGTCTGAGACAGTTCATACTCCATCTCACCGTCCGGAATGCCTTCCCCAATCAGTTTGACCTTAAACTTAAATTCCTGATTTGGATCTGCATTCTCAGCATCGGTCACAAATTTAGACACGGCAAGCGAACCCGGCTTGAGCGTGTTTACAAATACCGGCAGTTCACCTTCCTCTGTATTCCAGCCGGTTATATCTAACGTTTTACCCGTCCCTTTGCATGCCCCGCAAGCAGGGTATTTGGCAAGATAGTATTCTGTTCCCCAACTATTATTGGTTTCAATCAGATCGTAGAACCCACCGTTTGACAACACGGTACGGACATTGGACTCCTGAACAATATCCGCGTCATCGCTCAAGATAGGATTGCGATACCCCATTACTACGTCAATGTCTCCCAAAGAATCGGACCGGGACAGTATGTCAGCTGTCACATTTAAGACCTCTAGGATTTCTTTGGTGTTACCGCTGCCACTGCTCCAATAAAGCGTTCCGGAAACGATTGCAGTTGACATGTCAGTGTTTCTGGTTGAACAAATATAATAGTGAAGCTCAGGTCCAGCCATACTTGCATAAGAAGTGTTGACAAAATAACGCCCCTCAGAATTCCCAAGACTAAGAGGACCAAACACGACATATGGCCGACTATCATCAACCGTATAGCGATTACCGCCGCAGGTGTCGCAGTCCTGTTCGCTCAGGATCGGTGAAGCAAATCCCTGATTGGTGCTTAACGTGCCGTCCTCATTATCAAGTACCTCAACGGTGTAACCAAAGACCGTGTCATCATAGTTTACTGCCGCATCACTGCCCGGCACTTCGCGCACGGCGTAGTGATAGGTCTTCCCGATGTCTGTTTCGTTATATGAAATCGCATCAAACACGATACTGCCGTCCGCAGTATTGCTTTTGGTCTGTATGACCTTCCCCTTCTCATCGAGCAGTTCGAACGTGAACTCTCCATCTGTCAGAGAGCGGCCCTGCAGGTCTTTCCATGCACGCAGGACGATTTCTCCGTTCGCTTTGTACTCATTGGTAAAGACTGCTTCAGATGACCCTTCCGGTTCTTCGCTGTTTTCACTGCTGCCTTCGCTGTCTTTATAATAGGTCGGCACGATCGACAGTGTTCCGTCCCCGTTGTCCGTGACAGCGACATCGACATACCAGACAGCGTCGTCATAGGTGTATCCCGGTTTATTGGTGTTGACCTCCACGATCTTGTAGCGGAACGTTTTGCCATGATCCTCCTGCGTGTAGCGGATCGCACCGAATGTGGCGACCGCTTCGGAGTAATCGACCGTCCCGTCTTCCCGGTATACGGTGCCTGTTTCGCTGTCCGGCCGCGCATTCGCTGCAGTGCGGATGAGCCGTTCGCTGGTCGTTCCGTCCTCGTTCTCTGTCACTTCGTACAGTTCATAGCGGAACTGATACCGCTTGAGCTGCTGGTTTTTCAGGATCTTGGTTGCCTCGAGATTGATCTGTCCTTTTGCTTCATATTCGTTATGGAAACTGACATTGTTGACCGTGTTTGGTTTGATCGTACCTGTACTGCCGCCGCCGCCAACCTCGGTAAAGCCTTCAGTTTCCGCCTCTGTGACACTGTAATGGACGTATTCCGGCAGTTCCGCGACGACAATGCTCTGACCTCCCGTGATGCTGACGGTATCGCCGTTGCTGAGCCTGCGCGTTTCTCCTTCGGCTGGTTCCACAGCATTCCCTTCGCTATCCAGGATTTTGTACTCAAACTCACCGAGGACCGGTGCTGTCTCATCCCCTTCTCCCCGCGTGAATTCGAAGGTAAAGTCGAATCTCTGCTTTGCGGATACTTCCGTCGTTCCGCTGATCTGCTTGCTGACTTTCAGATCACCATACGGATGGTAGACGTTGATGATAGAAAGATCGCCGGTCTGTTCGTCATACTCGCCGTATTCCGGCTGATATGAATCGATCGAGCCGCTCCCAAAGACCGGCTGTTCTACGACCGAGTATTCGATTGGTTCGCCTTTTTCATTCTTATAAACATCTTCAAATACATACGACCAGGTGCCTCTTTCGTCCGGTTTTACCGTCTGCTGCCGGACAAACCGGCCATTCGCAAAGAGCTGTACAACGATCTTTTCGGGACGCACCTCTTCTGTGTCTCCGCTCCAGGTCTTTTCTCCGTGCACATCGGTCCGTTCCGGTTCATGGGTATTAAAGAACGCATACCCGCTGTCTTTGATCTGACTGCTTGCTGTATAGCCTTCCACAGGCCGTTCTCTGACAGAGTAGTTGATTTTGTTGCCGGCAGGATCCGTGTACGGAATGTTGGCAAAATGTCCTTCCCAGCTGACTTTCCCGGTCGGAACGCCTTCCTCATCCAGTTCTTCGATCGGCAGGACCAGTGGCTGGATCCCCAGTTCTTTCATCCATTCAACTTCACAGTTTTCGCCGGAGACGAGTTTGCCGTTCGCGTAGAGATCGAATATGACCTGCTCAGGCCGGATGCCGTCGCGGTCATCATCATCCCGCCAGGTTTTCGTGACATCGATGCCGTATTCCTTCAGGCCGACCTTTGTATAATCCTTGCGGACAAAGTTGTCCGCATCTTCCTGCATCGTTTTGGTATCGATCGTCGTACAGGTAAGATACGCGTTGTTGTATGCCTGCGCACTGTCGCCCCACACGCCGGACTGCGAGATATACGTCCGCGCATCGGTTCCGGAAGGCGCCTGCATGTTGACGATGGCCATGACAGACTCTTCGGGTTCCAGGCTGAAATCGCTGCCGTCCGTTTTCTTCGAGCAGTCGATCGCGATCGCTTTGACAGCACGCAGATCACCGTTGTACTCGGACGCTTTGGTCCAGATCTCCGCATTTGTCAGATCCATGTTGACGGCGTTGCCCTTCTGCGGGTCGTTTTCATCAGACAGCTGCAGATCCTCAATGGTACTGTAATAAACCACCGGCGCACAGCCCTTTGCAGTGAGCTGCCCGGTGTCGACGCTGACCAACGTGCCCTGCCATGTCGGCGCACCGTCATCGATATCGTCATTCGATCCGGCAACCGCCCGGAAGTTTTCGAGGGAGTCGTAGATGATCATATCTTTGCAGATCGTCTCATCCGCTGCCTGCATACGCAGCCGGTACGCATACTGCCCGCCCTCGTAGACAAGCCGTTCATTTGCCGCTTTGTTACCGTAGTATGTGCCTTCGGACCACCAACCGTCATTGTTGACCATGACTTCTTTCCATAGAGATGCACGGCCGGCAGACAGGACATTGAGTTGTGTATATGTCCCCGCATAGACAAAACTATTGATCTCACCGCCCGCTTCCTGCGGTTCTCTGTCCGGATCAAGTCCGGTCATTGCTGCCAGTTCTTTATCGTCCGCAAAAGCCCGCTCGGTGGAGATGTTGTTGTGATCCTCTTTCCCGGGATCATCCGGTTCGCCCGTGTACTCATCTACCGTACCGAACTGATCGTTCGCGCTCTCATAGGAAATGACATTGTGCAGATAGTCGCCGTAGTCTTTGGCATATTCGTTGTTGTATACCGCGTCGAACGAGATCGTCGGCGCATCCTCATAATAATAGAGTTCTCCGGACCAGTAGCGTTCCGCAACAGGTGTCAGATCCATCTCGACGACGAGCAGCGTGCGTCCGCTCTCTTTATAGTTTTCGATCGTATAGGCATTCGTCACGGAATCGCCGGACCTGCCTCTGACCGTGGACATCACAGGTGCGACACCCTGCGGCAGAAGATCTCTCCATACGGCGTGTTCTTCGGGCAGGATGACCTTATCCCGGATCGCCTGCTCATATGTCTTCTTATCATTGATGACGCTTCTCACTTCCACCTTGGCGCTGTAGTGGATCGTGGAAATGCCCTTTTCATAGTCTACATCCGCGCTGCTGTGACTGGACGACTTGGTCGGATAGACCATCGTGTCCGCTGTGTACCCGCGGATCACATCGTAGCCGTCTTTGTCGATATCGACGATCGCAGCGCTGTCCTCCGTCACATCTTCCGCTTCCAGCACATAGGCCTTCATATTGGTGTTGTTCCAGACGGAAAGAGACGGTGTCATGACCGGTGCGTCTTCCGTACCGAACGCTTTGTTGACGATCTCCATGACCCTGTCGGAACTCTTAAGGTCGATCACAACTCTGACATCATAATCGATCCCTGCCTGGATCGCCTTATTGTCCGTCACATCATCCGGTGTATTCTGCAGGGTCACGACAGTGCGGAAATTCTGCGTTTCTGCGGGCACGCCGACAACGGTTCCGCTGACTGCCGCATCTTCATCCAACGGAGTCACAGTCAGGCTGCCGCTCTTCCAGCTGGCAGAAGCCCAATCTACCCATTCGTCATCCAGCTGGATCTGCAGTGTGATATCCGGCCAGTTCGCGGTATCATTATCTTTGCTGTATTCAAACGTACCGTCCCCGGCGTTCATTGCTGTAAAACTGCCGTCTGCGTTGATATTACGGGGAATACCTGTATATACGTATGGATTGCCCGCAAACTCTATGGAACGGAATGTATAATCCGTACCGAGCGTCAGCGGATCGCCTCCGCGTCCGAAACTGACACCGGTATCCGCGGTGATCATGGTAACAGGGTTCGTATAGTTTCTGCTCAGCCGGGCAGGGACATTGCCCTCTTCCCAGTCAGCCGCATCGCCGTTGAACATCCACGGCATGACATATCCGACACTGTCGATGGTATAGGAAAGACGGATGCTCCCATCCTTCCTGTCTTTCTCATATGCCTTTTGCAGATTGTTGATACCGGATGGATAGAGCCCGTACCATCCATCCGCACGCTCGCCAAGACTCCAGAGATGAAGATCCGGACGAGCGCCCCAGCTGGCTTTATGTGTCCGGTTGTTCCCGGCAGTATCATCGTTGCCGTTCTTGACGACCATGAAATGGCCCTCCGGATTATTCCACTCCGGCTCCTGATAGGACCAGACAGTCGTTGCCTCAGCCGTTTTCACTGTAACCTTCTGCCCGTCTTCTCCGGAATTGACATTCGGATTGGTCACAGTGGCTTTAGGATCGAACTCCGTCACTTTGCATTCGATACTGTTGTGGAACGTATACTCCACGTCTGCCTCAAACAGACTCGCCGGATAGGCAGTCGCATAAGAATAATAGGGCGTCGTGCCATCGGCTGTGCTCACAGTGCCCGCTTTCACCAGCTCTGTTCCGTCCCCGCCGGCCGCGCCGATGATAAAGCCCTGCATGTCCTTTTCCGTCAGCTCGATGGTTTTGCCGTCCTTTGTCACTGTTGCAACGACTTTGTCGACCGGCAAAGTATCCTTCTGGTCCAGTGTGTATTTCGTATTGGACTGGATATTTCCCCATACGTACCAGTTGACTTTAACATACTCTTTCTCCCCTTCGATGCGCTGCGAAGCGGGGATCTGATCCGCCGGTACAGTCTGTACGGATCCTGTTGCCCGTTTTGATACGTCTTTGATTTCCGCCTGCGTATCGAACTGCGCCTTCAGCGCGTTCGATCTCGCCGCGATGGTGTTGCCTTTATGCGTCACAACTTCGATATAGGCGTCGAATTCATCGGAAACACCCATGTCCACCATATCGCTGGGCCTGATCCCTTCGATCGAGATCTCGATAAAGCCCTTCGTCGCAGCACTCATATTGCGTGTATTGGTAAGGACGTACGTATCTCCGATCTGTTTCCAGTTGAATTCCTTTGCAGACGAAGGATCTTCCGGATAAGGTATCGTCAGCACGCCGGTCTTCTTACCGTCGCGCGTCTTGAATATGTATGCCGGGATCGTGATCGTGACATCGCCCGGCGCATAGTTGTGTTCTCCGGAAAGCGCATAATTGATCTTCAGTACAACGGTCTGGTTCTCATCACCGGACGGTCGCACGTAAAGAAGCGCATCCGCTGCCTTCTTCTCATCCTCTTCGGCATTCTCCGGTGTATTGTCGACAGTATCTTCCGTCACCCACTTTGCTTCGATGCTCTCGATATTGCTGCCGTCTCCCTGACGCGGCACGTTCTCCGCTTTGAGCGTGCCGGCCTGCGGCGCTGCAAAAAGGTCGTCAACAGCATCGTTGATCTCTTTGTCAGAGAGGTCCGTATCGGCTTTTAAGGCCTCTTTTGCCGCCGCTTTGCTGCCTGCAGCCTTCCCCTGCACCTGAACGGCTTTTACCTTCCCGTTAACAGCGCAGTCTGCCCCATCTCCCGGTGCATCGTCTTTCTTTGCAGCTTCGTCATCTGTTTGTGCTGCCGCCGGTTCGGGTGCGGTTTTTTCATCGGATGCCGGCGGTTCGGCACCGCTTTGTCCACTGTTATCCGGCTCGTCAGAGATGCCCGTATCATCCGCCGTACCATCGTCAGCAGGCTCACTGTCCTCTGTTTCGGATGAAGGCACGACAACATCAGGGGCGGTCTCTTCCGTCCCCTCACCAGTCCCTATGTCCTCTGCCTGATCGCCGGGACTTGTTTCCTCTGTCACTGTATCACCGGCCGGACTATTCTGGTCGGCCCACGCCCCCTGTGAGGAAAACAAACAGAACTGGAATACCATTACCACGACCAATGCGATTGCCGTAACCTTCTTGCGTTTCATGGCTTGCTCCTTAATATTTAGTTGAACAAATTTGGTTTTATGTAAAACAAGCGTATACCACGCCTAATTATCTATACCTTTGACTTGAGTATACATTTCCAGAAACTATTTACAATTATTTACAACCAATGTCTGTTTGCGCACACCCAATAATTGTTCATCTGACCGGAACCACGGTACTGCAGTGCTTTCCTTGACGACTTTCGCTCTTTTCAGTAATATTGAATTAGTAATATTTGAGGCATTCTATGAGACATCAACCCATCATCGATATCCCGGCTGAGGACCCTGCGGTCCTTTCCCGCCGGGAACGCAAAAAAAGAAATCAGAAATTCACCATCATCCGCGCCGCACAGCCGCTCTTTGAAGAGAAGGGCTACGACGAGACCTCTGTCAGCGAGATCGCCGAAGCGGCTGATATTTCCTATGCCACCTTCTTCAACTACTTCCCTACCAAGGACGATCTGCTCCGGGCGATCGCCCACGGGGAATACGAAGACCTGGCGGAAGTCGTCAACCTGCGTTTCTCTCCTGAGGACAGCATCGAAAAGATCCTGTTCGGCACCTTTCAGGAATGGCTTGAGGATTCCCTCAAAAACAGAAAGATCAGCGTCAGGATCCTGGAAATCGCCATGAAAGACCATGACGACACCTTCTTCGGCGAGATCGAGCAGCTTTTCATCGATCTTGTCAAGCTCGGCGTTGCACGCGGCGAATTCAGGGAGGATACAGATGCGGAAGCCATCGGGTTCCTGATTTGCGGACTCAGACAGGAGATTTTCATCTTCGCCCAGGAAGACCTTATAGACCGCGGATTCCATCAGATCATCGACCCGATCCGGGCAAAATAGGTTTCTCAGGCAAAATAAAGACCGGCATGCGCAGATCTGCATGCCGGTCTTTTTATTAGTTTTCAAGTTGATGATCAGGATAGATGCGGAATGATATCGAAGAATGTCTCCCACTTATAGAATTCCGTCCCCTCCTCTTCAAGGAACGCCGCCAGTTCGTCACGGGCGAAGATCAGATCGCTGTTCCGCGCCATCGCCAGGTCAGTGGACGCCATATCCCCGACTGCAATGGCTTTGCCGTAGTCATACATGTCCATGATCTTCACCTTGTCCATGTTGTGCGTTTCGTCCGCATATTTGCTGGTGAAGACAGTATACTCGCCGCTGATGTCAAGATCGCACGAGTAGAACGCATCGATCCGGTCCATGTACGGCGCAAGGATCCCCTCCTGCATGCTGCGCACACCGCCAGAGATCACGACGACCGGGATGCCCAGCTCTTTAGCCTTGTCAAGGAATTCTGAAAAGCCGGGGCGGATCTTGACGGTCTTCGCATATTCTTCCACCTTCGGCCAGTTGCTGCTCGGCGCCAGTGAGAAAAGCGTTTCCGTGCATTTGCGGAGTGTGATCTCTCCGCGCTGGAACTTGCCGAACCATTCGTAGAGGTCTTTCTCCTCACACAGCCGCATCAGTGTGCCGACAAAAGTCTCCTCCGTTGTGATCGTTCCGTCGAAATCGCAGAAAATAATTGTGTCATATCTTGCCATCTTCTGTCCTTTCCGGAGAATCGCTTACTTGCCCGCTTCTGCTTTTTCCTGTTCATTGATCGCCAGACCGCCCGCAACGATCATCTTCTTTATGTTCTTCGCAATGGCGGTGAGCGCCGGCCGCTGGTCTTCTGCAATCGGCTTTTCACCGCCCAGAAGTTCTGCCATAATCATGGTCTTGGCGATCTTTTCGACCGCGCGGGCTTCCGTGAAGGCGAGGTCCAGAGGCGGTCCTACACAAAGGACGCCGTGATTTTCAAGCAATACGGCGTTAAAATCCGGCAGCGTTGCTGCAAACCCGTCGGCGATCGCCTGCGTACCGGGCGTGCCGTACGGGACGATCGGGATCTCTTCAAAGATCTCCATCGCTTCCGCAAACCCCTTCGGTGCGATCGGTTTGCCCGCAACCGCAAAGGCGGTCGCATAGGCGCTGTGGTTGTGAATGACCGCATGGATGTCCGGCCGCACACGGTATGCCTGCAGATGCATCTTCAGTTCCGAAGACGGCTTCATCCCGTTTTCCGGATTGAGAATATTCCCCTCGCCGTCCGTCTCTACGATCATCTCGGGTGTCATGAGCTGTTTATCGACCTGCGACGGGGTGATCAGATATGTCTCACCGATCCGCATAGAGACATTTCCCTCAAAGGTGTTGACCATATCGAGACGGTCTTCTGCCTGTACCACTTTGATAATGAATTCTTTTGCTTCCTGCAAAGTCATAGCGATTCCTCCTCACTGCTAATTCATAAGAAACGCATTACTCTGCCATCTCGGCGAACAGATCCTTCAGAGCCGGATAGAGCTTCTTCCAGGTCTCGTACTTCTCATTGTAGATGGCGACTCTTTCCGGATCCGGTTCAAAGGTCTTCTCTACCTGCACGAACTTGTCGACTTCGTTGACGCCCACGCGTCCCATACCGACCGCAACGATGGCCGCTGCGCCGATCGCGCCGGAATGCCGGCAGTTCGCGGGACGGTAGACTGGTGTGCCCATAATATCCGCCATCATCTGCATCCAGTGATCGCTCAGTGAACCGCCGCCGATGGAGCCGATCTTCTTCGGCCACTTGCCGGTATCATTCTTATAATAATCCATCTGCATGCGCAGGCTGTAGCCGATGCTCTCCTGCATCGCATTGACGAGATCCGCGCGGTCTGTCAGGTTGCTGACACCGATGAAGACACCCTTGGTCTTCTCATCCATGATCGGGCAGCGCTCTCCCATCAGCCACGGGCTGGCGATGATGCCGTTGGAGCCGGGTGGAATGTTCTCGATGTCTTTCTCGATCAGTTCGAAGACGCCGCCGCCGAGTTCTTCCTTTTCCTTGCGGTAGAAGTTGTCGATCGTCCAGTTGAATGCCAGGCATGCCGACTGTACGCATCCGCCGTAGATCAGGTTGTTGATGTCAAGGCCGGGCAGCTGGTAGATGCCGGTGCTGGTATCCGCCAGGAACTTCGGTCCGATCATCGCTGTGATCCAGCCGGATGTACCGAGATACAGATGGACATCGCCCTCTTTGCAGCACGCCGCGCCGACCGCCGCAACGGTGACGTCGACAGCCCCCATGTAGACCTCGACTTTTGTGGTCACGCCGAGTTCTTCCGCTGCCTGTTCGGTCAGGTTGCCGACAAAGCCGCCGGTCGGGATGAGCGGCGGCACTTTGGCCGTATCCAGTTCCGCCAGATCGTACATATTGTAGAACATCTTCTCGACGTCCTTATCCGGGGCGTACAGTCCCTGCCCGTCTGTGAAGTCCGTGGTCATCTTGCCCGTCGCCTTCATATTCAGATATCCGGTACAGCCAAGGATATACTTCGCTTTGTCGTAGACTTCCGGCCGGTACTGCTTGAGCCACATGACCTTTGGCAATACGTCACTGGCATCGATAATGTTCTCGCCCGCCTTCGCGTTCATGCGGTCCGCCTGCTCTCTGGCACGGCTGTCGACCCACGTGATGTTGTTGTACAGCACATTGCCGTCCTCGTCCACCGGAATGATGCCCATGCCCTGCGTGCCGAAGGACATGCCGACGACGTCCTCTCCGGCAACACCGACTTTACCGATGACGGTACGGGTCGCTTTGCATACTGCATCCCAGTACTGGACCGGATCCTGCTCCGCGTAGCCGACCGCTTCGGAAATCAGCGGATAGCCGACCTCCTCGTACCCGAGCAGAGTCCCCTCAAAGTCGACGAGCGCTGCTTTGACGCCGCTTGTTCCAAAGTCATAAGCGAGAATGTATTCGTTCATTGTTAACCCCTTTCCCGGCTGATCCCTGCAGCCGTGTTATCAGGCAGTTGAAGTTGTTTTTTCCTGTCACCGCCATGCCCTGCGCGGACAGGGTGGTGTCATAAAGAAAAGGGTGAAAAGAGGCGAGCCTCCTTTCACCCTTTCGTCTCAAAGACAGTTATTCGACGATCTCGTCGACCGCTTTTTCAGCAGCTTCAGCTGCTTCTTCCACAGCTTCTGCCGCATCGCCGACGACTTCTTCGACTGCCTCCGCTGCAGCTTCGACAGCCGCTGCTTCCGCCGCCGCGACGTCCGCGATCTCCGCATTCGCCATATCGGTCACGTCGATGCCCTGTGCACGGAGTGCTTCTTCTTCCGCTTCACGCGCATCGAGTTCCGCCTTGACGACCTTGTACTGCTTGTCGGTCAGACCGAAGAACATCTGCAGCACAGCGTGGCCGATCGTCAGGAAGGACGGGATCATCAGGCCGACCCAGAGGAGGCCCGCTTTCATCGCCGCATCCATCTGGATACCTTCCTCGTAGCCCATGTTGTTGAGCGCGATGCCGAGGAAGAATCCGCCGAGCGCCGTTGCCGCTGTGAGCGAGAAGCCGTTCAGGGAGTAGATCAGGCCGGACTGGTCACGGTGATACTTCCACTTACCATAGTCAGCAACCATAGCGAGTTCGACATAGCAGAAGTTGTAGTATGCACCGCACATGAGGCCGGTCAGCGCGAACAGCCAGAACAGCAGGCCGTAGTGCAGGGATGCCTGCGCAGCCGCGAAATCCATGTACCGGCACAGTGCCCAGAACAGGATGTAGACCGCCGCTGTCAGGAATGTCCACATGACATAGCCGCGGTTTGTATCCTTCATGATCTTGATCGCCGGCTGCATCAGGAATGCGCCGAGACAGGTAGCGATGGTCATGACGGTCAGAGCAGGTGTCGCCATGTCGGGCTGCTCAAAGTAGTAGTTGAAGACATAGACCGCGACCGAGTTGCGGAATGCCATGACGATGTTCATGACAAAAATACCGACGACAACGACGACCGCGGGGCGGTTCTTGAACAGTTCAGCCAGCTGCTTGACCAGCGGGATGCGCTTGCCGGCTTCCTTTTTGATCTCGAGTTCCGCTTTCCAGGTGCCGTCTTCGTTGAGTTCGTACTTCTTGGCCATGCGGTAGTCGAGCCACAGGATCAGGACCTGCGGGATCAGCATGATGACCGCACCGGCAAAGAAACCGAAGTGGCCGCCGCCGAAGAAGTTGACGATCGGCATAAAGACCGCGACCGCAAAGACCGATGCCAGGTTGCCTGCAACACCTTTCCAAGCGACCAGGTTCGCTCTTTCGCCCTCGTCCTTGGTCATGACGATCAGCTGGCAGTTGGTCGGGATGTAGTACAGTGTGGAACCGATCGCACCCATGCAGCCGTAGCCGAGGATCGAGAAGAACAGGTTCAGTGCGCCTGCGCCTTCAACGGATGCCCATACCATCGGCCAGAGGATGATGTTCGCAGGAATCGCGAAGCGGACCCAGGAACGGTATTTGCCCCACTTGAAGTGGAAGTTGTCGATGCACCAGCCGATCAGGATATCGGTGACGGCGTCGAACATGCGGGCACCGAAGATGATGGTGCCGGCCAGTGCCGGGTTCATCTTGACGATGTCTGTGTAGAAGTACAGCAGATAATAGCCGACGATGACCCACGGCAGGGATGCCAGGAATCCCGTCGAAGACCAGATGATCTTATCCACAAGAGGGATCTTCGATTTCTTCTGATCGAGAATGACGTTTTGCTCTTGCATTTCATCCTCCTTCCATCAATGACAACAAGATGCAAACTCTCCATCCGTGATCCGCCCGCCGGAAAAAGGTATCTGCAGTGCCGTCTGCAAGCCAGCCGGACTGCCGGTAAAAAAAAGTCCTATTCCTATTATCTTACAATAGGTTGGCTCCGATCTGCGGATACAGCCGGATCTGTTACCCGTTTTTATATTCCGAGTATATTTTTATGATATTCCTTTTCAGAAAATTGTCAATCCTTATAGCGGTTATACAAGGCTCTGTAATCCGTTGAAAAACCGTCGTGACCGGATTTGTACGGGCCCTTCCCCCGTTGCCTCTCCTCGGTCGTGCAGACGGCAACTTCTCAGCCCCGCGAAAATGTGTTATAAAGTGGTAAAGCAAAGAACGACCGGTTCCGCAGTCCTGATGCAGGGAGGAAATACGATGGTACAGACCGTGACAGGCCCGGTACGGGCGGAGCAACTTGGCAGAACGCTCGCTCACGAGCACTTCTTCTTCGGATACCCCGGCTTTGACGCTGCTCTCTCCCACCCCGGCTGTGTCCGGCGGGAAAGAATACTGGAAAAAGGTATCCGGGCGGCTGGGACCGTGCTTGCGCAGGGATTCCGGACAGTCCTCGACGCGACTCCGAACGACTGCGGCCGGGATCCTCTTCTGCTGCGTGAGATCGCGAAGCATACCGGCCTCACGATCCTCTGTGCAACGGGGTATTACGCGTCCGGCAAGTCCGCTCCCGGCTATTGGGATTTCCGCATCAAACACGGCGACGCTGTCCGGGAATATGCGGAACTCCTGGAACAGGAACTCACCGCCGGGATCCGGGACACCGGCATCTGCGCAGGGTTCATCAAATGTGCGACCGGATATGGCCCCATGACCGCCATGGAATCGCATCTGCTGCGCGGTGCCGCGCTGGCGCAGCAGCGTACCGGCACCGTCATTTATACACATACCGAAAACGGGATCCTCGCCGAAGAGCAAGCCAAACTGCTCCTGAAAGCAGGTGCGGACCCATCCCGCTGCGTCATCGGACATCTGTGCGGTGAACGCGATCTGAGCAAACTCCTGCGGATCCTGCAGGACGGGTTTTTCATCGGGTTTGACAGGCTCGGCAGCATCGACGAAAAACGGCCGGCCGTTGCCGAAACGATGGAGATGATCAGCCGGCTTGCCGATCTTGGCTATGAGGACCGCATCGTCTTGTCCCAGGATACTGTCTGCTGTTTTCTCGGAGCGCCTTTTGAGCCTGATTGGGAAAACCACTATTTCGGGTATCTGGCGGATTCCTATCTCCCTCTTCTGACCGCAGAACACGGCGTTTCCGAAAATGCCATCGGTGACATGCTTGCCGGAAACATCCGCCGCCTCTTCGTAGATTAAAGAAAGCAAACGGTTCACTATTTTCTGATATTGACTAATCCCTCATTCTTTATTAAACTAAAGACAGACAATTTTATACTTGCAATATAGTTTTAGGTATTATTTCTAATTGATGTTCCGCACAGCGGCCGTCCCTGCTTCTGCAGGCGCATCATACGATATGTGAAAGGAGATGGTAAGACTCTTGCGATCCTTTACCCGTATCAATGATATTCGTTGGAATGAATGAGCGAATAAAGAAAGGAAACTGTTATGTCAGAAAAGAACACACCGACACTGGTGAACCAGAAGGTACCGCTTCTGGATAAGTTCATCTGGTGTATTCAGGGCTTCGTTTCAATGTTCCCCTGGATCATCATCGGCTATTATCTTCTGTATTTCTACACCGACATCGTCAAGATGAGCCCGGCTCTTGCCGGCACGATCATGTTCGGTGCCCGTATGTTCGACGCCGTCACCGACATCCTGATCGGCTGGTGTATCGACAACTTCCACCTCAGATGGGGTAAATTCCGTTCGTGGGTGCTGCTCTCCCTGCCCTTCAGTGCCATCCTCTGGCCGATGACATGGACCTGCATCGACGGCGCCCCCTTCGCAGTCAACCTGATCTTCGTCGTCGTCGGCTACGGCATGCTTGGTGCAGTCGGTAACACCCTGTACTACATCCCGATCAACTGCCAGCTGGTCGTCATGACCAAGGACGAGGGCGAACGCGCGAACATGATCGGCTGGAAATCCGTTGCTTCCAATCTGGCATCGGTCGCTGCAGTCGCCATGTTCATGCCGATCGTCAATGCGTTCGGCGGCAGCAACATGGGTTACTTCATTGCTGCTGTGATCATCGACGTTGCGTATGTCTTCCTCCTCTGGACCGACTTCTGGATGTCCAAGAAGTACGAGCTGACTGAGGACGGCAAGTGGAAACCCGAACTCGAGATCAAGAAGACCAAGGAAGGCAAGCGTATCCCGCTGGGTACCCAGCTCGCGCAGCTGTTCCAGAACAAACCGGCGGTCATCGTCGTTATCGGTATCGTCATCCTGAATATCGTAACGTCGTTCCGCAACGCGGCACTGGTCTACGTCTTCGAGTATTACTTCGAAACACCTGAGATGGCGACCCCGGCACTGACCGGCACGACCATCGCCATGGTCATCGGCGCGCTTGCGATGCAGCCGTCCATCAAGATCTGCAGAGGCACCAATAAAGCATACCTCGCATGGATTCTGCTGACAGGCGCTTCCTACGTCTTGTTCTATGTCATGGCCAAGACCATGGAATTCAGCGCGGCGCAGGATTCCCTGCACTACGGCGCCCTGTTCTGGGTATTCGTCATCGGCGGCTTCTTCACCGGTGCGTACTACAACTTCTACTTCATCGAACTTCCGATGTGCTGCGACTACGGTGTTTGGAAGTATGACCGTGACCAGACCGGTCTGATCTACTCCCTGAACGGCTTCACCCTCACCGCAGGTACCGCGGTCGGCGGATTCCTCCTCGGCATCGTCCTGCAGGCAATGGGCTATGTCGAAGGTATGTCCATGGATGAGAGCATGAAGTCGAAACTCCTGTTTGTCGGCATCATGGCTCCGGTCATCCTGCTCGTTGTCCACCTGATCACGCAGGCCTTCTTCGGATTGAGTGATCCGCAATACGAGAAGATCATCGAAGAGATCCATGAACGCGGCATCCTGACCTCGGAAGAGAAGCAGGCGCTCGAGCAGAAGCAGGCTGACGAAGCAGCAATGGCTGCCGCAGCAGCCGCTGCCGGCGAAGTTGCTGACGCGGTGGATGAGATCCCAAAAGAATAACCGGTCATCCCGAATGATCAGCACACACGGCCATCCGTCCCCCGGGACGGATGGCCTTTCACCATATGCTCCTTTAAAGAACGGAGGCAGTATGAAACAGTATATCCTGGCTTACGATTTCGGGACCAGCGGCGTCAAGGCAGCGCTGGTGGATCTCGAAGGTACACTGATCGGCTACGAAGAAGAAGGCTATCCCCTCTTCTCTGACAAGATCGGCTGGGCGGAACAGGATCCGCGGGACTTCTGGACCGCCGTCTGCAAAGCGACAAAGACCGTCATCGCAAAGACCGGCACGCCGAAAGAAGCCGTCGCCTCGATGTGCTTCAGCACGCAGGGCTGGTG
>JAWRJC010000056.1:0-19538 GCA_040307715.1 Clostridiales bacterium | reverse complement strand
TTTTCGACCAGCAGGACTCCTGTCAGAGAAGCGCTCATGCTGCTGGCAGAACACGGATATGCGCAGGTCATCCCGGCCCGCGGGAGTTTTGTGTCGCAGATATCCGTCAGTGAAGCGGACATCCTTTACGAAGCGATGAATGCGATCGAGTCGCAGATCGTTCTGCTGGCCTGCGAAAAACGCACCGACCCCGACATTGCACGTCTGGAACAGCTCAACCGCGGCTGCGAAGCTGCTGTCGCGGCGAACGATACAGCCGGATTCTTAAAATGCGACCGGGCTTTTCACAACGCGATCGCGGACATCGCGGCCAACCCATACCTTTCTCAGTATCTCCGGCAGCTCCAGCCGCACACATACCGGTATGAATATCTCGTTGAAAAGGCCGGCGGCTACGACCGCTTGCGTTCCGTCACGGCACACAGCGGTCTGATCGAAGCGATCCGGGCAAAAGACGCAGCAAACGTCGCCACGGCGCTCGAAGAACACTGGGTCGAGCAATATCAGAAGATACGTCCGGACATCCTCGTTATTCTGCACGAAAAAGATCCGGAATAATACCTCGTTCCGGCGAAAGTGCGACCTTCGTTTTTCTTTGCCTTTTCTTTACCCAAATGCCGGGGATTATTGAGCAACAAAAAACCGATGAAACTCCTGGAATTTCAACGGTTTTGATTGGCGATCCTGGTGCGATTCGAACGCACGACACCCGCTTTAGGAGAGCGGTGCTCTGTCCCCTGAGCTACAGGACCGTATGCGGGGCCGGCAAAACGCCGGCGCCCGTTTTTGTTCATTTTTGGAGAGCGGTGCTCCCGGTCGCCTTAATCGAGTTTCGGACCTGCCGCGACGAGCGCTTTGCCCGCCTCGTTGTAGGTGTACTTTTCGAAGTTCTTGATGAAGCGGCTTGCCAGATCCTTGGCCTTTTCTTCCCACTCGGTCGGATCCGCGTAGGTGTCCTTCGGATCGAGGATCGCGGGATCGACGCCCGGCAGTTCGGTCGGTACTTCGAAGTTGAAGTACGGAATCATCTTGGTCGGTGCGCTCTTGATGTCGCCGTTCAGGATCGCATCGATGATGCCGCGGGTGTCCTGGATGGAGATGCGCTTGCCGGTACCGTTCCAGCCGGTGTTCACGAGATACGCCTTCGCGCCGCTCTTCTCCATGCGCTTAACAAGTTCCTGCGCATACTTGGTCGGATGCAGTTCGAGGAACGCCTGGCCGAAGCAAGCGGAGAAGGTCGGGGTCGGCTCGATGATGCCGCGCTCGGTGCCTGCAAGTTTCGCGGTGAAGCCGGACAGGAAGTAGTACTGCGTCTGCTCTTCCGTCAGGATGGAAACCGGAGGCAGGACGCCGAACGCATCCGCGCTCAGGAAGATGACGTTCTCTGCAGCAGGACCGGCGGACTTGTCGCGGACCTTCAGAACAATATTCTTGATGTGGTCGATCGGATAGCTGACGCGGGTGTTCTCTGTGACGCTCTTGTCAGCGAAGTCGATCTTGCCGTTCTCGTCGACGGTGACGTTCTCGAGCAGCGCGTTGCGCTTGATCGCGCCGTAGATGTCGGGCTCTGCCTCTTTGTCAAGGTTGATGACCTTCGCGTAGCAGCCGCCTTCGAAGTTGAAGACGCCCTCGTCGTCCCAGCCGTGCTCATCGTCGCCGATCAGCAGTCTCTTCGGATCGGTGGACAGGGTGGTCTTGCCGGTGCCGGACAGACCGAAGAAGATCGCGGTGTTCTCGCCGTTCATGTCCGTATTGGCGGAGCAGTGCATCGCAGCGATGCCCTGAAGCGGCAGGTAGTAGTTCATCATGGAGAACATGCCCTTCTTCATCTCGCCGCCGTACCAGGTGTTGAGGATGACCTGCTCGCGGCTGGTGATGTTGAAGATCGCGCCGGTCTCGGAGTGCAGCCCCAGTTCTTCATAGTTGTCGATCTTCGCTTTGCTGGCGTTGAAAACAACGAAGTTCGGCTCGAAGTTCTCGAGTTCTTCTTCTGTCGGCTGGATGAACATGTTCTTGATGAAGTGAGCCTGCCAGGCGACTTCCATGATGAAGCGGATCGCCATGCGGGTCTCTTTGTTCGCACCGCAGAAGCAGTCCATGACAAACAGTCTCTTGCCGGACAGCTGGTCGGTCGCCATCTTTCTCAGTTCCTTCCATGCCTCTTCACTGCACGGATGGTTGTCGTTCGGATATTCCGGTGTTGTCCACCAGACGGTGTCCTTGGAATTCTCGTCCATGACGATGAACTTGTCTTTGGGGGAGCGGCCCGTATAAATGCCGGTCATGACATTGACGGCGTCCAGTTCTGTCATCTGGCCTTTGTCGTAGCCAGTCAATTCGGGCTTCATTTCCTCTTCAAAAAGGAATTCGAAGGACGGGTTGTGGATGATCTCGGTCGCGCCGGTGATGCCGTACTGAGTCAGATCGATCGTTGCCATATTAGATATCTCCTCTTCGTTATTCGAATAATAATTGGTTGATTTCTGCGGCAACGCCCCTTTGCGCTGCCCTGTGCGATGAAAGAGCCGATTCCGTCCCATTATCATCACGGTGGTCATTATATCACTAACACGCGGGAATATTAAGGGAGAATCGCATTGTTTTTTGAATCGCCGCGTTGCAGGAAAGCTGAGCAGCGGAAAATCTGCCGTAAAAGAGCAGTCCCCGCAGGAACTGCTCTCTGTTTTTTATCATCGTATGAACATCCGGCAGGAGACGTTTCTATTTGCCGCCTTTCTTCCTGCTGGTCGCCAGCAGCCCGATGAGCACAGCCAGAGACACGCCCGAGCCAGTAGGTGATACGGTTGCGCATCAGCGTCGGGTCGTAAGCGTTGGCAAGCAGCGCCTAGTGCTTGTTCCTGCCCATGCCGAGGATCTTTGTTTTTTCGTCGAGCTTGATCTTGTAGGGTTTTTTGTCAGCGCCCCAGCTCGTATTGCCGCGGCCGCGGATATCCATCGAAAGACCCTCCACGCTTTCCAGCACCGCGTCACTGTCGGCGTAGCTGAACCCTTCCGGCACGATGATATCCATCGTGCCCTGCAATGGTAGGTGTGATATTCGCTCGCATTCATCTCATCGACGGCGTCCTGCCCCTCTTTGCCGTCATCGCCCCTCGTGATGTGCAGGTAAACCGTCGGGAGCGTCATCTGGAATTCGTCCTCAGCAGGCGCGGCTGCGGGTTCCTCCGCGGCCGGCTGCGTTTCCGCCTCTGCCCCGGGGTCTGCCTCTTCATCGCCGGCTTCGATGACCGGCAATTCTGTGTCTGCCGGTACCTCCTCCCCGGTGGTGTCCGTCTCAACTGCAGGCGCACCTTCATCCTCCGGCACATCTTCCACGCCAAAAACCCCCGCCGTCTGCAAAGACAGGGTCAGTACAAGCGCAAGCAGGATCAACAGAACTCTGGATTCTTTGCTCTTTTTCATCTTATTCCTCCGCTTTCTGAACGGTGTTTTTTTCATACTGCCATGTTCCGGCGGGCGGTGCGACTTTTTTTGACCGAAGACCAACTTGAGACACACAAAAAAGGCCGTTGAAAACCCACACTTTTCAACGGCCTTTTGTGGTGACCCCGGCGCGATTCGAACGCGCGACACCTGCCTTCGGAGAGCAGTGCTCTATCCCCTGAGCTACGGGGCCTTATCGGGTTGGGCGCACGGAGGGACGACAGTCCGGCAAGCCGCACGGCTGCCTCGGGTCGTGCCTCGTGCAAGCAATATCATAACAGAAGGCGCCGCTTTGGGCAACTTTTTTCAATGCGCCGAATGTGATATCCTAGGGAAAAGCAATTGTCTATCATCTAATCAAACGGGAGGCTTACCATGCTGGACAAATTCAAGAATTCCCTGCCTCTGCAGATCTTCGCCGCGCTCGGCCTGGGCGTCGCGGCCGGTCTTATCTTCATGGTCACCGGGCAGGCGGATTTCGCGCAGCACTACCTCAATCCGATCGGCACGGTCTTCCTCAACCTGCTCAAGTTCATCGTCGTTCCGATCGTCATGACGTCGATGATCGCCGGTGTTGTGTCGCTGCAGGATATGCGTAAGATCCGCACCATTGGTGTACGGACGCTGATCTACTTCTTCGTCACGACAGCGATCGCACTCGTCATCGGGCTCGTTTTCGCGAACCTCTTCAAGGGGATGTACCACACGCTGGAGGTTGCCGACCTGGCCTATGAGACCGCCGCTGAACAGACTTCTCTCTTCGAGATGTTCGTCAACATCTTCCCGTCCAACCTGTTCGACCCGATGGTCCAGTCGAACATGCTGCAGATCATCTGCATCGCACTGTTCGTCGGCTTCGGCATCATCGTGGCGGGGGAGAAGGCAGACCCGTTCATGCGCTGGATCGACAGCGTTTACGAGGTCTTCATGGTCGTCATGCGCGGCATCATCAAGATTACGCCTATCGCGGTCTTCTGCCTGATCGCTCCTGTCATCGCGGTCAACGGGCCGGAAGTGCTCGGCTCACTCGCCATGGTCGTGATTACAGCATACATCTGCTTTGCCATCATGGGGCTCGTCGTCTATCCATTCTTCGTCGCAGCGTTTGGCAAAATGCGGCCGTCAAGATTCATGAAAGGCGCAGCGCCTGCATTCGCGTTCGCGTTCTCCAGCACATCGTCGATTGGCACATTGCCGGTCTCGATGCAGTGCGCGGAGGAGATGGGCGGCCGCAAAGCTGTTGCGAGCTTCGTCCTGCCGCTCGGCGCGACGATCAACATGTCCGGCACCGCGATCTACCAGGCGGTCTGCTGCGTCTTCATCGCGACCTGTTACGGCATCAACCTGACCCTCGGGCAGATGATCACCATCGTCGTAACGGCGATCCTGGCATCGATCGGTACTGCGGGCACGCCCGGCGCAGGGATGATCATGCTGGCGATGGTCCTGCAGAGCGTCGGTCTGCCGGTTGAAGGAATCGCGCTTGTCGCCGGCGTCGACCGCATCTTCGACATGGGCCGCACCGGCCTCAACGTCTTCGGCGATATCAGCGCGACCATGGTCGTCAACCACTTCGAAGACCTCCGCGAAGCCAGAGCCACCAGAAAACTCAGCAAGGCCGGCACTGCCGAGGCCGTCCCGGAGCGCACCGGTGAGGATGAATCCGGAGAATAATCCCGTACATAAAAGACACCCCTAAGGCCTGTGCTGGGCACGGCAGCCAAAGGGGTGGAATAAACTATTGGTTGGCAGGGCGCAAAGCCCGCAGCCGGAGTGAACTAAAAAGAGACCGGTGCGTGCCGGTCTCTTCGTTTTACAGCTGTTCCATGCCGCCGGCGTTGTCGTCGACGCTGAAGTGCTTGACGCGGTCGGCTTCCTCAGCCTTCTTCGCGTCGTTCCAATGATCCATGGTGCCGACCAGATACCCGGTGATGCGGCGGATCCGCTCGAACGGAGCGCTGGCAAATTTATAATTCAGGTCCGCAAATTCGCCGTCGAGCTGAATGTCGAGGCTTTCGAGTTTGCGGTTGTACTTTTCCTGCAGGTAATCGACGTATGCCTGCGCTTCTTCCGGGGATGCGTTGCCCGTGATCTGGATGCTCATATTGTTCCTCCTTATGTGCTTTGACGCGATGCCACTTTCCGGGAATCGCTTTATCTTCTATATATTGTGTTCATTCCACGGCGATTCCGCGAAAAAGCCCCACATATCGCTAATTATATACACATCCTCCGGTTTGTCAACTGCCAGCTCGGAAATGAGTTGTTCGTTTCCTTCTTCTGCTTGCTATGCCAAACAAGCTACCACTCCCGATGGTACTTCTTATAAGAGAAAATGGAAGTGCAGACTTTGTCGTGCTCATCATCTCTGACGTTCTGAAGCAGTTCCTCGTCTCTCCGGATGATTTTCTGAAAATCCAAAGTTTCGTCTTCGTGATTGAAGATCTCCGCCAACAGGTATAAATCAAACTGTTTTGAAGCGATCTTCTCATACAGCTCGTTGCCGGTCGCGTAGATAAACGAACACCAGTATTTCATGTTCGCTTCCAGGCAGGCCTTCTTATCTTCCCTTTGCATGGCGTGCCGCACTTCTACGAGGGATTCCTCCATTACTTCCAGAAGAAACTCTTTCTTCCCGGTTCTGAGACAGTATTCGTAAGCACCTTGCTGCAGCATATCCATCGTAATTGCCGCATTCTGGTACCGCGCTTTGTTCATAACCGTCACGCGGGCGCCTGCATTGGGTGTCGATTCGACCAGGTATTCGTTCTCAAGCAGTCCGATCGCTTCTCTGATAGGAGAATTGCTTAGCCCGAATTCCTTCACCAACGCTGCGATGTTCAATTTCTCTCCGAACTCGTACTCGCCGTTCATAATGCGGCTTTTTATTTCCTGATATGCCTGTTCCCGGTTCGTTATTGTTTTCCGGCTCATTGTCTCACTCCTTAGCAGTCACGACCGTTTATTTCCTTTAAAATTGTAGATTTCTTCCACTTAAAAGTCAATTATTCAAGCGCTTCACGCAACAAATCGCAAAAATAATGCGATATATACACAAAAAGTGCACGAATATTCTTGCAATTTGTCTTATCGTGCACTATATATTAATTATAGTGCACGATATATAAAACTGTGCAAAGGGGGAATGAAAAGATGGATAAAACTATATTGCTCAGTAAACAGGACATCGATACCCTTATCACTTTAGATGACGTGCTGGATGCGGTCGATAAGACGTATGTCGGCATGGGCGAAGGTTCTGTCCTGAACCCCACAAAAGTCACTTTGGATCTCCGTGGCGAAATACCTGGTTATGATGCGTATATCAATGCCATGCCTGCGTATGTGGACTGGACGAAAATGGCGGGGCTCAAGTGGGCCGGCGGTTGGCATGGCCGGCCGGCTATGGGGCTTCCCTTTATCAGTTCCATGATTTTCCTTCTGAACGCCGCTGACGGGAAATACGTCGCGGTCATGGACGGAGAACATATCACAACTTTGCGTACAGGGGCACAGGCTGTTATCTCGACTACTTATTTCAGACAGGGACTGGGCCGCGATCTTTCCATCGGCCTGTTTGGCTGTGGTGCGCAAGGGCATATGCAGACCAA
Source organism: Clostridiales bacterium (assembly GCA_040307715.1). Lineage (GTDB taxonomy): Bacteria > Bacillota > Clostridia > Peptostreptococcales > Anaerovoracaceae > RUG13615. The sequence goes on along the minus strand of JAWRJC010000056.1, from coordinate 12,483 downwards.
AACATTTGCGAAACGGTTTGATATCAAACAACTGCGGATCTATGACATTTCCGCCGAGGCAATGACCGCTTTTAAGGAAGAAATGCAGAACTACGTCAGGGGGGACATCACTATTTGCGATACCCCGGAAGCCGTCGCTTCTCCGGATCTTGACATCCTGATCGCCTTCACGCACGGAAGTAATAAATTCATAACCGATGAGATGGTTTATCCAGGTCAGATCGTGTTCCCCATGGGGTCTTTCACTGAAGCGTCTGATGCGCTTCTTCTGAATGCAGACAAGATTATCGTTGACCACATTGAACAATGCATGCACAGAGGCGCGCTTGTAGACGTCTTCGACAGCGGCCAGCTCTCTGAAAAGAGTATCTTCGGCACAATCGGTGAAATTGGTGCCGGGATCAAAGAGATTGGCGATCTTGGTTCGCAGCGAATCGTATGTGTCCCGATCGGAACAGGCGCTATGGATGTTGCTGTGGCGGCCATCGCATATCAGCGCGCGCTCGACAAGGGAGTCGGCGGCGAATTCTGCTTCGTTTAGCGCAGCAGTCAGAGAGGAGACGCTGAAATGGATAAGAGAAAGGCAGCCGAGAGCATCATCCAAAAGGCCCTGTCTGAAGGTGCCTGCGCAGCGGGAATCGCCAACGTTGAGGATTTAAAATCCTTACCCTCCTTCATCATGACCCCAAAGCGCCCTCATATCGACCGGAATGGGGCAGTAGAAAATGAGACCGGGATGCCGGAAGGCGTAGTCGCCTGGCCGGCTATGGCACGATCCGTCCTTGTAATCGCCTATTATCACCCGGAAGATGACATCTACATGGACGCTTGGATCGACCATAAGAATCCGCCCGGCAACCGTTTTCTGATGGCAATCATCCGCAATGTTGCCACATGGATGGAAACGGCATATCCGGAAATAGAAACGCTTCCTATGAATTATTACGTGGAAAAAGGCGGAATCTGGCTGAAAGACAGCGCAGCAATGGCTGGACTGGGCGTCGTGGGAAAGAACAACATTCTGGTCACCCCGGAACACGGCCCCCGCGTACGGCTCCGCGCCATGTACATGAGTGAAGATTTCCCCTCCACAGGCAAGCTCGACTGGGATCCCTGTGAAAACTGCCGGGAATACTGCCGCAAGGCATGTCCGCAGCAGGCGTTTGCAAAACAGGTCTACGATCCCGCTGACTACGACGGGCAGACCGAACTGCCCGGCAGGACCGGATGCTACAGCATCTGGGAATGCGACAAACAAATGACAATCAACGACAACAACCGCCAGTACGGAGACTTCGATCTCCCCAAATATGGCAAAGCCAGTTCTGTGGTCGTTTATTGCAGAGAATGTGAAGTGAATTGTCCTGTTGGCAGGCAGCTCGAAAGGAAAGGAGATGAGTAATGACATCAAATGAATAAAAAGAACGGTATACCCCCCCCACCTAACCGTTAGCATTTGATTAATTAAAGGAGGAGTGTCGTGGATAATAATAAAGTTAACTGGAAAAAAGTGATCACGCTGGCAGGCGCCTGCGTGGCCTTTAGTATCGGTGCCGGCTTCGCCTCCGGGCAGGAGCTGATCCAGTACTATTCCGTCCATGGCTGGTGGTTGATCCCCGCCAGGCTTGTTGGTTTTATCGTCCTCATTTATGGTAACTATTGTTTTGCGATTGTCGGCAACAGAGAAAAGATAACCGGTGGCACAGATGCGATCCGTTACTACTGCGGCAAGATCTTTGGCGGCATCATCGACTACTTCATGGTTTTCTACTGCTATATGAGCGCTGTCGTCATGTTCAGCGGCGCCGGATCGACCCTGCATGAACAGTACGGGATTCCGATCCATATCGGCGCAGTCATTCTTGCCGCTCTGAGCTGCATCACTGTCGTCTTCGGCCTTGACGGCATCATCAACGTCATCAGTAAGATCGGACCGATTCTTGTTGGTGTCGCTCTGATTCTAGGTGTGTACGGGCTGGTCTTTTCCATCTCGACCGGCGGTCTGAAAGAAGGTATGGACCTGGTTTCCTCCGGTCAGATCGACCATCTGAAAGCATCAGAAAGCTGGTTCCTCTCCGGTGTTAATATGGCAACCGGCACCATGCTGTGGTTCGCCGGATTCATGGCCGAACTCGGATCAAAAGAAAGAATGAAAGACCTGATGTGGGGCCAGACCGTCGGCCTCGGTCTCGGCAGCCTGGCGACCATCATCGTCAGCCTTGCGTTCGTCGGACTGATCACAGAAGTCGTAGATCTGGACATCCCCTTCCTCTACATCGCACGCATGGTCTCTCCCGCTTTCGCTTCGTTCTATACAATTCTGATCTTCCTGGCTATGTACACATCCAACTGCCCGCTGCTGTGGACCGCCAGTGTGCGCTTCTTTGATGATAAGTCGATGAAGTTCAAAGTCCTGACCGTAATCCTGACTGTCGTCGGATACTTCATCGCCATGGCAGTTCCTTATCAGCTCCTGATGAACTACGTCTGGGTCATCGGCGGATATGTGGCTATGGTTGTCTTCGTCGTCATGCTGTTCAGAAGCATCTATGACATCTATGTTTTCAAAAAGAATGGCGGTGCGAAGCAGATCTCTGACGATGTGCCGAGTGAAAAGTAACATCACCAAAAACATCTCCAATGAAAAACTGCCCGGATCTTCCGTGCATCTCCGGAAAGACCACCGCAAAGGTGGTCTTTCTTTATTTATGCATCACCAAGGTCCTTCTTCGCAGCTGTGATTCGTTGACCCTCTGAGTGCGCAATGATATACTAATTGTGTATGTGCTAAAGTGGTGGAGAAGGGCTTCAATGACAGCCCCCGCCGCACACAAACCAGCGTTCTATACATGGAGGACTCAATGAAAGAATACAAAAGCCCACTTTCCGAACGTTACCCCAGCAAAGAAATGAAATACATCTTCTCGCCCGAGAAGAAGTTTACGACCTGGCGCAAACTGTGGATCGCCCTCGCGGAGTCCGAAAAGGAACTCGGCCTGGACATCACCGATGAGCAGATCGCAGAGCTGAAGGCACACGTCAATGATATCAACTACGACGTCGCCAAAGAGCGCGAAGCCATCGTCCGCCACGACGTCATGAGCCACGTCTACGCGTACGGCGTGCAGTGCCCCAAAGCGAAGGGCATCATCCACCTTGGCGCGACCAGCTGCTACGTCGGCGACAACACCGACCTCATCCTGATGCACGAAGCACTCGAACTGGTCCGCAAAAAGCTGATCAACGCCATCGCGCAGCTCGCCCGGTTCGCGGACAAGTATAAAGACCTGCCCACGCTTGGGTTTACACACTTCCAGGCGGCGCAGCCCACGACTGTCGGCAAGCGCGCCACCCTGTGGATCAACGACCTCGTCATGGACCTCACGGACCTCGACCACATCCTCGGCGACCTCAAACTGCTCGGCAGCAAGGGCACGACCGGCACCCAGGCCACATTCCTGGAACTGTTCGAAGGGGATTATGAAAAGGTAAAAAAACTGGACGGCCTCATCGCCCAGAAGATGGGTTACGAAGCCTGCTATCCCGTCAGCGGCCAGACCTACAGCCGCAAAGTGGACAGCCGCGTACTGAACGTTCTGAGCGGCATCGCCCAGAGCGCGCATAAATTCAGCAACGACACCCGTCTGCTGCAGCACCTCAAGGAAGTCGAAGAGCCATTCGAAAAGAACCAGATCGGCAGCTCCGCCATGGCTTACAAGCGCAACCCGATGCGTTCGGAGCGCATGGCCTCCCTCGCGGACTACGTCATGGCCGACGCCATGAACCCCGCACTCGTCGCGAGCACCCAGTGGTTTGAAAGAACACTCGACGACAGCGCCAACAAGCGCCTGTCCGTCCCCGAGGCATTCCTCGCAGTCGACGGCATCCTCGAGCTGTACATCAACATCACCGCCGGCATGGTCGTCTATCCGAAGGTCATCGAACAGCGCCTCATGAGCGAACTTCCGTTCATGGCCACCGAGATGATCCTCATGGACGCCGTCAAAGCGGGCGGCGACAGACAGGAACTGCACGAGCGTATCCGCGTCCACTCCATGGCCGCCGGCAAGCGCGTCAAAGAGGAGGGCGCCGCGAACGACCTGATCGAACGCATCGCCGCCGATCCGGCGTTCGGCATGAGCAAAGAGCAGCTCGACGCCATCATGGATCCGGTCAACTTCATCGGCTGTGCCGCGCTGCAGACCCGCGATTATCTGGCGGAAGTCGTGCAGCCGATCCTCGATGAGAACAAGGAATCGCTCGGTCTGTCCGCAGACATCAACGTGTAATAAGGAGGAATCAACTATGGTAAAAGCGATCGTCGGCGCCAACTGGGGCGACGAAGGCAAAGGCAAGATCACCGATATGCTGGCGGAGAACGCCGATATCGTCATCCGTTTCCAGGGCGGCAGCAACGCCGGCCACACCATCAAGAACAAGTACGGCAAGTTCGCGCTGCACATGCTCCCCTCGGGCATCTTCTCCGAGCGCACCACCTGCATCGTCGGCAACGGCGTCGCACTGAACATCCCGAAGCTGATCGAAGAGATCGACAGCCTCGTGGAGCAGGGCGTTCCGCAGCCCAAGCTGCTCGTCAGTGACAGAGCACACATCGTCATGCCGTATCACATCCTGCTGGACGGCTATGAAGAAGCGCGCCTGGCGGGCAAAGCCTTCGGTTCCACCAAGAGCGGCATCGCGCCGTGCTACAGCGACAAATACGCCAAGATCGGCTTCCAGGTCAAAGAGCTGTTCATGGATGAGCAGGCGCTCCGCGAACGCGTGGAGAACGTCTGTGTCATCAAGAACACCCTGATCGAGCACCTGTATCACCAGCCCGCGCTCGTCCCGGAAGAAATCTTCCAGACCCTGCTCGAGTACCGCGAAATGATCCGTCCGTACGTGGCGGACACCGCGCTCTACCTGCACAAGGCGCTGAAAGAGGGCAAGGAGATCCTCCTCGAAGGACAGCTCGGCACCATGAAGGACATGGACCACGGCATCTACCCGATGGTCACCAGCTCCAACACCATCTCCGGTTTCGGTGGCCCCGGCGCCGGCATCCCGCCGTATGAGATCAAGCAGGTCATCGCGGTCACCAAGGCGTACTCGTCTTCGGTCGGCGGCGGCGACTTTGTCTCCGAGATCTTCGGCGACGAGGCGGAAGAGCTGAGAAGACGCGGCGGCGACGGCGGCGAATACGGCGCCACGACCCACCGTCCGAGAAGAGTCGGCTGGTACGACTGCGTGGCGTCCCGCTACGGCTGCATGCTGCAGGGCGCGACCGATGTCGCCCTGACCGTGCTCGACCCGCTCGGCTACCTCGATGAGATCCCGCTCTGCGTCGGTTACGAGATGAACGGCGAAGTCATCCAGGATATGCCGCACACCACCGAACTCATGCACTGCAAGCCCGTCTACAAGATGATGAAGGGCTGGAAGTGCGACATCACCGGCATCCGCAAGTTCGAAGACCTGCCGATCGAGTGCCAGGAATACGTCAACGAGATCGAACGCCAGCTCGGCTATCCGATCACCATGGTCAGCAACGGCCCGGCAAGAGAGGACATCATCTACCGCACCCCGCTGATCTAGTGCAGCAACCCGGCATAGTCCGACAGGTTCAAAACGAAATGATCACAGAGCGCTCTTTAGGGGGCGCTTTGTTTTATACAGCGATTCCGCCCTCTTATTTTTTTAGGATAATCAAAGCCCAGATGAAGAATACGGCTGCATAATTAGAATGGCATTCAAGGAGGTGGCTAGTAATGAAATACAGTACAATGCGATTCCTGCTGGCGGGCATGTTTGCGGCTATTCTTGCCCTAACTGTTATCTTCCGGCACGATATAGTGACCATGAATCGCAATATCCTGGCAATTGTTTTTGCCGGAATCTGTTTGATCTATTGTTTGTTGCTACGTGCTTTTCCTCAATGGAAGAAAGAAGACCGCAGCGGGTGGAGGCTTGGCGTCGATGTGATTGGCGGTTTGGCTTTGTTCTTTCTTCTAATCTGGCTCTTCAAGGATTATGAGTGCACTGACCCCTTTGTAGATCCCAGCAGGTATGATTGGTGGCTCGCCAGCATTTTAATGATCGCCAATTTGCGCATGGGCATCCTGGCACGAAGAAGCGAAAAGTATCCGGACACGTTAACACAATAAATGATTTTTCTGCAAAGCGCTCCTGCGGGGGCGCTTTGTTGTATACTGAACTTAAGGCTGCACCAGCATGCGGCACAACTTTCAAAACGTATATCATTATTACCATCATCGAGGAATCGCTATGTACAAAGAAGCTTTAAGAACCGTCTGGGCGGAGATCGATCTCGACGCCCTCAGATACAACATCAGAAACATCAGAGCGAAGGTCGGCGAAGGCCGCAAGATCTACGGCGTCATCAAGGCCGACGCCTACGGCCACGGCGCCATCGAGTGCGCCCGTGTCCTGCAGGAAGAGGGCGTCCACGCCTTCGCCATCGCGACCCTGTCCGAAGCCATCGAACTCCGGCAGGCTGGCATCCGGGACGAGATCCTGTGCCTTGGCCTGACCCCCGACGTCAACGCGGACACGATCATCCAGTACGACATCACGCCGGTCGTCGACGACTTCAGCGCCGCCAAAGCGTTGTCCGATGCCGCCACCGATTCGAATGACGTCGGCGTGCCCAAGACCGTCCGCTGCGTGCTCGCGGCCGACACCGGCATGGGCCGCATCGGCTGGCTCTGCAATACCAAAAAAGCGATCGCCGCGGCGGTCCGTGAGATCAAGAAGATCGACAAACTGCCGTACCTCGAGATCGCCGGTCTTTTCTCGCACTTTGCGACAGCGGATGCGGCGGATAAGACATTCTCCAAGATGCAGGCGGAGCGATTCCATAGTCTCGTCGGCGCCATCGAAGAAGCGGGCATTGCGCTTCCGATGAAAATGATGGCCAACAGCGCCAGCATCATGGAACTGCCGGAAGTCTGGATGGACGCGTGCCGGCCGGGCATCATCCTGTACGGCCTCTATCCCTCAGACGAAGTGGACCGCGCCCAGCTCGACCTCGCACCGGTCATGAGCGTCAAGGCGAACGTGATCAAGGTCAAGAAAGTGCCCACCGGATACTCCTGCGGCTACGGCCGACGGTTCATCGCCAAACGGCCCAGCGTCATCGCGACCATCGCCCTCGGGTATGCGGACGGGTATCCGCGTCCGTACTCGCCGGTAGGGAAGGTCATCATCGACGGCCGCTACGCGCCGCTCGCCGGCAACATCTGTATGGACCAGTGCATGATCGACGTGACCGACATCCCGGACGTAAAAGTATGGGACGAAGTCATCGTCATGGGCAGTGCGCCAGCGGCGGACAGCAGTGATCCGGACAATCCGGAGATGCTCACCGTCTCGGCCGACGATATCGCCAAAGCCACCGGCACCATCAACTACGAAATCACCTGCGCCTTCGGCCAGAGACTGCCGAAGGTTTACATCAACCGCTAAACCATGAAACAACACAGTATCCGGCTGACAGATGCCGCCCGCGCCGCGGCCTCAGAACTGAAAGAAGAGGGGTACGCCCTCCGGTTCAGCGTGCGGCAGCAGGGGTGCTGCAATCTGGCGGTGCGGATCTTTCCCGTGCCGGATCCCGCTGCCGGGCAGGACGAAAAACCGCCAGCCGAAGCGATTCTTGAAGACATTTTGATCGTCGACGGCATCCGCATCCTCATAGGCAACGAGTACCCGGACTTCACCTGGGTCGGGACGATCGACTACAAGGGGAAGGGGTTGCATAAGGGGTTCCACTGGAAATAACACTACATATAGTAAACTCTCAAGGCGCTGCCGGCCCTCCCGGCGGCGTCTCTTTTAATGCAAAAGATGTATTAATTAACGATATTAGAAATTATTTAACGTTAATCGATAAAAAGTTGTTGACAAAGATAAACGGCTATGTATAATGAGGATTGTAAAGAAGATCTTCCATCCACTACAGCAAAGACACTTACAGCAAAGGAGCTTAGTCATGGAAAACAATATGAACACCAACATGAACACAACCAACCTCAACGAAAGCAAGCAGATCGAACTAACCAACCTGAAAAAGCGCAGCAAAATCCTGCGCATCGTCGCCAAGATCTTCGAGGTCTGCAACTACGTCGGCGCCGGCCTCTGCGCACTCGCGGCAGTCATCATGGCGGTCGCTCCACAGCACTGGAACATCATCATGAGCGACAACCAACTTGAGAGTTTCTTCACCTCTGAAGAAAAGCAGGAATTCCTCCAGGGGATCGAGAAAGTCGCCAGCGAGCAGTGGGCCATCGTTGCCGGACTCATCGCATCCTGCATCGGCTGTGTGATTCTCGCCGTCATCTTCCGGTATGTCTGGAAGACCTTCCGTGAGATAGAGAACGGTGACACGCCCTTCACAAACAGCATTACCCACCGCCTCAAGATCTGCGCCATCATCGGAACCGTCTACGTACTGCTCAGCTTCGGCCTGATCGAAGCCCTCCTCGCCGGCCTCATCTTCGCAGCCATCTACACGGTCTTCCGCTACGGTGTCCTGCTTCAGACCGAATCCGACGAGACGGTTTAATCCGGACCTCGAAATGTGAAAAAATGAAGGGAGTATCGACATGGCAATCGTATTAAGACTGGACCGCGTGATGGCGGACCGCAAGATGTCGCTCAATGAACTTGCGGAAGGGGTTGGCGTCAGCAACGTCAACCTGTCAAAGCTCAAAACCGGAAAGGTGAGCGCCATCCGTTTCTCGACCCTCGAAGGGATCTGCAAAGTGCTGCACTGCCAGCCAGGAGACATCCTCGAGTATGTCGCAGACTAGACTTAAAAGTGAATAGGAAAGAAAAGACCGGTCCTGCGGGGCCGGTCTTAAATTGCTTATTTTCCAATATACATCGCCTATTTGCGATGAACGATATAACGGAGAATCGCTTCGAGCGATCACGTGTCTTTTCCGGGCACACCGGCCTACAGAAGGTGATACATCAGGTGGATATCCTCGTAGTGATCGTCCTTATAGTTGAATCCGCCGGGGATCGTTCCGAGCTCGATAAACCCGAGTTCCTTATACAGGGCGAGCGCCGGGTTGCAATCGACGACTGCATTGAACTGCATGATCCTGTAGCCGAGTTCGTGTCCGCGCTTCAAAGAATCCTCGACCAGAAGACGGCCGATTCCCTGACCGCGCAAACCGTCTCTGACCCCGTAGCTGGCATTGCCGATGTGTCCGCAGCGGCCGACATTGTTCGGGTGAAGGATATAAAAACCGAGCGCCTTATCCGTCTCATCGACCGCGACGGTCGTGTCGTTCTGCTCCCCGAAGAATCGCTTTGCCTCTTCCTCCGTCAGCGGCTCTGTCTGGGGGAAGGCTTCCCCATCCTCGACGATGCGGTTCCAGATCGTCATGACCGGGATCAGGTCCTTTTCCTCATATCGTCTGATCTTGATATCCATCTTCTGTTTCCCTTCTGCCGTCTAACGCATCGCCTATTGACGATACACGATATATGGCTATTCCGGCATGTAGTATGTCAGCGTTTCACTGCCGTCTGACGCCGGCATGTGCTCCACGATCCGGTATCCCTTGTAGCCGTCTACCATGATGTAGACGATCGCGCCTTTATAGGTGTCCCCTGCGTGGAAATCGTATCCGCGCGGCTGATATCCGATCTCAAAAGTCTGCGTCAGCCCGCTGTAGTTGGTGTTGTTGACCGAGATCACATCGGTGCCGTCCGCAGCGCAAATCGTAAAGGTCGGGACGACCTGTGTGATGCCGTAATCCCCGTCCGGATAGTCTTCCGGGAATTTTACCTCATAATGCGCAATGATATAGTCGTACTGTTCGTCGTTGAGCGCAGGGATCGAATGCCCGGCCGCTGAAACATTATACTCATCGATCTGTTTCTGGACCTTGGCCGGATCGGTGTCGACCGTCGTGAACCGGATCTGCACCGGGTGCGCTTTGTTATCACGCTCGCTGATCAGGACGCTGTCCTGCCAGGTGCCGAGCGAAACACCCGCGATCGTATCCGCGGTGCCGCCGTCCGCCGTGTCTGCGCTACCCGCTGCATTTGCGGACCCGGCTTCATCCCCGCCGCTGAACGAGCAGGCTGCCAGCCCTGCCAGCGACAGGAGCAGGCAAAGGCAAAGGGCGAGGAGCACCGCTCCCCGCCTGTTATGATCTTTCCTTTTATGTGTGTTGATCTGCTTTTCTCTTTTCATAGCCGTATTGGAAGATGCATATCTCACGGTCCGCCCTATTTGAGGATCTCCAGCAAGCGGTCCAGTTCATCCAGTGAATAGTACTCGATCTCGATCCGCCCTTTCTTTCCGTTGTTGACCAGGCGGACTTTTGTGCCGAGGCTGCGCTTGAGCTCTTCTTCGATCGCCGCAATGTTCGGATCCTTCGTGCGCGGCCGTGGTTTTTTGCGGAGCGGTTTCCCGGAAACCAGCGCTTCCAGCACACGAACGGAGAGCCCTTCCTTCACGGTCCGTTTTGCAAACTTGATCTGCTTGGCCGGATCTGTGCAGGCAAGCAGGGTGCGTCCATGGCCTGCAGTCAGCTCTCCGGTGCGGACCATCTCCAGGACTTCCGGCTCCAGATTGAGCAACCGGAGGGAGTTCGTGATATAGGGACGGCTCTTTCCGACGGATTTGGAAATTTCTTCCTGTGTCAGATTGTATGTTTCGGCCATCGAATGCAGCCCCTCCGCCTCCTCGATGGGATTGAGGTCTTCGCGCTGCATGTTCTCGATGATCGCGAACAACATGTTCTCCCGGTCTGTCAGTTCCCGCACAATGCAGGGAACTTCTTTAAGGCCGGCTGCTCTGGCTGCCCGGTAGCGGCGTTCCCCAGCTACGATCTCGTAGCCCTTGCCGGCCGGACGCACGATGATCGGCTGAATGATGCCGTGCTCCCGGATGGAGGCGGCCATATCTTCCAGCTTCTCTTTGTCAAATGTCTTTCTGGGCTGTGCGGCGTTCGGTTTGATCTCGTCGATGCCGATCATTTCTACGCCGCCTGCGCTCAATGCGGGAGCCTCCTGGGCGGCCGGCTCGATATCGCCGAAGAGGGCATCCAGACCCTTTCCCAGTCCGGTGTTCCTTTTTTTCGCTGCCATCCTATTCCTCCTCCAGGCTCAGGAATTCATCCGCAAACTCGTCGTATGCTTCCGCCCCGCGGGATTTGGGGTCGTACTGGAAGATCGGCATCCCGAAGCTCGGCGCTTCCGCAAGCCGGACATTGCGCGGGATGACGGTGGTGTAGACTTTCTCGCGGAAGTACTTTTTGACTTCCTCAACGACAGCGATCGACAGATTGGTGCGTCCGTCGAACATGCTGAGTACGACACCCTGGATCTCCAGGTGCGGATTGAGACTCTTTTTAACAAGTTCGATCGTGCTCATAAGCTGGCTGACACCTTCCAGCGCATAGTATTCGCACTGGATCGGGATCAGAACACTGTCCACAGCTGTGAGCGAGTTGATCGTCAGCAGTCCCAGCGACGGCGGGCAGTCGATAAAGATGTAGTCGTATTCATCCTTGACGGCGGCCAGCGCATTCTTCAGTCTGCTTTCACGGTGCTCCAGCTGGACAAGCTCAACTTCCGCTCCGGCCAGAGATACATCGGCCGGAACGAGGTCCAGCCGTTCGGTCTTCGTGTGCTGGATGACGTCGCGGATATCCAGTTCGTCATCGATCAGAAGATCATACGTCGAATACTGCAGGTTTTTCTTTGAAATCCCTACGCCGCTTGTTGTATTGCCCTGCGGATCGATATCAAGCAGAAGGACCTTCTTGCCCTTCATGGCCAGGCTGGCTGCCAGATTGATATTGGTCGTTGTTTTCCCTACGCCGCCCTTTTGATTAAAGATCGCAATAGACTTTCCCATAGATGCCTCCTGTTGGTTATACAGTCTCTTTCTTATTCAGATGCGGACCCATATCCACACACTTACGTATTATATACTATTCTGTATCACTCATCAATGAAACGTTTCACGTGAAACATCTCAGCTCTTATCAATCCCGAAGGCGGTTATCGCCTTATTTTCAAAGCTCCTCCGCGCCGGCGGAACATCATACGGGTATTCTTAATAAAGTTTAAGATTGCATGTCCTCCTTAAGTAGATGAATGTTTCACGTGAAACATGCGGGAATCTATCGCGCTGCACTCCGGAAGGAGGATGGTGCCGCGAAGAATCAAAGAAACCATCAAAGGAAAGAGAAAAGGATTGGAAATAAAAAAGTTGGAACAGGAAAGAAAGCCTGTAAGGGGATATAGAAGAGTATAAGAACATAAAAAAGGATGTTTCACGTGAAACATCCCCGTATTCTTTGGTTCGGATGACATTTCTGTCCCGGGTTTATTTCAACGGCGCTTTTGACGGAGTGCCGGCTTTGCGCGGGTACTTCTTCGGCGTTTTCGATTCCTTATCGATGTGCACCAGCATATGTCCGACATTCTCCAGCAGAT
>JAWRJC010000055.1:0-6760 GCA_040307715.1 Clostridiales bacterium | reverse complement strand
CCTCCATTCATGATTTGAACATCGCAGCGTGTTACTGCGACAAGATCATCCTTATGAAAAAAGGGAAGATCGTCGATGTGGGGACACCGGCCGAAGTGTTTACCCCGGACAAGATCCTGCATCTGTTTGGTGTTGAGACCGAGGTCACGACCAATCAGGCGACAGGCAGACCGAATATCATTTTCCGGCCGGCAGAACTGTAATACCGATCAGCAAACTCCCTTTCCGGGAAAGAACGAAACGAGACAGCCTGTGCGAAAGCAGGGCTGTCTTGTTTTGAGCGAAACCGCAAAATCCAGTTGTCGGATTTCAGAAATCTTTATTGGCAAGCAAGCCTTGCGGGTAGTATAATGCAAATAGAAAACTACATAATAAAAATCGGATGATGACCTCGGGAGAGACCGCCTTGTCGCGGCGGCGCCGAAGGGGAACGGATGCGGATAACTCTCAGGCAAAAGGACCGGGATCGGACGAAACTCTGGAGAGCAGCAATGCACCGAAGAGGATAAATCTTTCAGGTACGAGGACAGAGCGCATCAACCTTGATAGGGTTGGTTTGCGCTCTGTTTTTCATTTGACAGGAAGGAGAACAAGTATGGAAGAATTGAAACGGACACAGCTGTATGACCGCCATGTGGCAGCAGGGGCCAAGATGGTCGACTTCGGCGGATGGGAAATGCCGATCCAGTACCCGTCCGGCATCATTGCAGAGCATCTCTATACGCGGCGTTACTGCAGTTTATTCGACGTTTCCCATATGGGCCGTCTGATCGTCAGCGGTCCCGACCGTAAGGCGTTCCTGCAGCACGTCGTCACCAGCAACGTCGACGCACTGGATGTCGGGATGGCGCAGTATTCCATCCTGCCTGATGAAGACGGCTGCGGCATCGACGATCTGTACATCTATAGATTTGTCGAGGACAAGTATGTCGTCATCGCCAACGCGGCGAATACAGATCTGGATCTGGAACACCTGATGAAGGAAAAGGAACCCTACGACGTCACCATCGAGAACGTCACCAAAGACTGGGCGGCGATCGCGGTCCAGGGACCGACTTCAAAGGACATCCTGCGCGATCTGATCGGCGGCAAACAGCCGACGGAACCGATCAAAAACTATCTGAACATCGCGACGATCCCCGCGCTCGATGACGCACCGGTCTACATCGCGAAGACCGGCTATACCGGCGAGCCGATCGGTTATGAGATCTACGTCCCGACGGCGGTCTGCGGCAAGGTCTGGGATATGCTGATCGAAAAAGGCGCGCTGCCGGCAGGTCTCGGCGCCCGCGACACAACAAGACTCGAAGCGGGCATGCCGCTGCACGGTCATGAGATGGGCCGCGACAAGGACGGCAACAAGATGCCGATCTACGCCGTCCCGCTCGCCAAGTTCGCGGTCAGCTTTGCCCCGCAGAAAGGCGATTACATCGGCAGAGAAGCGCTGGCAGCACAGAAGGCGGCGTTCCTGCGCATCAATGACTTCGACTATTCCGACATGGAGGCACTGCCGAAGAGGATCCAGCCGATCGTGCTGCTGGACAAAGGCGTCCTACGCGCCGGCTGCCCCGTTCTGAAGGACGGTAAAGAAGTCGGTTACGTCACGAGCGGTACGATGGTCCCGTATTCGTTGATGGACGGCGAAGCGCTCTTCCAGAAGGTCACGGAAGAGAGCCAGAAGAGAAGCATCGGCTTCTGCTATGTGGACAGTGATGTGGAGACCGACGATCAGGTCGAAGTCGATATCCGCGGCAGAAAACTTGCCGCAGCGATTCCGGAGTGCCACATGAAGAACGATGCGCCGCCGTACACCCGTGTCCTGCTCTACGAGCACGAGGACGAGGAAGCACAGGCACCTGCGGCAGACAAGGGCACGGCAGCCCGCAGCCTTTTCAAGGAAGCGCTGGACAACCACATCTGGAGACAGCAGGAATGCGTCAACCTCATCCCGTCCGAGATGAGCGCGTCCCGTGCGGTCCGGCTGCTCGAATGCTCCGATCCGTCGTTCCGTTACGCGGAACACCGCAAGACGGCGGCATTCTACGACGAGGAAGTTTTCTATTATCAGGGCACCAAGTTCATCAGCAGAGTTGAGGAAGCCCTGATGGCGGAAATGAAAGAATACTTTGGCTGCAAGGAGGTCGAGACGAGGGTCACGAGCGGTCAGATGGCGAACACGTGCGTATACTCCGCATTGGTCGATTACAAAAACCGCCTCGACCGCAAGATCGAGCCCAAACGCCTCGGTTACATCCTGAACAACCACATCATCAAGGGCGGCCACCTCTCGGCGCAGCCGATGGGCGCACTGAAGGACTTTGCGGCGATCGACCCGGTCACCGAGAAGCGCGCACTGGTCAACTTCCCGGTGTGCGAGGATGATCCGTACGCGATCGATGTCGAAGAGACCAAAAAGGTCATCGAGGAATACGATCCGGAACTCATCATCTTCGGCAAGAGCATGGTGCTCTATCCGGAACCGGTCAAAGAGATCCGGCAGTACCTCGACGCGACGGGCCGCGATACCATCATTATGTACGATATGGCACACGTCCTCGGTCTGGTCGGCGACCACTTCCAGAAACCGTTCGAGGACGGCGCGGACTTCGTCACCGGCTCCACCCACAAGACGTTCTTCGGACCGCAGCGCGGCGTCGTCGCCGGCAACTGGGACAAGGACGACAACAGATATGAACTGTGGGAGACTGTACAGTCCCGCGCGTTCCCGGGCAGCACGAGCAACCATCATCTCGGCACACAGCTCGCGCTCCTGATGGCGGCATACGAAATGAATCAGTATAAGGACGCTTACCAGAGTGCAGTCATCGCAAACGCGCAGGCATTCGCCAAAGCACTCAAAGCAGCCGGTCTGGATGTACAGGGCGACCCGGCGAAGGGCTACACGAAGACCCATCAGGTCATCGTCAGTGTCGGCTACGGCGAAGGCCCTGAAGTGGCGGAACGCCTCGAGCAGAACAACATCATCTGCAACTACCAGGCAACACCTGAAGAAGAAGGCTTCACCGCGTCCGGCGCACTGCGGCTGGGCGTTTCCGAGATGACCCGGTTTGGCTTCACGGCAGATGATTTTGCGAAACTCGCGGATCTCATGGCGGCCTGCATCAAGGATGGGACGGATGTCTCCGAAGAGGTCAGAAAGCTGCGCGCACAGCACCTCGAGATGCAATACTGCTTCAAGGATGCGGACATGACTGGTGTCATGGACGCGTTCGCAAAGAAGACAGGACTTTAAGTCACATCGATCCGGGTAACCGGTTGAAGGAGGTAGATCAACATGTACAAAGTAGCGACCCTGAATAAGATCTCACCTGTCGGTCTGGCGGAATTGGGAGAGGAGTATGAGATCTCCGAAAGCCTGGAGCGGGCGGAAGCGATCATCGTCCGTAGTTTCAAGATGAACGATATGGAGTTCGAGGATGAACTGCTGGCGATCGGCAGAGCCGGTTCGGGGACGAACAACATCCCTGTGGACCGCTGCGCCGAAGAAGGCATCGTGGTCTTCAACGCGCCGGGCGCCAATGCGAACTCCGTCGCGGAACTCGTGATCGGCGCCATGTTCGAAGCGGCCCGCAACATCCCGGAGGGGACCGCCTGGGCAAATACGCTGGACAGTGATGTTGCCAAAGCGGTCGAGAAGGGAAAGAGTCAGTTCGCCGGGCATGAGATCAGCGGGAAGAAGATGGGCGTCATCGGTCTCGGCCATGTCGGTCTGCTGGTCGCCAACAAGGCGGCGGCGCTCGGGATGGACGTGACCGCCTATGTCAGAACACCGCGCGAAGTTCCCGGACTTTCCCCGGACGTGACAATGGTCTATGATATGGATAAAGTGCTGGCTGAGTCCGACTACCTTTCCATCCATATCCCGGGCGGCGGCGACAACAAGGGACTGATTGGTGCAGAGAAGATCGCGAAGATGAAGGACGGTGTGGTCTTTCTCAATTTCGCCCGCGCGGACATCGTCGACGACGAAGCGATGCTCATGGCGGTCGAGGACAGGAAAGTGGCCAGATACATCACCGACTTCCCGAACGACAAGCTTGTCGGCCGGTATCATGTGGTGGTGATCCCGCATCTTGGCGCTTCGACCGAAGAGTCTGAAGAGCGCTGCGCGGCGATGGCCGCATCGGAGGTGCGCGAATACCTGGAAAAGGGCAATATCGCCAACAGTGTCAATTTCCCTGCGGTCAGCCTGGGGGACATCCCTGCGGGGATGGCGCGGCTGTGCCTGCTGGGGCAGGCTGGTGCGCCGCTTAAGGAGCAGGCGCATGAGGCGGCTGCGGCAGCCGGCGTCACGATCGCGGAAGAGACCGAAGCCGAAGGAAAAGGCAAGGCGGTATACCTTGCAGACATTTCCAAACCAGTGGATGAGCAGGCCCTGCTCGAAGCGCTGCCGGACGGCATGATCCTGGCACGCGTGCTCTGAGAATAGCCTGTGCGAACATAACCAAGTATCATATGAAGGAGGTATAACCATGAATTTCCCGAAAGAACTGAAGTATGCCAAAACACATGAATGGGTCAAGGTAGAGGACGGCATTGCGGTCATCGGCCTGACCGATTTCGCACAGGATGAACTGGGCGACATCGTTTTCATCAATCTGCCGGAAGTCGGCGATGAATTCGGTGCGGATGATGTCTTTGCGGACGTCGAGTCCGTCAAGGCGGTTTCGGATATCAATACCCCGGTCGGCGGCACGGTCACCGAGATCAATGAAGAACTGCTGGACGCGCCGGAGAAGATCAATGAAGCGCCGTATGAAGCCTGGCTCGCCAAGGTGGAAGTTTCCGAGGAATCGGACGAGCTGATGAGCGCGGAAGAATACGAATCCTTCATCGAATCGGAAAAATAAAAGGAGCTGACAATGGGCGATTATATTGTGAATACCGCCCGGGAACAGAAGGAGATGTGCAAGGCGCTCGGCGTCGAAAAGCCGTCCGATCTGTTCAACGGGCTGCCGGAAAAGGTGCGGCTCACAAGTCCGCTCAACATTCCGGAAGGGAAGAGCGAGGCAGAAGTCATCACTCTCCTCGAAGACATGGCGGATCAGAACCAGGTCTTCCGCACCTGCTTCAGAGGGGCAGGCGCATACCGCCGTTACATCCCGGCGATCGTGAAGAACGTCACCGCCAAGGATGAATTCAAGACAGCCTACACGCCGTACCAGCCGGAGATGAGCCAGGGCATCCTGCAGTCGATCTTCGAGTACCAGACGATGATCTGCGAACTGACCGGCATGGATGTCTCGAACGCGTCGATGTACGACGGTGCTTCGGCGGCGGCGGAAGCGGTCATGATGTGCCGGGACAGAAAACATAAGAACATCTACGTCTCCGAAGCGGTCAACCCGCGCATGCGGCAGGTCATCCAGACCTATGCGACAGCAGCCGGCGTGAAAGTGGAGACCGTACCGGCGGCGAGTGACAACACGACCGACTTCGAAGCGCTCGAGAAGATGCTCGCGGAAGATAAGGAAGCGGCCTGCTTCCTGCTCCAGCAGCCGAACTTCTTCGGACGGTTCGAGGAACCGGCGGTCGCCGAAAAAGTCGTCCACGACGCGGGCGCAAAATTCATCATGGCGTGCGATCCGATCTCGCTGGCAGTGCTGAAGAGCCCCGGAGAGTACGGGGCGGACGCAGCGGTCGGGGAAGGGCAGCAGCTCGGTCTGCCGCTCGGCGCAGGCGGTCCGTACATCGGATTCCTCGCGGCAAAGGAAGACATGATGAGAAAACTGCCCGGCCGTATCGTCGGTGAGACGACCGACCACGACGGCAACCGCGCCTATGTTCTGACACTGCAGGCAAGAGAACAGCACATCCGCCGTGAGAAGGCGAGTTCCAACATCTGTTCGAACGAAGCGCTCTGCGCGCTGACCGCATCGGTCTACATGGCTGCGATGGGAGCGGACGGCATGGCGCAGGCGGCGGAGAATTCCGTGTCAGCAGCCCATGCGCTGCATGACGCGCTCCTTGCAGCCGGCATGGAAGATGAGACAGGCGGCGATTTCTTCAACGAATTCGTCACCACATCGAAGATCCCGGCGAAGGAGATCGAGAAGGCAATGCTTGAAAAAGGCATCCTGCCCGGTCTGCCACTCGATGACCGGCGGATGCTCTGGTGCGCGACCGAGGTCAACACACCGGAAGAAGTGGCACGCGCAGCCGGCATTGTGAAAGAACTGATGGAAGGGGGTGCTGCGAAATGAAGCTGATCTTTGAAAGAGGCGGCGAAGGCAGACACAGCGACCTCCTGCCGAAGAACGCATTCGCACCGGTACAGGTCGAAGAACGGTTCTTAAGAGAAAAAGCCCCGGCACTGCCGGAAGTCAATGAAGTCGAGATCGCACAGCATTACACCGAACTTGCCAAGCAGGCGTTCGGTGTGAGCAACGGGATGTACCCGCTCGGCTCCTGCACGATGAAATACAATCCGAAGGTGAACGAAGAAGCGGCTTCCCTGCGCGGCTTCACGGACATCCACCCCCTGCAGCCCGAAGGGACGATGCAGGGTGTTGCCGGGATGTACAAGACGCTGGAGAAGTACCTGCTCGAGATCACCGGCATGGATGCGGTGACTTTCCAGCCGGCGGCAGGCGCCCACGGCGAATTCACCGGCTTGCAGCTGATCCAGGCATATCACCGTTCCCGCGGTGATGAGAAACGCTGCAAGATCATCGTTCCGGACACAGCGCACGGCACCAACCCGGCGAGCTGCACCATGTGCGGCTACCAGGTCGTGAAC
>JAWRJC010000054.1:0-3692 GCA_040307715.1 Clostridiales bacterium | reverse complement strand
GTTCTTCAACGGTTACAGACCGCAGTTCTACTTCAGAACGACGGACGTCACGGGTGACCTGACACTTCCGGAAGGCACAGAGATGTGCATGCCTGGCGACAACGTCGTCATGACGATCAGCCTGATCACCGAGATCGCGATTGAAGAAGGTCTTCGCTTCGCTATCAGAGAAGGCGGCCGTACCGTTGGTTCCGGTGTTGTTACCGAGATCATCGAGTAATCTCAGCTGACTGAAAAGCAACTTCGAGGCTCATGCGAAAGCATGGGCCTCTTTGTTTTCGCAAATTCGAATGTAAAGGAGCGGCGCAGACGATCCAGCTCGAACGCATCGTTGCGAACGAAGCGAGCACAGATGCGTGAGAGCGATCGGCTGACAGCCGCTTTTTATATGCCAATGTGCTATAATCAAAAAGGAAATGCCGGGCACAGAGCCCGGCGGAGGAGCGAACCATGATCTATCGGAATTACGAAGATGTTCATACACAGGCGGCACAGCTGCCAAAGAAGACGATCGCGGTCGGCGGCGCGCACGATGAGGTGATCCTCGAAATGGTGGCGATGGCAGCAGAAAAACAGATCGCGCAGTTCATTCTCGTGGGAAAAGAAAGTGAGATCCGTGCGCTCGCAGAAGAACGGGGCATCCGTGACGGGTATGAGATCATCGATGAGGCGGATGACAGGGAGGCTTGCCTGACCGCTTCCGGTCTGGTGCGTGAAGGCAAAGCGGATGTGCTCATGAAGGGCATGGTCAACAGCAGCACATTCCTGCATGCGGTCCTGGATAAGGAACGGGGGCTGCGCGCAGGCAGGCTGCTTTCCCATCTGGCGATCTACGAAGTGCCATCCTACCCAAAGCTGATGTTCATGTGCGACGGCGGCATGAACGCGGCGCCGGATCTGGAAGCGAAGAAGAGAATCCTGTCGAACGCCGTGGAGGCATTGCACCGGATCGGCATCGAAGAGCCGAAGGTAGCCGTCGTCTGTGCCAACGAAATGGTAGATCCGAAGATCACCGCGACCGTGGATGCGGCGGCGATCGCGGAAGCGGCGGCGGCAGGCGAATTCGGAAAGTGTATCGTGGAAGGTCCGACGGCGATGGATCTGGCGGTTTCCAGAGAAGCGGTCGCCCATAAGGGATTGACCAGCCGCATCGCAGGGGAAACGGACCTGTTTCTGTTCCCGACGATCGAGTGCTGCAATACGGTCGGCAAAACACTGATGTATTTTGCGGGCGGCAAGATGACCGGGCTTGTGCTCGGCGCAGCGGCTCCCGTGGTGATGACCTCGCGGACAGAGACGGCGGAAGGCAAACTGAATTCCGTCCTGCTCGCCTGCCTGATTGCCCACGGAGAGGCTTAGTCCGCAGGTATTAGCGGATATCGAAATGGAACAGCCGGCGCAGACACGGCAAGCCGGGAATGACAGATCGCGTATAGAAAGAAGCGCAGCGCAGGCTGTCCAGCTCGAGGGCATCGTTCTAAGATGCCTGAGAGCGACAGACTGACAGCTGCGCGTTTTTATAGGCGATTCCGCAAACCGCTTGACGAAGCGGCGCTTCCGTGGTACATTATGTGACGGAAGCGGAGCTTCTTTTTTATTGCGCTTGTAAAGTGCTTGACATTGCAATACGCGTTATGTAGAATTATTAAGCGACTTTATGAGAATTATAATGGTAACGTGTGGGCATATGCCCTGCCGGCCATTTAGGAAAACGGAGGAGAATGCAAATGAGAGTGAAAGTGACACTGGCTTGCCAGGAGTGCAAACAGCGCAACTACAACACCATCAAGAACAAGCAGAACAATCCTGACAGGATGGAGTTCACCAAGTACTGCCCCTTCTGCAAGAAGCACACTCTGCATAAGGAGACCAAGTAAGGAGAGTAACGATGGCAAATAGAAACAGCGCCAACAGAAAGAGCACCAAGCCGGAACCCGTACAGCAGAAGCCTACTGCTGCGCAGAGACAGGCCAATCAGCCCAAGCGCAAAAGAGGCAGCCTGAAGGAGTATTTCAAGGGTGTCCGTCTTGAGATGAAGAAGGTTGTCTGGCCCACCAAGTCTGAACTGTGGGCTTACACCGGCGTCGTCATCGCGATGTGTGTTTTCTTTGCAGTGGCTTTCTGGGCCATTGATTCGGGCGTCCTCGCAGCGCTGAAAGGGCTGCTCGGGATCACGATGTAAGGAGTAGTCTACATGGCGGATATCGAAAGAAACAGCGTCTCGCCGAAGAAAGAGGAGGGACTGCGCGGGGACGGTACACCGAAGTGGTATGTCGTCCACACGTATTCCGGCCACGAGAACAAGGTGAAGGCGAATATTGAAAAGCTGGTGGAAAGCCGCGGCATGCAGGATCTGATCCTGCAGGTCAGTGTGCCCACCGAAGAAAAAGCGGAGCCGAAGGACGGCCGTATGGTCCTCAAGACCAGAAAGATGTTCCCCGGATACGTCATCGTCAAGATGATCGTCACCAACGAATCCTGGTATCTGGTGCGGAACACGCAGGGCGTCACCGGTTTTGTCGGGCACGGTTCGGATCCTGTGCCGCTTTCCGTTGAGGAAGTGCGCCGCATGGGCATCGAGAAGATCAACATCGATCTGGACCTGCACCCCGGCGACAGCATCAAGGTCATCAATGGTCCCTTCGAGTCCTTCATGGGCGTTGTCGAAGAGGTCAATGAGGAAAAAGAGACTGTGAAGGCAAAGATCTCCATGTTCGGCAGGGATACCCCCGTGGAACTGGAATTTGCCCAAATAGATAAAATGTAAGGAAAGGAGGAGCGCGTAAGACTATGGCGAAGAAGATCGACGGCTATATCAAGCTGCAGATCCCCGCAGGCGGCGCGACACCGGCACCTCCGGTAGGTCCGGCTCTCGGTCAGAAGAGTGTCAACATCATGGACTTCTGCAAGCAGTTCAATGCAAGGACACAGGACCAGCAGGGCATGATCATCCCGGTCGTGATCACCGTGTTCGCAGATCACAGTTTTTCATTCATTTGCAAAACTCCGCCCGCAGCCGTACTGCTGAAGAAGGCAGCTGGTCTTGACAAAGGTTCCGGCGAACCGAACAAGACGAAGGTCGCGACCATCACCAGAGCGCAGGCTCAGGAGATCGCACAGACCAAAATGGCTGACCTGAACGCGGCAGACATCGAAGCAGCCACTGAGATGATCTGCGGTACGGCAAGAAGCATGGGAATCATCGTAGAAGGCTAATGCAGTGGGAGGCTGAAAAGGCCGATTGCACCACCAAGGAGGTAAACAAAATGCCTAAAAGAGGTAAGAATTACAAAAACGTAGCTGCAAAGCTTGACAAGCAGAACCTGTACGAACCGAGCGAAGCTTTCAAGTTCATTGCAGAAAACCCGAACGCGAAGTTCGACGAGAGCGTTGAGCTGCACGTCAAACTGGGTGTTGACGGCAGACATGCCGATCAGCAGGTCAGAGGCGCGATGGTCCTTCCCAACGGGACAGGCAAGAGCGTCAAGGTACTCGTATTTGCAAAGGGCCCCAAGGCTACCGAAGCTGAGGAAGCCGGTGCTGACTATGTCGGTGCTGAAGAAATGGCCCAGAAGATCCAGTCTGAAAACTGGTTCGATTTCGACGTCGTCGTTGCGACTCCCGATATGATGGGTGTTGTCGGTAGACTCGGTCGTGTGCTTGGTCCGAAGGGCCTCATGCCGAACCCGAAG
>JAWRJC010000053.1:0-27003 GCA_040307715.1 Clostridiales bacterium | reverse complement strand
GGGGCTCTGCAGATGAGGGTGGTGGTGCCTGCCTTGACCGCCCTGATCGTCGCGGTGCCGTCGATGATGCCGCCGCTGTACGCGCTGCCGTCAGGCTTTGTGATCGTGAGCCTGGTCCTGCCGTCCGCGGTCAGATCCCACAGGGCATGGGTCGGATACAGGCGCGGTCTCGCCTTGTAATCCGCGACCGGGTACTCATAATCCGGCCTCAGGTAAACGGTCTGACCGACGCGCAGGGTAAGGCTGTCGATGCGTTTGCCTGTTGCCGTGTTTTTCACATAGACCGTTTTCATCGCCTGGTACTTGCCGCCCGCCGGTGTGGTGATCACCCCGCGGCTGTAGCTGGCATCCTGCTTTGCCTTGGCGTGGAATTCGACGACGTAGTCGGCTTTGACGGGGCAGCGGTAGTCATATGTGCCGGCATCGAAGTCCAGCACTTTCCAGTCGCTCCAGCTGCCGTTCCCGATCTTTTTCGTCCGGTATTTCACCTGCCAGCCGGAGGGGGCCGTACCCGGCAGTTTCGTCCATTTGAATGTCACATACCCGACTTCATGCTTGCTGGCCCATAGGTTTTTGATGCTGCAGGGGGAGGTGATCGTGAAGGTCTTCGTTGCGGTGCCTTTATAGTTGCCTTTGCCGGTGACGGTGACCGTCGCGGTACCGATCCGGTTGGTGTCGGTATACTGCGTCGTATAGTCCGTGCCGCTGCGCAGCGTTATCCCGCCGCTTTTCACTGTAAAGGAGGGAATGACCGCGTTCCCTTCGTACACATACGAGGTCTTTGTCAGGGAGAGATCGCTGCTCTTGATCTCCTTCGGCAGGATCTTGAACGTCTTTTTCAGCGTGCCGTAATACTGGCCTTTGCCCTGCACGGTGACGGTCGCCGTGCCTGCGTTGGTGTTGCTGCTGTATTTGAGCGTGTAATCGCTCTCCGGATCCAGTACAGTGCCGTCCTGCAGTGTCACTGCGGGCGTTGGTTTGATCTGGGAGCCGGTATACACAGCATCCGGGATGTCCTCGACAGAGGCGCTGTTTTTGTCGAGAAGGACCGCTGTGATGCTGACTGTGACAGCTGCTTGCAGATCCGTTCCATCTGCGCCTGCGCCGGGATATGTGCCGGTGATCGTGCATGTTCCGTTTCCTGCGGAGGTCACGATCCCGTCCGCGTCGACCGTTGCCACGCTCGGATCACTGCTCTCCCAGATGATGCTGCGGCCTGTTGCCGGGATGGCCGCTGCGGCGGGCAGCAGCCGGTATTCCAGAGTCGTCCGTTCCCCGACGCCAAGACCGGTGATCGTGGTACGGTTCAGTTCCAGATAGTCCGCATAGTTCTGTGCGCCGGCAAGGCGCTCCTGGACGGCGGTGAGGGCGGCCACGGGATCTGTATAGCCAAAGCCCAGTTCATTCCCTTCGTTTTCAGGACTGCCCTGGAAAGCGCTGTTTGCATTCACTTCCCCGGCGGCCGGCTGTTCTTCCGGCGCCAGCTGGTTGCCGGCGGTAGCATAGAGGATGTTCCTGATCTCCCTCGATGAGAGAGAGGGGTCCATATAGAGCATCATGGCGGCGATGCCGGTGATCACCGGCGCGGACATGGAAGTGCCGGTCTTTGTGCTGTACGAGGTCGTATCGGTGCCGGTCGTGTCGGTCGCTGTGCTGTATATTTTGGTGCCCGGCGCGGCGATGTCGCAGTCCGGCCCATAGTTGGAAGAGGCATAGCGGGTATCCGCGGTCTGCGCGTTGACGACGCTGATCGTGCAGGGATACCAGCCGGGATAACTGATGTAGGGCGGTTCTGCGTGGTTGCTCGTGTCGCGGTTGCCCGCTGCGATGATCAGCAGGATGTCCCGGGAAACGGCATGTTCGATCGCGTCCATGACGGGCATGTCATCGTAGGGGATGGTCCCGCTGAGGCTCATGTTGATGATCCTGCAGTCCTGACCGGTCAGGTAATCGAGCCCTTTAGCCAGGCTGGTACTGGAGAATCCCCAGCTCCCGGTCTGCTGGAAGTAGACATACGCGTTTGCGACGACGAGTTCCGTGACCGGGGTGACGGTACTCTTTGCTGTGTCCGGATTGCGGCTCATGCTGTACCCGGCAGCCACGCCTGCTGTGCCGGTGCCGTTGGCTTCCGCGGCGATGATGCCGCAGACATGCGTGCCGTGATGGTTGCGGTCTTTTTCGCTGACACTGCCCGGTACGATCCTGCCATTGCTGTAATCGCCTGACAGCAGGGCACCGGTCGATGGATCTGCCGCGAGGACCTCGTCCAGATCCTCATGCGCGCTGACCACACCGGTATCCAGCACACCGACCCGCACCGTCTGGTGATCGGTAGGCAGCATATCCCAGCAGTCGGTCAGCGGGAGGGAGGCAGGGGAGGAGGAGAACAAAGCGTTGAGGTCGGACAGGATCTCGATCGTGACAGCCGGAGCCGTGCCGAGGTCTGCCCGCTCATCGGAAGAGGCTTCCCCGTCAGGCGTTTCCAAAGCCGCGGGATCCTCCCCGGCAGGGTCTGATTCGTCGTCGGCCTCTGCCTCGCCGGCATCGTCTTTATCGTCAGAGAGTCCGGTCTCTTCGGCATCGTCTTTGCCGTCAGCGGTTCCCGTTTCTTCGGTATCCTTTTTTTCGCCGGCGGATCCCTTTCCGTCTGCCGTGTCTTCCGCAGGCGCATCATTCTCGAGCGGATAATAAATGTAATCCGGCTGGGCGTGCAGATCGCTGTCCGCAAATGTGGCAGCAGCATCCTGTACCGACCATTCCAGCGTCAGGTCGACGACCGCTATGAGAAGGCCGTCCGTCGGGATGACCTCTGCGACTGTCCCCATGGTCTGGGGGACGGCTTCGCGGAATCGCTCCGTATCCGTTTCACCGGATCCGTCCGCCACCAGAAGGAGCTGCGCGGGGATATACCCGTTGTCCGCACCGGCGCTGCGTTCGTCGTACGCGTTCGCGTAGCGGTCCGCAATGGGGGTGCCGCGCGCGTCGAGATGAGAAGTAAAAGGCACCAGGTCCTCGTTCGATGCGCCGCTTTCGTAACAGCCGTTGAGGATGGTGCGCAGGGTGGATTCATATACAGTCTGGTCTTCTATGCGGGCCAGTGTGTCAGCTGCAGCTTCCGGATCGGTTGCAGCCAGACCGGTTGCTGCCGCTGCATTGGCAGCGTCTTCCTCTGCCGTGTCGGGGATAGAGCCGGCCTCCTCTGCGCTGTCCGGGGCAGAGATGTTCTCCGCGTCAGGAGGCGGGGGTGTTTTGCCGGTCAGAAGTTCCATCAGCTGCCCGCTGTCCGTCTCGTCGGGCTGCGGGGCAGGTTTGGCGAATTCCCGCACTTCGATCACGTACGCAAAGAGCATCGCCAGTGCCAGAAGGATGGCGAAGGCCGAGGCGATGAGGCGCCGTTTGTCCATCGGTTTGCGATAGGACGATCTGCTCTTTTGCTTTTGCGGTCCGCTGCTCTTTTTCATGGCTGCATTATACCATACAAGCCGCTGGCTTATCTACAGGCAAGGGACCGCCTTTTACTGCGGCCGTATTCTTTTTCAGCGGAGCGGGCAGTCGTCGATCCGTTCAAGGACATACGCGACGAATCGTTCGGCGGCAGGACTGAGCGCGTTGCTTGACATGCTGTTCCTGCATGAACACCTCGGTTTCGGCGGATTTGCCGGGGCGGTGCTGATCCTGCTGAGCATCTTCATCCCGCAGTTGTGGGAAAGGCGACTTGAGAAGAGACTGCACATAGGATGGCACAAAAGACCGCACAAAAAGGAGGCGGGTTCCCATAGCCGGATATCCGCGTTTCCCGGATGATCTTCTCTTGAAAAGAAGACAGAGAAGAAAACGATTTCATGGAAAATGCAATTAATTATATTAGCCGCGGCATCTCTCCACATTTGGCTGAAAAAGTGCGAAATGTGGAGATTTTTTCAACGCTTTTCAAAGGTCACAGAGGATTTCCGTCCGGAATCGCCGAGCAGTATCGAAAAAGCGTTGCAATTGTCTCCACATACTGCCGAAAAAGTGTGAAATGTGGCGAAGCGTGCATGTCTGCGTGCCGGCGTTCCAGGCGGTCAGTTGCAATGCCCGGGACTGAAAAATCCCCTTTTCCATGGAGGTCCACAGAAAAGGGGATCGGTATTACGTTGGCGAATCATATCACCGCTTCATGTTATGTGCGCAGCACATTCTGAATGGCTTCAGATGATGTAATCGCCGCCCGCCCGGGCGGTTTCTTTCTTGACGAGATCCTCCAGTGTGACGCTTTCCAGATAATCGTTGATGACCTTGTCGAGCCCGGTCCACAGATCGAGTGTGGCGCACTGACCGGCGCGCGGGCAGACGTTGGTGACGCCTTCCAGGCAGGAAACAGGGGCGAGGGAGCCTTCCGCGGCGCGCAGGATCTCAGCGGCTGTATATTCCTCCGGGGTCCGCGCGAGTTTGTAGCCGCCGCCTTTGCCGCGCTGTCCGGCGAGAAGGCCGGCGCGCACCATCGGCGCGATGATGGCTTCGAGGTATTTTTCCGAGATGTCCTGGCTTTCCGCAAGCGCGCGGAGCGGTACGTAGTCCGCCGGATCATACGTGGCGATCTCGACCATGATGCGCAGGGCATATCTTCCTTTTGTAGATACTTTCATAATCCTGTTCCTCCAAAGCTGCGGGAATCGCTGTGCCGGATGCCGAACGGCGATTCTGTATCCTGACGGCAAAGAAAATATACCACATCTTTAGTAGGATTTAAAGGATTTTTGTCTGAAACGGTTGACATCCGACCGGCCCGGCGCTATAATCCCATTAAACCTACTAAAGATATAGGTTTAATAATTCCATGGAATGATATAGAATGTGAATAGGAAAGGAAATCCTTTATGAACAGCAAGCGCGAAGCCGCATGGCCGGCAAGACGATGTAGCAGCCCGCACGCATAGACCGTGCGGTACCGGATGCGGGACGCCTGCATAGAAAAGGTGCCCGCCAAGAGAAAAATCACATCGTTCTGAATGATAAAGGAGTACAACAATGGCTATTTATAAATCTCTTACGGAACTCGTCGGGAAGACCCCGATTCTCGAACTGACGCAC
This sequence comes from Clostridiales bacterium, assembly GCA_040307715.1. GTDB lineage: Bacteria > Bacillota > Clostridia > Peptostreptococcales > Anaerovoracaceae > RUG13615. The sequence goes on along the minus strand of JAWRJC010000053.1, from coordinate 21,930 downwards.
ATCGAAGAGGCGGAAGGCCTCAAAGCGACATTGCTCGCCAAGCTGGAGTATTTCAACCCGGCAGGCAGCGTGAAGGACCGCATCGCAAAACAGATGATCGAAGACGCCGAAGAGGCCGGCCTTCTGAAAGAGGGCAGCACGATCATCGAGCCGACCAGCGGCAATACAGGTATCGGTCTGGCGGCCATCGCGGCGGCAAGAGGCTACCGGATCATCATCACCATGCCGGAGACGATGAGCATCGAGCGCAGAAAGCTCATGAAGGCGTACGGCGCGGAGCTTGTCCTGACCGAAGGCGCAAAGGGCATGAAAGGCGCGATCGAGAAGGCGGAGGAACTGCAGAAAGCGATCCCGGACAGTTTCATCCCCGGCCAGTTCGTCAACCCGTCCAACCCGAAGGCGCACAAACTGACCACCGGACCCGAGATCTGGGAGGACACAGAAGGCGCGGTCGATATCTTCATCGCGGGCGTGGGCACCGGCGGCACGATCACCGGCACCGGCGCCTATCTGAGAGAGCAGAAGCCGTCTGTGAAAGTCGTTGCGGTCGAACCCTCCGACAGCCCGGTGCTGTCCGGCGGGCAGGCCGGTCCGCATAAGATCCAGGGCATCGGCGCGGGCTTTGTGCCCGACGTGCTCGACACAGCGGTCTACGACGAGATCATGCCGATCACCAGCGACGACGCGTTCGCCGCGGGCAGACTCCTCGGCGCGAAGGAAGGCATCCTGGTGGGCATTTCCGCCGGCGCGGCGCTGCATGCCGGCATCGAGCTGGCGAAGCAGCCGGAGAACGAAGGCAAGACCATTGTCGTCCTGCTGCCGGATACCGGTGACAGATATCTGTCCACACCGCTGTTCGAAGGATAAGCGGGGCGGGCGGAAGAGCGATTCTCCGAAAGCCGGAGCCTCCCGTAACACACATTGCATATCCGCGAAAAAGGCTGCTCTGTCGGCGGCCTTTTGCGTTTTTTGATGCGGCAGAGTACAATCAGAACAGGAGGAAACCACCATGGCAAAACCGATCATCGCACTGATGTATGATTTTGATAAAACGCTGTCCCCGCGCAACATGCAAGAGTACGGCTTTATGGACGGGCTGGACATGACGGCGGAGGAGTTCTGGGCGGAGTGCACCCGGCTCGCGAAGGCGCACAGCATGGACAGCATCCTGGCGTACATGTACCTGATGCTCGAGAAGGGCAAGTCCAATCTGGTCCTGAAGCGGGAGACCTTCGAATCGCTCGGCAAGACCGTCAAGCTCTTCCCGGGCGTGACCTCCTGGTTTGACCGCATCAATGCGTACTGTGAGGAGCGCGGCGCTGTCTGCGAGCACTACATCATCTCGTCGGGGCTCAAGGAGATCATCGACGGGACGCAGATCGCGGACAAGTTCAAGATGATCTACGCGGCGGAGTTTCTGTACGGCGAAGATAAACTGGCGAAGTGGCCGGCGCTCACGGTCAACTACACCAGCAAGACGCAGTTCCTGTACCGCATCAACAAAGGCGTCTTTGACGTCACGGACCAGAAGAGTCTCAACGAGTATACCCCGGAAGACAAGCGGCGCGTGCCGTTCTGCAACATGATCTACTTCGGTGACGGAGATACGGATGTGCCGTGCATGAAGCTGACCAAGGTCAACGGCGGTCATTCCCTGGTGGTCTACCAGGACGACCGCAAGGAAGCGCTCAAACTGATCGACGAGGGGCGCGTGGACTTCGCGGTCAAGGCGGACTACAGGCCCGGTAAGACGCTCGAAAAGACTGTGCAGGCGGTGATCGATGAGATCGTCGCGCACCATAAAGTACAGACAGCGCACAAAAAACAGGAGAGCGAGCTGCACAAAAACGCGGACTGAGAAACCGCAAAGCCGCAGGCACAGGCATCCGCAAGGCCGCCGGAATAAAAAGCATAAAAAACCCCGCTTCCTCACGAAGCGGGGTTTGTCATATCGGTTTTCGTTCAGCGCACAGGTTGTTTTTAGAGATAACCCATCGGGTCGACCGGTGTGCCGTAGACGTGTACCTCGAAGTGCAGGTGTGTGCCGGTGGAAATGCCGGTAGAACCGGCGTAGCCGATCGTATCGCCCGCGCTGACATTCTGACCGACGGAGCAGTTTGTGGCGGACAGATGCTGGTACAGCGTGCTCACGGTGTCCCCGTGGCTGATCACGACGTAGTTGCCGCGGGCGCCGGAGTAGGAGACTTCGGTGACGACGCCGCCTGCTGCTGCCACGATGTCGCAGCCGTAGCCGCAGGAAATGTCAATGCCCTGATGGTCGCTGCTGGCGCCCCAGGTCGGGGAATACCGGCTGCCGAATCCGCTGCTGATATATCCGCCGGAAGGAACCGGCCAAAGCAGACCGCCGCCATCATAGGTTTCGGGTCCTGCTTCGGGGATCTCACCGCTGCTCACGACATCGCTGGTCTCGGTGACTTTGCCGTCTTTCTCAGCGAAGACTTTGTAGTAGTATGTTCTGCCGGACGTCATGTCTTCGTCCAGGAATTCCGGATCATAGACATAGGCGACTTCGGCGTATTCACCGTCTTCTTCGATCGCGCGGAGCAGGGTGTACTGGTCTGCACCATCCACTGCTGTCCAGGAAAGGCTGACATCCGTGCCGTCCACTTCCAGAGAGATCTCGGGCTTGGCCTGGGTCACATCGACATCGACGATGTTGGAGTTCGCCGGCTGGTTGAATGCGAGGAGGGGAGTGACCTGATAAGAGGCGGCACTTCCTTCCGGTGCTTCCGTATCGGTGTAGGTTGTCACGGATTTATCTGTGATGGCTGTGATCGGCTCGTATTTCTGATCGTCTTCGTTATAGCGGTAAACAATGTATCCGGGCGCGTCGGGGACTTCTTCCCAGGTGAGTTCGACAGCACCGAAATCATTGGCTGCAGCAGTCAGTTCGAACGTATCCTCCGGGGCTGTTTTCTCTTCCTGCACAGCTTTGGCTGTCTCGCGCTGCGCGGAGAGGTCTGCGGCTGCCGCTTCGGTGGAACCGTGCGGCATGAGACTGACGACGAGAATGAGCACGAGGACGCAGTCCGCGATGAGCAGTCTGCGGTTTCTCGGTTTTGTCAGGAAGGCATGGACAGCGCCTGCTTTGCCGCCATTGTTCACATCGCTTTTAGCAGCGTTGCTGACGTAGCTGGATCTTGTCGATACGCGACACTTCCACCGTCTGATCTGTGTGACGGCTTTTTCGGCGCCTCCGAAAGCCTTTTCTGTGAATTTTGCGGTGTTGTCTGCGAGGCTCCGGCCCATCTTGCGCGCAACGTTTTTGTATCTTCTGAGATCCATATACTTACCTGTACATAAACATAGTGCTGCATACTAACACGGTCAGTATAAGCAGACTATGTATATAGTAAGTAATAGAAATGTGAAGATTTTGTGAAGACGGGCGTCATATTGCCCGGATTATGTAAAGACGAATCGCTATTCCGCCTTGTTCCTGAGCGATTCTTTGCGCTTCTGATCTTTTACTGTCTCCGTCAGCCGGGTGTTCTCGAAACCCTCCCCGATGATCTCATTGGCGGAAACAAGGATCACGAACGCGTCCGGATCCTGTTCGGCGACGATCTCCTTGAGACGGGGGCTCTGTGCCGGGGTGACGACGGCGAGCAGGATGTCGCGGTCGTTGTTCGAGTATTTGCCGGTGCCGCGCAGGGCGGTGACGCCGTGGTGCAGATCCTGCAGGATCGCGTTGGAGATCGCCTCCTGATTTTTACTCGCGAAGATCAGGAACATCTGCGCCTTGTTAAAGCCTTTGTTCATCAGGTCTGTGATGACGGAGCAGGTCGCGATCGCCAGAATGGCGTAGATCATGGCCGAGATGTCGCGGAATGCAATGCCGGCGCAGACGACGATGACGCCGTCGATGAGCATATACAAGGTCCCCAGACTGAGGTGCTTGAACTTGGTGATCAGCAACTTGGCCAGAAGATCCGTGCCGCCTGAGGAGAGCCTTGCCTTGATCGCCAGGGAAGCGGCAAACCCGTAGAGGATGCCGCCGCAGATGACAGCGACGAGTTTGTCATAGGAAGCGCAGGGCAGGAAAGCCAGAAGGTCGATGCAGACCGAGTACAGCGCCGTGGTGAACAGCGCCATCAGGGTATACGGAATGCCCTTGACTTTGAAGGAGACAAGGACGATCGGGACCGACATCACCAGCACAGCTGCACCGATCGGGATCGGGATGAATGAATTGATGACCGTGGCGATGCCCGCCAGGCCGCCCGCGGCGATCTTATTGTCCACGTAGAACATATTCAGCGCGACCGCGTACAGGATGTCCGCCGCGAAGATCAGCAGGAACTGTCTGGGGGTGATGGGCAGATGAAGCTTCTTTTTCGTATTGTTTTCCATGTCTGTTCCTCAAGCCGTAAAGCCGTTCTGTTGTCCGGCAGGTTCAAATGAGAGCACTTTCTTTTGTTTTACAGCACTCACGGAAAGCATCGTGCTTTTCGGTATTGTTATTCTATATGCTGACAGCCGCCTGTTACGGAGCTGCCTGAAGGGAACGCATCCGCGTCAGATAAGTGAATTGCCGGATCAAGGTGTTGACGGATTCCCAGACTGTATGCGAGTGATAGCCATCATACACGGTCAGAAAACCAGTTTCAAATCCGAGATCACTGCTTTCGGCATCCTGCTCCAAAGACCAGGTGTCAAATACCTCTCCTGTACTGAGGGTCTCTTCTTCAAACAGGTCAAGCTGCGCATAGTTCTCTTCCCCCTTGAAAAGGGTCTCTTCCGTTTGTCCGTATCTGAGTGTGCTGCTGCTGTTCCGGAGCGCTCTTTTTCCGTTTTCATCGCGTCCCTGCAGCACATACAGGGTGTCTCCGGCTTTGCCGGCTTTCTCAAGGTCATAGCCGAGCGTTTCTTTCTGGTAGATCGCCGTCTCGGCGACCAGGCCGCCGCCTTCGGTCACGCCACGCGTCGCACGGTTAAAACAAACGACCAGTTTGAGAGTGTCAAACTCTGTGCAGAAGTTGAAGTCCCCGGAAGAATCCATAAATCCGGCAATCGGTCCGCGCCCGTCATATTCCGGCGCGATCGCGTTTTCTATGGCCAGCACCTTGCCTTCTCCCTGCGTCTGCACCCTGATCGGCGTACTCATGCGCTTCCAGCCTTTCTCTGCAGCATAGTACCCGCAGCCGGTTTCGTAATCGTACTCATTTATGAAGCGGCCGTTGTCATCCGTCTTGTCCGTCATACCGAGCATGCCCGTGCAGTACTCGTGAAGCCCAAAATAGTCGATCGCGGCCTTGATAACGCCTGTTACCGATGCCGAGCAGACCCACACGTCGATGCCGTTTTTGTCGAGGGCTTCCCAGAGTTCATTGATATTCTTGGAAACAGAGACACCGCTCGTCCACGTGTAGGAGACAGGGCCGGTCTTTGATGCGAAACCTTCCGGCGTTTCCCAGGTGACCTCTGAAGTCTCTTTGCCGCTGTATTCTTCAAGCGCGCGTGTTGTCAGAGCATACACTTCTTCTTCTGTCATCCCCGTAAAAAGATAGGTCATCCACGGGTAGGACACATCGTGCGAGCAGATCCCGCCGGTTGATTCATACATCATGAATACCCGCGGCGCAAAGTCCTGCCAGCATGGGTCCTTCGCCATCGCTGCCGCCGTTTCGGCGGAGACGCCTTTGCTGGTGAACGGACCGTACCGGTCCCAGAGCGTCTTGTAATCCGCGGCGATGTCATCTGCAAGATCGCTGAAAGACCCCTTGAAATATCCATATGAAGAACGATCCGCCCCGCTATCCGGTATCCCGGTGAGCATGATCTCTTTCATCCGGTCGGGTGCTATCTCGAACGCCATTGTCTGGAGCTGGTAGACCACCGTCTGCTCTTCTATATCGAATATGGAGCATGTGTTGTCGAAGTCAAATACGGCATACGGCATTTCGGCAGGTGTTCTGCCTTCCGCACCGTACAAGTCGAGCAGGTCATTCAGCGCATTCTTCACATCTTCATTCCAGTCGTTTCTTTCCAAACGAACTGCCGCACCACCGCCGCCCGTGCCCGCTCTGTCTTTTGTGATAAAAACACCGGCCGCCGCGGCGATCAAAAGGACGACAGCCAGTATCACATAAAACTGCTTTTTGTTCATTTTCCTGTTCCTTTATGCCTTGCTTTTCGTGGTTTAGGCTCAACAGTTTCTGATTGTATGATACTCTTTGTGAGATCGTTTTCCAACAAAAACCGGTATCTTTCACGGACAGCACCTCTAAAAGAAAGGGCGGCTTTCATGACGGCCGTATGCGCGGGAACAGTTACTGCCGGACCTGCGGTTCTCAGCCCGCTTGATGGTACGAAAAAACACACCTTGCGGTGTGCTTTTTCTTTGGCTAGGGTAGCAGGATTCGAACCTGCGCATGACGGAATCAGAATCCGTTGCCTTACCGCTTGGCGATACCCCATCGTCTGGAGGTCCCGGCCGGATTTGAACCGGCGCATAAAGGTTTTGCAGACCTCTGCCTTACCACTTGGCTACGGGACCAAGGTATATGGTGCTCAGTGAGCAGTTTTGTAAAAGTTGGGGTGGGTAGTGGGATTCGAACCCACGCATATCGGAGCCACAATCCGACGTCTTAACCACTTGACTATACCCACCACGTGGCGATCCGAACGGGGCTCGAACCCGTGACCTCCAGCGTGACAGGCTGGCATTCTAACCAACTGAACTACCGGACCACATGATTTCTGGTGGGCGTTACAGGGCTCGAACCTGTGACCCCTTGCTTGTAAGGCAAGTGCTCTCCCAGCTGAGCTAAACGCCCTGACGCACCACTTGTGAAATAAGAGTGGTAGCGGCGACTGGAGTCGAACCAGTGACCTTCCGGGTATGAACCGGACGCTCTAGCCAGCTAAGCTACGCCGCCACATCTTTCACACTGCGACGGGAAATGTCGCAAGCATTATATTACCATCCGACCTATGGACTGTCAAGAAAAAAGATGACTAAAAAAGAAAAACAATTCCGGCGGCCAGATCCGCCGGATTGCTGCAGATGCGTTTTTGCAAATCGGGTCCTCCGCCTTGAATCCTGCGGGCAAATCATGTAAGATACACTATTATAGTATGTTTTTGACATTACCGGGGAAGACAGAAAGGAGCCGCACGAAAATGAAGAAAGGTGCCATGATGATAACCATCGTGATCAGCGCACTGCTTCTGGCAGCGGGTCTTTTTGTGTTCGTCAGCGATTACGAGAAGAATGCCAAGGCGTTCCCGAACGCGACGATCATCAACGGCACGGACTGCTCCGGCATGTCCGCCGAGGAAACGATCGCCGCCCTGACCGACGCGCGCAACAATGCGGTCATTTCGGTCAGAGAGGACGGAGAGGAGATCGGACAGATCACAGGGTTCGATATCACTTACGACATCGAACCGCAGGTCAACAAACTTCTCCACGGGAACATCCTGCGGCTGCCGCTGCCGAGCTTTATGCCAGGCAACGCGGGGGTCGCCAAGGTGGTGGATATGAAGGTCGCGGAGGTGTCGGACGAGACGAAGGAATACCTGATGTCGCAGGATTTCCTGTACCGCGATTACGAAAACCCGACCAAGGACGCCTATGTCGATACATCGGCGGAGGGTTTCCCGATCGTTCCTGAGTTTCAGGGCGACAATATCGATCCGGCACGGTTCGTCGATACAGCTGTTGCCGCTGCAGCAGCGGGGGACAGCGTGCTGACGTTCGTCGCGTCGGATTACTATAAACTGCCGGACGTCACATCAGAGAGTCCGGAACTGCTGGATTATCAGAAGTACTGCCAGACCAATCTGTCTCAGAAGATCACGCTGACCGTATATGACGGCGACCTCGTGATCCCGGTCGAGACGCTCATGAAGATGAAGATCCGGCAGGAAGACGGCACGGTGGCGATCGATCATGACTATGTCCGCCAGTATGCCATCGATCTGACGAACAACCATTCCTCGCTCGGCGCGACACGCACATTCAAGACGGCGACGGGGAAGGAGATCAAAGTATCCGGCGGCAACTACGGCTTCGTCATCGACGAGAACGCCGAGGCTGCGCAGCTGATCGAGGACCTGGAAGCGAACAAGGACGTGACCCGTCAACCGTGCTATCAGAGCATCCCGTACGGCGCGGGTGCGGGTGTGAACGGCGATATTGGCAATTCTTACGTCGAGGTCGACTTGACCGGGCAGAAGGTGTATCTGTTCGTCAACGGTACCAAGACGCTGGAAACGCCTGTCGTCACCGGCAATACGAGCAAGAAGCACGGGACGCCGACCGGTGTCTTCCGGATCGCCTATAAGGACCGCGAGGCGACTCTGAAGGGACTCGAGGACGACGGCAAGACGAAGTACGAGAGCAAGGTCGACTACTGGATGCCGTTCTACGGCGACGTCGGTCTGCACGATGCGCCGTGGCGGTCCGCGTTCGGCGGGGATATCTACAAGACGGGCGGATCACACGGCTGTGTGAACATGCCGCCGGCAGCCGCGAAGACGTTGTTTGAAAACGTGACGGCGGGCTTCCCGGTTGTCGTCTACTGATCCTAAGGGGCAGGGGGCGGCCTGTTTCATCCGGAAAAAGAATATCAAAACGGACGTCCGCAGACGTCCGTTTTTGTGTCATCAGAGCTGCGCAGCGGCCTTGCTACGCTTCTTCCTCTCCGGATTCGGCGAGGATCTTTTCATATTCGGCGAAGATCGCGGTCTTGATGCGTTCGCGCATCTCGGACACCAGCGGGTGCGCAATGTCGCGGAAATCGCCTTCGCCCATTTTCCGGCTCGGCATCGCCACGAACAAACCGTTCTGCCCGTCGATGATCTTGATGTCGTGGACGACGAACTCGTCATCGAACGTGATCGAGACGACGGCCTTCATTTTTCCTTCTTCGCTGATCTTTCTGATTCTTACATCTGTGATTTCCATACCTGTACCTTCGTGTCCTTTCGGATTACCCACATTTCGTATGCGATTCTGTATTCTGCCTGCTGTTGTTTGTTTATGCATTTTTCTGTATTTTACATTAATTATAGTTGTTAATCAATAGTCGGCTAACACATTTGACGTTTTTAAACACAAACAAACAACGACTGTCGGGCAAAAAGTATATTGAAACGGCATGATAAGCATCCCCGCACACCGGGTCCGTATGCGCGTTCCGGGCCGCCGGCGGCAGGTGCGGTGAAAGCGGCAAGATTTGACCCGGGTTTTATGCAATTCTTATGTCTTAGTGTCTGTGAATTGTGATATACTTACTGCGTAAACTCGTTGGAGGGTAACTATATGATCGATTTCACAAAAGTTAAGAAAGTGCACTGCATTGGGATCGGGGGCATCGGCCTTTCCGCCATTGCAGATATTTTACTGGCGCGCGGCTATGAAGTGACCGGCTCCGATATGAATCAGAGCGCCAAAGTCGAGAAGCTCATGGACGACGGCATCACGGTCTACCTCGGCCATCGCGCAAAAAACGTGGAAGGGGCGGATCTGGTCGTCTACACTGTGGCGGCTGCGGATGACAACCCGGAACTCGTACGCGCCAGAGAGCTCGGCATTCCCTGCATCACCCGCGGGAAGATGTTGGGGCTGCTGATGCGTGAGAGCCACACCAGCATCGCCATTTCCGGCACACACGGCAAGACCACGACGACCGCGATGATCTCACTGGTCATGAAGCACGCGGGGCTCGATCCGACGATCGCTGTCGGCGGCAACCTGGAGGAGCTCGGCGGTAACGTGGCGGTCGGCGGCAGCGACTACTTCGTCGCGGAAGCCTGCGAGTACCGCGACAGTTTCCTCGAACTGCATCCCAACATCGAAGTCATCCTCAATATCGACTCCGATCATCTGGATTACTTTAAAGACATCGAGCACATCGTGCGCTCATTCGAGAAGTTCGTATCGCTCCTGCCGGAGGACGGACTCCTGTTTGCGTATGATGCAAACCCGTTCGTCAAACGGGTCATCAAAGGGCGGGACAATGTCATCACCTTCGGGATGAGCGAAGGGTGCGATTACTCGGCGGACGATCTGGAGTTCAATGAGGACGGCAACCCCTGCTTCACGGTCTGGCACCGCGTCACCCGCGGCGGACGTGCGGAACAGGTCGGTAAGATCCAGCTGTCGGTTCCGGGGGAGCACAACCTGCTCAACGCGCTCGTGACCTTTGCGGTCTGCGATACGCTGGGCGTCGACCGCGATGTCATCATCTCCACACTGGAGAAGTTCACAGGGACCCAGCGGCGGTTCGATATCATGGGCGAGACCAGGAACGGCATGCGCATCGTCGACGATTACGCGCATCATCCGACCGAGATCAAGGCGACGCTCAACGCGGCGACACATATGGAACACGACCGGATCTGGTGTGTCTTCCAGCCGCATACCTATACGCGTACGATCGCGCTGTTCGATGAGTTCCCGGAGGCGTTCCTCGCGGCGGACAAGATCGTCTTCGCAGAGATCTACGCAGCCAGAGAAAAGAACATCCATAAGATCAGTTCGCGCGAACTGGCGCAGGAGATGCGCCGGCGGTATCCGGAAAAGGATGTCTACTTCTTCGAGAGTCTCGAGGAGATCGCGAACTTTGTTTACAATAATGCCGGTCCTGACGACCTGGTACTGACCATGGGCGCTGGCGATGTCTACAAGGTGGGCGAGATGATCCTCGAGAAGGACGGCGTTACGAGAGGGCAGCGGATCCGCTAACAGGCGCTGTACCCGGCAGAAAGGAAGCAACGATGGCAACAAAGGAAGCGCTTGAAGCGGCGCGCACGGCTTACGAAGAAAAAGAAGCGGCGCGGTTTGCCCGCAATCTCGCACTGGCGGCAGACGGCGTCGAGTTCGTCGACATCCGGCAGGCGTATATCGATGAAGAAGCGACTGTCGGTGCGGGGACTGTCATCGGCCCCTGCGTCACGATCGAAGGAAAGACGCAGATCGGCAAAGACTGTTTCATCGGACAGAATTCCAAACTGAAGGATGCCGTCATCGGCGACGGTGTCAATATCGAGAGCTCGGTCATTCTGGAGGCGCAGATCGGCGACGGGACCAAGGTCGGTCCGTTCGCGTATCTGCGGCCGGGTACGACGGTCGGGAAGAACTGCAGGGTCGGCGATTTCGTGGAGATCAAGAACTCGTCGCTGGGGGACGGCACAAAGGCGGCGCATCTTACGTATATCGGTGACAGCGACCTTGGCAAAGAGATCAACCTCGGCTGCGGTGTCGTCTTCGTCAACTACGACGGCAAGCACAAGTACCGCTCGGTCATCAAAGACGGGGCGTTCATCGGCTGTAATGTCAACATCGTTTCTCCGGTCACGGTGGGCGAGAAGGCGTACATCGGCGCGGCAACGACGGTCACCAAGGATGTGCCGGACGGCGTGCTGTACGTCGGGAGACCGCAGAACAAGACCATCCCCGGCTGGGTGGAACGCACAGGGCTGCTCGACAAAAAGAAATAAATACCGCATCTTTCGGCACCGATGGTGCCTTGAGGATAAACTATCAGCAACCAACCAGATGCAACGGAGGGCATTATGAGGAATACCATCTATCAGGACTACAAGATCTTTACCGGTAATGCGCACAGAGAACTGGCCGAAGAGATCTCCGCCAAACTCGGGAAGTCCCTGGGAAAGTGCGAGGTCAAGCGGTTCAGTGACGGAGAGATCGCGATCAACATGAATGAAAGCGTCCGCGGCTGCGATTGCTTTATCATCCAGTCCACCTGCAACCCTGTCAATGACAATCTGATGGAGATCCTCATCATGATCGACAGCATGAAGAGGGCATCTGCCGGCAGGATCAACGTCGTCATTCCGTATTACGGCTACGCGAGACAGGACCGCAAAGCCAAGGCAAGAGATCCGATCACATCCAAGCTCGTAGCGGATCTGCTCGAGGCGGCCGGCGCCGACCGTGTCGTGACGATGGACCTGCACGCGGCGCAGATCCAGGGATACTTCGATATCCCGGTCGACCATCTGCTTGGTATGCCGATCCTGATCGATTACTGGCAGAAGAAAGAGATCGAGGACCTGGTCGTCGTTTCTCCGGACCACGGCAGCGTGACGCGCGCCCGCGCCATGGCTGAGCCGCTCAATGCGCCGATCGCGATCGTCGACAAGCGCCGTCCGGAGCCCAATAAGAGCGAGATCATGAACATCATCGGTGATGTCAAAGGGAAGAACTGCATCATCGTCGACGATATGATCGACACGGCGGGCACTATCTGCAATGCCGGCAAGGCGATCATGGAACTCGGCGCGAAGAGCGTCAGCTGCGGCGCGACGCATGCGATCCTGTCCGGTCCGGCAGTACAGCGGCTCGAGGAATCTCCGTTCGAAGAAGTCGTCCTGCTGAACACGGTGCCGATCGCCGAGGACAAGAAGATCGCGAAGATGAGGCATCTGTCGGTGGCACCGCTCTTTGCGGAGGCGATCAGCCGGATCCATACGAACGAGTCCGTCAGCAAACTGTTCGACTAGACCGCAGGGAGTATAAGGAGCATCTATGTACGTTGTCTGCGGACTTGGCAATCCGGGTAAGCGCTATGCGAACACCCGGCACAATCTTGGTTTTATCACTGTCGACCGCCTGGCTGAAAAGCTGGGCGTCGACGTGAAACGCGTCAAATTCAAGGCTCTTGTAGGAGAGGCGAGACTTGGCGTGCCGGCTGAGAAGGTGATCCTCGTCAAGCCGCAGACCTATATGAACCTCAGCGGGGAGTCCCTGCGTGAGGTGGTTGAGTTTTATAAGATCGAGCCGGACCATCTGATCGTGATCTACGACGATCTGGACCTCGACGTCGGGCGGATCCGCATCCGTCCGCAGGGGAGCGCCGGCACCCACAAAGGGATGCAGTCGGTCATCTATCAGCTCGGATTCGATGATTTTCCGCGGATCCGGATCGGGATCGGTGACCGGGGCAATACAGACATCAAGGACTATGTAACGGGGGGCTTCACGAAAGAAGAAGTGAAACCGCTCGAGGATGCTGTCGACCGCGCGGTCGAGGCCGTGCTGTGCATCATCCGGGAGGACGTTACAACAGCGATGAACAAGTATAACGGCAGCGGAAAGTAAATGGGAGTTATCAACATAACCGGCATCTCGGACAGCCGTGTGGCGCCCGTAGTTGCCAATTTGATCGCGGAAGAAAAGGGGCCGTCACTCATTGTGACGCCGACTTACATTGGGGCGAGGCGGCTCGCCTCCGATATTTCATTTTTTGCGAAAAAGCGGATCTATCTCGTCCCTGAGGACGACAATGCATTTCGCGGGTACGAGGCGAAGAACCGGGATACGCTGTTCGGGTTCCTGGAAGCGCTCCGTGCGGTGATCGAGGGGGAGAACTGCATCCTCGTTGCCCCGGTCGGCACGGTGATCAAGAAGCTGCCGCCGAAAGAGCGATTCCTGTGCAAGCGCAGAAAGATCGCCGTCGGCGATGAACTCCGGCTCAAGACGCTCCTGCAGGACCTGACCGACATGGGGTATGAGCGCGTACCGCTGGTCTACGGCAAGGGGCAGTTCTCGATGCGCGGGGATATCCTCGATATCTTTACGCCGTATGATGATCTGCCGGTGCGTATCGATCTGTTCGACAACGAAGTCGAATCCATGAAGGCATTCGACCCGGTCAGCCAGCGCTCCATCGGCAAGGTCGATGTGCTGTCACTCTATCCGGCAGGGCTGATCGTTCGTGAACCGGAGGTCATGGAGAATGCCCGGAAAAAGATCGAGCGCGCGTACAAGGCATTGCCGGAGCGGCGGGATGAACTGCTCGAAAGCATCGAAACCGGCACCAACCGGCAGCAGCTCGAGACCTACATGGATTATTTCTATGAGGATGCCTCCAACATGGCGGGATACTTCCCGGAGCAGGCGATGATCGTCTTCGACGATCCCAACCGCATTTTCGATATGGTGGAGGAGCGTTCGCTCGACCTCAAGGCGGATATGGACGTGTTCGTCGAGCGCGGACTCATCATCAAGAAGGACCTGTCGCTGTTCCCCGGACGGCGCGATCTGTTCGCGCTGTACAAGCGGCCGCGCGTCTATCTGTGCACGCCGTTCTCCCGGGCGGTCAAAGGTGTGGACGCCTACGAGGCGATCCGCAGCATCATCAGCCGGCAGACGCTGTCGTACAACGGCAAGATGGATATCCTGGAGAAGGATCTCAGACGGTTCCTGCTCAGGAAGTACGACATCACGCTCGTCTGCGCGACAGAAGACCGCTATAACAATCTGAAAGAATTCATCGACCGCGAGGATCTGACCGGGCTCGTCAAGGTGGCGCAGGGCAACCTGACTGCCGGCATGGAGTTCCCGGAAGAGCGGATCATCTACATCACTGACGGGGACATCTTCGGCACGTACAAAAAATCCACGCGCCGCAAAAAGAAGGTCAAGGATGAGAACCGCCGTCCGATCACGAGCTTTTCCGAGATCGAAGCGGGCGACTATGTCGTTCACGAGACACAGGGCATTGGCAAGTTCGTCGGTCTCGAACAGCTGACGGTCAAGGGGGAGAAGAAAGACTACCTCAAGATCAAGTACGCCGGCAACGACGTGCTGTATGTGCCGACCGACCAGATGGACCTCGTGCAGAAGTACATCGGCGGCGATGTCGACACGACGAAGATCAGCAAGCTCAACAGCAAGGACTGGCGTAAGACCAAGGCCAAAGCCAAGGCGTCCATCGCGAAGATGGCCAAAGAACTGCTGGAGATCCAGGCGGAGCGCGAGAAGAACAAAGGATATAAGTTCGGACCGGATACGGTCTGGCAGAAGGAGTTCGAGGAGAGTTTCCCGTACACCGAGACGGCCGATCAGCTCCGCTGCGTCGAAGAGATCAAGCGCGACATGGAGTCCGACAAGGCCATGGACCGCCTGCTGTGCGGCGACGTCGGCTACGGCAAGACGGAGGTCGCGGCAAGGGCGATGTTCAAGGCGGCGGCGGAAGGCAAGCAGGTGTGCGTCCTGGTGCCGACCACGATCCTCGCCAGCCAGCATTACTACACGCTGAAAGAAAGATTTGAGAAGTTCCCGTTCACGGTCGACATGATCAGCCGGTTCCGCTCCGAGAGCGAGCAGCAGCAGACGCTGAAAAGCCTGCGCAACGGCCAGGTCGACGTGATCATCGGCACCCACCGGCTGCTGTCGGAGGATGTGCGGTTCAAGGATCTCGGTCTGCTCGTCATCGATGAGGAACAGCGGTTCGGCGTGCAGCACAAAGAAAAGATCAAAAAACTCAAGAGCAACGTCGACGTGCTGACGCTGTCCGCGACACCGATCCCGCGGACGCTCCACATGTCGCTGCTCGGCATCCGTGATATGAGCGTCATCGAGGAACCGCCGGAAGAGCGCTACCCGGTGCAGACGTTCGTCATGGAAGATGAGGATTATATTATTAAGGAAGCGATCGAGAAGGAGATCGAACGCGGCGGACAGGTATATGTCATCCACAACCGTGTCAGCAGCATCTACCAGCTCGCCGACCGGATCGACGACCTCGTGCCGGATCTTCGGATCGGTGTGGGGCACGGACAGATGAACGAGACGGCGCTCGAGGATGTCATGATGGACTTCATCAACGGCGATCTCGACGTGCTCGTCGCGACCACCATCGTCGAGTCCGGCATCGATATCCCGAACGTCAATACGATCATCATCATCGACGCGGACAAGTACGGCCTGTCCCAGCTGTATCAGCTGCGCGGGCGCGTCGGGCGCGCCAACCGCCTGGCGTACGCGTATCTGCTCCATAAGAAGAACCAGGTGCTTTCGGATATCGCGGAGCGGCGCCTCCGGGCGATCAAGACCTTCACCGAATTCGGCGCGGGTTTCAAGATCTCCATGCGCGATCTCGAGATCCGCGGCGCCGGCAACCTGCTGGGCACCGAACAGCACGGCCATATGGTCAATATCGGTTACGAGCTGTACTGCAAACTGGTGGATGATGCTGTCAAGGCGCTGAAGGGCGAAGTGGTGCCCTCGCGGCGCGAGGATACGACGGTCGAGATCAATATCTCGGCGTTCATCCCCGAGAGCTATATCTCCGACGAGGTGACCAAACTTACGATCTACAAGAAGATCGCGGCGATCTCGGACAAGGAGGATTTCAACGACATGCGGGAGGAACTGCTCGACCGCTTCGGGGACATCCCGAAACAGACCTGGAACCTCCTCCGCGTGGCCTACATCAAATCGATGGCGGAGCAGATGGATATCCGCCGTGTCCGTGCCGTCAAAGGCAAACTGGTACTCGATTACGGCGGCAAGAACGGCGTCGCCCCGCTCGTCATGTATCTGACGAAGGGCAGGGAGATGCTGGACGAAGTCGTCGAACTGGTCGAACTCATGTATCAGAAAGCAACACAGAGCAACTGAAAGGAAGCGCAGCCCTATGCTTTTTAAAGACATCACCATTCTCGATGAGAAGCTCGCCGTCCGCGAGCACATGTACGTCGGCACGAAAGACGACCGCATCGTCTATATTGGGGAGACCGACCCGCTGGCCGCGGCAGGCGGCGAGAAGGATCCCGCCTCCCGGGCATCCGTCGACGCGGAACGCGTCATCGACGGGAAGGGGAAGCTCCTGATGAGCGGGTTTTACAATGCCCACGCGCATTCGCCTATGACGCTCCTGCGCGGCTACGGTGAGAACCTGCCGCTGCAGAGCTGGCTCAATGACCGGATCTTCCCGTTCGAGGACAAACTGACCGGCCCCGCTGTCTACGCAGGGACGCTCCTTGCGATGGCGGAGTCCCTGCGTTACGGGATCGTGTCAACGACGGATATGTATTACTTCCCGGACGAGATGGCGCAGGCCATCTCGGACAGCGGGGCGAAGAACAATTTCTCCCGCTCGGTCACGTGCTTTGACGACAGCGATCTCAGGGATCTGCCCGCTGGCCGTGAGATGGTGCACGCGTTCAAGGCGTACAACGGAGCGGCGGACGGCCGGATCCGTGTGGATATGAGCCTGCACGCCGAGTACACCAATCCCGAGAAGATCGTCCGGCAGCTAGCGGCGCTCACGTCGGTTCTCGGGGCGAACATGCATGTGCATGTCTCGGAGACCAAAGCAGAGCACGAAGAGTGCAAGGAACGGCACGGAGGCCGTACGCCTGTGCGTTTCCTCGACGACTGCGGGCTCTTTGCAACACCCGCGACGGCGGCACACTGTGTCTGGATCGAAGGGGAGGACTACGATATCCTGAAAGAGCGCGGCGTCACCGTTGCGGTCAATCCTATCAGCAACCTCAAACTCGCCAGCGGTGTCTGCAATGTGCAGGCGCTCCTCGACCGCGGCATCAACGTCGCGATCGGCACGGACAGCGTGGCGAGCAACAACAGTCTGAATTTCATCGAAGAGATGAAAGTCTTTGCCATTGCCTCCAAGATGATGTATCATGCTCCGGAGGCGGTCTCTCCGCTCGATACCTTGCGGGCGGCGACGGCCGGCGGCGCGAAGTCGCAGGGGCGCGAAGACTGCGGCGTTCTGAAAGAGGGGTACAAAGCGGATCTCGTGATGCTGGACATCGACACACCGTGGATGTATCCGGTGCACGATCTGGCGACCAATCTGGTCTACAGTGCTTCGGGCAGCGACGTGGTCATGACAATGGTCGACGGGCGCGTGCTGTACGAAGACGGCGATTACACGACGATCGATATCGAAAAGGCGAAAGCCGATGCGGCGGCGGAGACGGAGAAGATCCTCGCGCGCCTTTGATCCCACGGAGGGGATATGAGCAAAGAAAACAAGTCATTCGTAAAAGGGGCGGCAGTCCTGGGGGCGGCGGGTCTTGTGGTCAAGATCCTCGGCGCGGTGTTCCGCATCCCGCTGGGGAACATGGTCAGCGAGACGTCCATGGCCTACTACCAGCCTGCCTACTATATCTATACGTTCTTCATCGTCATCGCGACGAGCGGCATCCCGGTGGCCATTTCCAGAATGGTCTCGGAGAGGGCGGTCCAGGGCGATTACCGCGGGGCGCACAGAGCCTTCAAGGTGTCGGCCTTCCTGATGTTCGGCATCGGGGTCGTCTCGTTCCTGATCCTGTTCTTCGGAGCGGGGGCGATCTCCGCCGGGATGAGTTCCCCGAACGCGAGGTTCCCGATGATGGTCATCGCACCGGCGCTTCTCATGGTGCCGCTGATGGCGGCGTACCGCGGGTATTTCCAGGGGATGCAGAACATGAACCCGACCGCTGTCTCGCAGGTCATCGAGCAGGTCTTCCGCGTGGGCTTCGGCCTGACGCTGGCCTACCTGTTCTACCGCTCTGCGCCGACCTTCCTGGCATGGGCGGGCAAGGACGCGACCACGGCGTCTGACGTCAAAGGCGCGATGGGGGCGATCTCCGGCGCGACGATCGGCTCGGCGGCCGGTCTTGCACTGATCATCTTCATCTATATGAAGAGCCGCAGAGCGATCCATCACCGCATGGATACGCATCCCGACACGGTCTTCGAAGCGACCGGCGACATTCTGAAAAAAGTGCTGCTCATCGCAGTCCCGATCACCATCGGGGCGGCGGTGATGCCGATCATGAATATGGTGGAAGTGCCGATCATCAACAGCCGTCTCCTGGCTTCGGGCTTTACCCCGCAGGAAGCGGATGTGCTTTACGGCACCCTGAGCGGCTACGTCATGTCGCTGATCAATCTGCCGCAGGTGCTGACGGCGGCGCTCGCGATGAGCCTCGTGCCGCTGATCACCTCGGTCTTTACGCAACGGGACACCGAGGCGCTGCATGAGAACACAGTCCTCGGCATGCGTATCGCGATGATGGTCGGCCTGCCGTGCGCGTTCGGTATGGCGGTGCTGTCGCATCCGATCATGCTGCTGCTGTATCCGACCAAACCGCAGGTTGCGGACAATTCCGCCGCCTGCCTGACGATCCTGGCGATCGGCATCATCTTCCTGTCCATCGTACAGACGCTGACAGCGATCCTGCAGGGTGTGGGCAAACAGATGGTCCCGGTCATCAACCTGCTGATCGCGATCGTCATCAAGATCGTTGTGACGTTCGTCCTGGTCGGGATCCCCGCGCTCAACATCCGCGGCGCGGCGATCGGCACCACGGTGGCTTACCTGGCCGCGGCGGTGCTTGACATATTGGCTGTGAAGAAGTACGTCGGCGTCAGTTTCCCGGCGGGACTCTGCTATGCGCGTCCGGCAGTATCAGCCGGCATCATGGCGGTCTTTGCGATTCTGGTCTTCAAACTCCTGTCGCTGATCCTCGGCACAGGTATCGCCGCCAGCGGCATCAGCACCATGCTGTCCATCATGCTGGCAGCTTGCCTGTATGCAGTCCTTCTGATCGTGACGAAGAGCTGCACCAGAGACGACTTGCTGCACATGCCAAAGGGAGAGAAACTGGCGGCGCTGTACGACAGATTCGTGAGGTAGAACGGATGCATGACGAACTGAAGATCCCGGCAGGGACCCCGGGAGAAGCATATGAACGGCTCCTTGCGGTCGTGCGTGTGCTGCGCGCCGAGTGCCCCTGGGACAGGGTGCAGGATCATCACAGCCTGCGCACTTGTATGATCGAGGAAGCCTATGAAGTCGCGGAAGCGATCGACAGGGAAGACCCTGCCAACCTGAACGAGGAACTCGGGGATGTGATGCTGCAGATCGCTTTTCACAGCCTGCTCGCCGAGGAAGAATCGCTTTTCAGCCCGGCGCAGCCGATCAACGCGGTCTGTGAAAAAATGATACGCCGACATCCGCACGTTTTTTCGGATGAGGCGGGTAAAACGGTTGACAAAACCGTTGAAAAATGGGAAAATATCAAGGAACTCGAGCACGGCGAGAGGTCTCTTGGAGAACAACTCGCCGATGTTCCGAGCGCATTCCCGGCTCTGATCCGGAGTACCAAGGTGCAAAAAAGAGCGACCAGAGGAGGGTATGCATGGAATGATGGTTTTGGATCCTGGGAACAGGTGAAAAAACAAACTCAAGAACTTATCGACGGCGTACCTGACGGTGCGGATACCGAACAGCTCGTCGGGGAATTGCTTTTCCTCGCTGCCGCTGCGGCCGTGAGGAGCGGGGTGGAGCCGGAAAAGGCTCTCGAACGGACCATAGAGCGATTCATCCGGGAAGCCGGTCAAGGCACGGACGGACAAAGTCGATAACAAGCCCCGCAAGGGCGACCATACAAGTTGCATTTTAAGGAGGAAAAAAATGAACAAGGCTGAATTGATTGCTGCTGTTGCAGAAAAAACTGGTTTCACGAAGAAGGACGCTGAGATGGCTGTCAACGCTATGATGGGCGAGATCACGGATGCTCTGAAGAAGGGCGAAAAAGTCCAGCTGATCGGCTTCGGTACTTTCGAAGTCCGCTCCAGAAAAGCCCGCACCGGCCGCAACCCCAGAAAGCCGGGCGAAGTCATCAAGATTCCCGCTTCCAAGGCTCCTGTTTTCAAGGCTGGCAAAGCACTCAAAGACGCTGTCAACTAGTCTGTTCTTTATGAGTTAGCGGAAAAGAGCGGTGCCCCGGGGCATCGCTCTTTTTTCTGGATCAGGGCGGTGTGCTGACACCGCGGAGCACAGGATCAAACACTATGCGTATCGATAAGTTTTTAAAGAATTCAAGATTGATCAAGCGGCGGACAGTCGCTAAAGAAGCGTGCGACGGCGGCCGCATCGCCGTCAACGGCAAGGTCGTCAAGGCCGGTGCAGACGTGAAAGCGGGGGATGAGATCACCATTACCTTCGGCACCAAAGAGGTGACCGTGCGCGTAAAAGAAGTCCGCGACTCCGTGAGAAAGGAAGACGCGGACAGTATGTACGAAGTGATTGGTTGAACAGACGACCGGTCAGGCGGACGCCGCCTCTTCGGCGGACGGCAGCATGCCGGTTCTGGTGAGGACCTTGTCGTAGACGAGTTTGATCGTCAGGACCTGGACCGGGATCAGGATCACGCACTGCAGGATCCTGGTGGGGAGCAACCCCCAGAACGCTTTGCCGTACAGCATCGACAGCCAGACCGTATTCAGTACCAGCGAGTACGCGAGTACAACTACACAGACGGTGACGATGAGCCTCGGCCACGTGACCGTTTTTTTGTACAGCAGCAGCCCGTAAGTCAGACCGACCAGGAAGGCGGTCACAGTGAAGCCGGGAAAGTATGCGCCGGTCGGCCAGATCAGCATCCCGAGCAGATCGCCGACTGCATAACCGATGCCGGCCCACAGCGGTCCGAACAGGACCGCAGCCACAGCCACAGGAAGAAACCCAAAGCCGATGCGGACAATGGGCAGATTGATGGAGAGGAACCTTGTCAGGATCACCTCCAGCGCGATCAGCAGGGCCATCATGACGAGGGTCCGCGGAAGCACCTTCTTCATAGCAAAAAACTCCTTTCACATTTCACGGCGTTGCTGCGCCGTGAGTGAGCGGAGTCTCATATCCCGGTGCAGTAGCGGATGCGGCATCTTATCACAAGCCAGGCTTTTCGTCCGCGGGCAACATCCCGTCCCGCGGCACTTAGCGCAAGATGCCTACTCTACGCAAGTCAAGTCTACCATATTATATATAGGCAGGCAATGCATAAAGTGCGGCGAAGCGCCGTATCGTACGGCGGGGCGGTTCGGTGACTCCGCGTTAGTGAACGGCGGCCGAGATACAGACCCCCTGCAGACAGAAAGCACATCATCTTGTGTGGATAACCGCATTCGGCGGTCTGCCGGAACGAAACCGGACCCTGCTCAGCGCTTTCGGAAAAAAACTTTAAAAAGGGTGTTGACACAAAGGGGTACAGGTTGTATATTAAATGAGCGCGCTGAACACAGCAGCGCCGAGCCGGCCCTCGAAAAAAGGCCGGAACCTTGAAAACTGCATAGTGTAGAAATTTGGTCAAAAGAGGCTTAAAAGCCTCAAAGATCAAGGAAAACAATCAGCA
>JAWRJC010000052.1:0-28619 GCA_040307715.1 Clostridiales bacterium | reverse complement strand
GTTGATAAGAACAAGTATTATGTCGGACAGGGCATGCGCGTCCTTTCCCGGATCAACGGCCACTTCACAGGCCGCGGCAACGGGGACGTGTACGCAGACTATAAATACGGCGATCACTTTACCATCAAAGTGATCCCGCTGGCAGGCAGCGGCTGCGACAGTCTCAACCAGCTGGAACGGCTGACGATCGAGGAGTACGATGCATTCGCGGGCGGGTATAACAAGACCAGAGGCAATCGTGACTGAAGACAGGAGCCGCCGTTATGAAAAAGACATTCTATAAACGCAGCGATCGCAGGAAGAACAGACAAAAGGCGGGAAGCAGGGCAGCAGTCCGCTGCGGGCGTGTCCTGCTCCTTTTCATGATATTGGCGGTGTGGCTGGCAGTCCCTCTTGTGCAGCCGCGGGGGGCGGTTTTTGCGTACGAAAACGGGTACGATATCACCCATATCGACATGGATATCACCGTCCGTGAAGACAACACGTATGACATCGTGGAGACGATCGATGTCCGGTATGAAGAGGGAGCCGGCAAACACGGCATCATCCGTTCGATCCCGACGGACAACACGATCTACCGGGAGGACGGCAGTATCGGGCACACCAAAGCGAAGGTTTCGGATCTGACTGTCGACGCGCCGTATACGGTCAGCGAGGAATGGGGCGATGTCAGAATCCGCATCGGCAGTGCGGACCGCGTCGTGGAAGGCGATGTCCGCTATGTGATCTCCTACACCTATGACATCGGCAGGGATATCCTGCGCGGTGCGGACGAGTTTTATTTCAACATCGTCGGCACCCGGTGGGACACGACCGTGGAGAGCGTTTCCTTTGCGGTACATTTCCCGAAAGAATTCCGCTACGATGAGCAGACGCTCGGCTTTACGCACGGATACGCGCACAGCAGCAATTATGAAGACGTGATCTATAACGTGGAAGACAATACAGTCTACGGGCGTTTCGAATCGCCGCTTGAGGCCTATCAGGGGCTGACGATGCGTCTGCTGCTGCCGGAGGGGTACTTTGTCCGTTCCGGCGGGGTCATCGAGAAGGCAGCCTGCGGCTTCCTGGGTTTTCCTCTGCTTGCCTTCTTCTTTACAGCATTCGTGTATTTCACCCGCATGCGCAATAAAAAACCGGCAGAGCCGGTCGAATTCTATCCGCCGGACGGTCTGAGCCCGCTCTGGGTCGGGTATTACTATGACGGCAGAGTCGATACCAAGGACATCACCACGATGCTGATCTGGCTGGCGTCCAAAGGGTATCTCAAGATCTATGAGCGCGGACCGGAAGACTACGACATTATTTTGCTGCAGGATTACTATCCGGAAGAGGACAAGCAGGCGTACACATTCTTTGACGGCCTGAGAAGACTGGCCAAGGAGGATCCCGGGACCGGACAGATCATCGTGACGAAAAAGGATCTGGAGAAGAAGTTCTATAAGACTGTCGATAAGATCCGCAGCAGTATGAATACTAAAACAAATAAAAAGAAGTATCTGGTCAGTACCGGACCGGTCAAGGGGCTGACGATGCTTCTCGGCTGCCTGTCCATCGTGCTTTCGCTGTTCAGCGCGGTTTATTTTGCCGAGTACGATGCTTTCAGCGCCTTGTTAGTCACTGCCGTTCCGGCAGTCGTCCTTGCTGTTCTCATGCCGATGCTGCACATGAACAGCAAAACGGAGAACAGCCTGCTCGTACGGGTCGTGCTGCTGATCTTTCTGGCGGCTATCACGATCGTTTTTCTGGCTTTCTATCTCGCGATCGGCAGCGACGGACTGTTTGACTGGAGTCTGTGGCAGACGAAGCTGGCAGCAGCCGGCATCGTGTTGGGGGCTCTGACGATCGCGCTGTCTCTTAGCATGCGTAAACGGACAGAGAAAGCCAATGAGATGCTCGGCCGGATCCGCGGGTTCAAGCGGTTCCTTGAGACAGCAGAAAAGCCGCGTCTTGAGATGCTTGTGAACGAATCGCCTTCGTATTTTTACGACATCCTGCCGTACACCTATGTGCTGGGGATCACGTCGCTCTGGATCCGCCGGTTCGACGGGATCGCGATGGGACGGCCTGACTGGTACATGACCGGCACCGGCGGCACATACTATTCGGCGGCGGATGATATCAGCCGCACGATGGACGGGATCAGCCGCGACATGACATCTGCGCCGGCGTCGTCCGGCGGGGGCGGGTATTCTTCTTCGTCCGGCGGCGGAGGCTGGTCTTCCTCGGGCAGTTCCGGCGGCGGATCGTCCGGCGGCGGCTCAGGCGGTGGCGGCGGCAGCAGCTGGTAGCAGTTGGCAGCCCCGGCAGGAGAGTCTGCGTTTGGCATCATAAAGGAGCATTCTATTGAACGGACAGAAGACGGCAACAGACAAGAGACGCGTATCCCGCATTGGCAGATTCGCCGCCGTTGTAACGGCAGCGGTGATTCTGTGGATCACCGGGGCTTTTTTCACAACGCCTGAACAGGCCTTTGCGTACAACAACGGGTATGATATCAAACATATCGACGTGGATATCACCGTTGATGAGGACAATACCTATCATGTGGTAGAAACGATCGACGCCTGGTATGAAGAGGGGGCAGGCAAGCACGGGATCATCCGGCGTCTGCCGCTGCGGAATACGATCTACCGGGAAGACGGATCACAGGGACGCAACAGAGCGCAGATCAGAGATATTTATGTGGATGCACCGTATGCGGTCAGCAACTACTCAGACGAGTGTCAGATCCGCATCGGCAGCGCAAGTGAAACAGTCGAAGGGGACGTGCAGTATGTGATCTCCTATACGTATGATATAGGACCGGACCGCCTTGCCGGGGCGGACGAGTTTTATTACAACATCGTCGGCACTGACTGGGATACAACGGTCGAGAGCGTCAGTTTCGCGGTCCATTTTCCAAAAGAATTCCAGTATAACGGGGACACCCTCGGATTTACACACGGGTATGCCGGGAGCGGCAATTATAGGGACGTTGATTACAAAGTGGAGGAGAACACGGTTTACGGTACATATGACCAGCCGCTGGACGCTTATAGCGGGCTGACGATGCGGCTCACCCTGCCGAACCGGTATTTTGTCCGCAGCGGCGGGATATGGGACGTGCTCCTGTGGGTCTGCCGGTTCCTGCCGCTTGCCTCCTTTGTACTGATGCTGCTGGTCTGGCTGCGCAGCCGTTCCGGCAAGCCTGCTGAAACGGTGGAATTCTATCCGCCGGAAGAATTGGATCCGCTCTCTGTCGGGCTGATCTACGACGGGAAGGCAGATCGCAAGGATATTACTTCGCTGCTCATCTACCTGGCCAATCTTGGGTGCCTCTCGATCAGGGAAACGGGGAAGAAGGACTACGAGATCGTTCTGCTGCAGCAGTATGCGGGGGACTTTGAGCCGTTGAAGGTTTTCTATAACGGGCTCAAGACCCGGTCCCATAAGAACAAACAGGGCGAGCGGACAGTCACAAGAAGCGATCTCAAAAAGCATTTCTACATCACCGTGGACCGTGTCCGGGATGAAATGGAAGAACCCCGCGTGACGACGCAGTATTTTCTGCCGGTGCGCCGGTATCATGCGCTGGCTCTGGTCCTTTCCTTCCTGTCTGTGTGCGCGGTCGTTTTCGCGTTCTTCTATGGGCAGTTTTGCGATCCCTGGATCGCGGTCATGCCGCTCATGTTTATCATGATCATGCTGGTTTGCTTCCTGCCTGCACTGCTGTTCACAGGAGGCCGTTCGGGCGGCGGTGCCGGAAAGGTGCTCCTGATCACGATTGGCATGATCTTTGCGATCATGCTGGTATTCCTGATGATGCGGTACAGTGCAGACGGTATCGTAAGTCTGCTGCAGGCACAGAACAGATTTGTTCCTGGTGGTATCGCTGCCATCATCGGTACGCTCGTCATTGGTTTCCGCATGCATCCGCGGACGCTGTACGGCCAGGAACTGCTGAGCCGCATCAAGGGATTCAGGGGATTCCTTGAGACAGCGGAAAAAGACCGTCTGAAGCTTCTTGCGGAACAGGATCCGCAGTATTTTTACAATGTTTTGCCGTATGCCTATGTGCTCGGTGTTTCTTCGAAGTGGATCGCGCGTTTCGATGAGATCGCGGAAGCGCCTCCGGCGTGGCTTGAGGGAAGCGATGCTCTGAACGGTGTTGCTGTGATGGATACCATCGACCGTTCTGTGCGTTCTTTCGGGCATGCTATGACAAGTGAGCCGCGCGCGACGTTCAGCGGTGGGGCGTCCGGCGGGAGCGACTGGTCTTCCTCCGGTTCGTCCGACAGCAGCTGGTCATCGTCCAGTTCGTCCGGCGGCGGGTCGTCCGGCGGCGGCTCAGGCGGTGGCGGCGGCAGCAGTTGGTGATCGGACATCTTCTAGTTGTCAGGAAAACAGAAGGGTATTAAAATACTATAAAGATCACAAAAGATTACAAAGGAGGATTTGATCATGAGAGGGAAAGGATCGCATGCCTCAAGGCTGTTCGTTGTGCTTCTCACCGTCATCCTTGTTTTCACATTGGGAGCAGCCGCTGCTTCCGGCGCGGATGATGAGCACGAACACACGTGGGAACTCGAGATCAGCTGGAATGATGACAATAGTGAGGTGACTGCAACGGCGACCTGCAAAGACTGCGGGGAGACCGTGACGGAGAACGGGAAAATATCTTCTGAAGTTACAAATGATCCGACCTGTGAGGAATGGGGGGAAACCACCTATACCGCAACGTTCACGAATCCGGTCTTTTCCGGGCCGGACGGGTTCACGCCGGAAGATCTGACCGTTACGCAGGAGGATATCGAGCCGCTCGGTCATGAATGGGACTATGAGGTCGAATGGAATGAGGACAACAGTCAGGTGACTGCGTCGGTCTATTGTCTTGCATGCGGAAAGCACATGTCCGAAACCGTTACCCCGGTCGCTGAGGTCACGAAAGAGCCGACCTGTACGGAGTGGGGGGTGACGACGTTCACCGCGGAATTCGAAAACGAGCTGTTCGACACGGAGACCTTCTCGCAGGAAGATGTCGAGCCGCTCGGTCATGACTGGGGCGCGTGGACCGTTACCAAAAAAGCCGGCGCCGGCGAAGCGGGCGAAGAGACCCGCACCTGTTCCCGCTGCGGACAGACTGAGACCCGCGCGATCGCGGCACTTGACAGTTCTCCCAAAACAGGCGACGAAGCGCTGATCTGGCTGTCTGCAATGCTGCTTCTGGCATCCGCTGCAGTGATGGCGGGGTGTACGCGCGGCAAGCAGTGGTAAAACTTGTGCGTGACAAGTAAGCCGCGGATTGAGTAGAATTAAAAGACAGATGAAGAAAGGCGATTCCGTACGGAACCGCCTTTGCTATAGCAGAAAAGGAGAGCCATTATGCGCGCCACTGTTGATCACGACCGTTGTATCGGCTGCGGATATTGTACGGTCAACGCCCCGGGCACATTTGCACTGAAGGAACGGAACGGGTATAAGCGGTCCGAAGCGATCGAGGATACGACAAAAGAAAACTGGATCCGCGTGCGCGCCGCGGCGGACTGCTGCCCGCAGAACGCGATCCGATGGGAGAAACCGCTATGAGAGAAGAACCAAAGCCCGGCGGCGGCTCAGGCGGTGGCGGCGGCAGCAGCTGGTAATAGTTCAAAATGCGAACGGCGGCATCGCAGGATGCCGTCTTTTTGCATGCGGCCAAGCTCCTTGGAAAGCGCCGTTCGTTCAACGTTGAGATAGTCAGCGAGTTGCTGGCGGTCAAAAGGAATGTCAAAGGCTTCCCTGCCGGTCTGCAGAGACACTGTGTTCAGGTATGCAAGTACGCGGCCACGGATGGTCTTGGGAGCGGTCTGAAAACTCCGGTTGGATAAGGTCAGGTTTTTGCGGATCGATATCTGCAGCAGATTGGCAGTTAGTTTTCCGCCCCATTCTGCGGTGGGTGTTTGCAGCAGCCCCTGCATGTTCAGAAAGAGGATCCGGCAGGGTTCATTGGCGACCACATCCACCAGAAGCACCTGTGTTGGAAGAAGGGCGTAGGTTTCTGCAAAAAGGTCCCCGGCGTCGACATGGCTCAGGATGGTGTTGTTGCCCCAGATATCGTTGCTCTCGATGGTCACACTGCCGGAGCAGACGATACCGAGCCGGTCCGTCGTATCACCGGCATGCAGGATGTAATCGCCCTTTCTGTACTGCTTTTCAGAAGACTTAAGGGCGGCAGCCGCGGCATGGATCTCCGCTTCTGTCATCCCGCGGAAGAGAGCATTGTGTTTTAGAGCGTATACGATATCGTCTTTCATTGCGATTCCTTTCCAATCAAAAAACTGAAAAAAGGGTCTCATTTGTGGTTATAACCACATACTGAGCGATTCCAACATACTACAATGAGGGTGCAAAAGCAAGAAAAGCAACTCACTGCAGAAAAGGAGAGAGTCATGATCAGGAAAATCATTCACATAGACGAAGAGAAGTGCAATGGCTGCGGTCTGTGCGCGGAGGCATGCCACGAAGGTGCCATCGATATCGTAGACGGTAAGGCAAAACTTGTGCGGGAGAACTTCTGCGATGGATTTGGAGACTGCCTGCCGGGCTGTCCGATGGGGGCGATCTCGTTCGAGGAACGGGAGGCTCCGGCGTACGATGAGGCGGCTGTGAAGGCGGCGCAGGCGCAAAAGGAATCGGACAAGGAGGAAAAACCGATGCTGAAAGGACTTGGAGAAATGATGACCAGTGGATGCCCGGGGTCGAGAATGATGCAGTTTGAAAGACAAAATCAACCAGCGGAGGAAGGACATGACACACCGCAGAACACTGCACCTGCAAGGGCGGTGTCCCAGCTCGCGCAGTGGCCGTGCCAGATCAAGCTGGTTCCGACCCAGGCTCCGTTCTTTGACGGCGCGAAGCTGCTGATCGCCGCGGACTGCACCGCATACGCCTATGCGAACATGCATGAGGATTTCATGAAGGGAAAGGTCACGATCATCGGCTGCCCGAAACTGGACGACATCGATTACTCGGATAAACTGACCGCTATCATCCGGGACAACGATATTAAGAGTGTGACGATCGTGCGCATGGAAGTGCCGTGCTGCGGCGGCCTGCAGCGGGCAGCGGAGACGGCGCTCCGCAACAGCGGAAAGTTTATCCCCTGGCAGGTGGTGACCATCTCCCGCGACGGCAGGATCCTGGACTGAGCAGGGGATTTGGGCAACTGTTACAAGGTGGAAAAAACGCAGAAGATGCAGTACAATAATGCAAAGTGAATGAAGGGCGATTCCATCTGGAACCGCCTTTCCTATAACCACAAAGGAATATGTGATGAGAGCGACTGTGGATCACAACCGGTGCATCGGCTGCGGCCGGTGCACCGTCAATGCACCCGGCACATTTGCGCTGAAGGACCAGGGCGGATACAGCCGGTCGGAAGCGATTGAGGACACAACAAAAGAGAACTGGATCCGTGTGCGCGCGGCGGCGGACAGCTGCCCGCAGAACGCGATCCGCTGGGAGAGACCGGCAAAATAAACCAATCAGCTAGAAGGATGTCAAACAAGTTAGCAGCAGAAGTCAAGGCCATCGATAATAAGGATCTGCGGTATCTGTGGTACCTGCCGGTCTACATACTTACGTTCGTACTCATCGAACGGGTTAATATCGGCGCCCAGTATCATGAGATTCACATGTTTCTGGACGATCTGATCCCGTTCAGTGAGTACTTTGTTGTGCCGTACTTATCCTGGCATGTGCTGACGTTTGTCGTCATCGGATACCTGTTGCTCAAAGACCCTGCGGTCTACCGAAAGATGATGACGTTCTTTATCGTGGCGACGATCCTGTGCTTTGTGATCTTCCTCGTGTATCCGAGTTATCAGACGCTCCGGCCGGACCGTTTTGTGCGCAGCAATGTGTTCACGTGGGTTGTTTCGCTCATCTATGCGATGGATACTCCGACCAATATCTGCCCGTCGATGCACGTCATTGGCTCGCTGGGGCTGCTGCTGGCGGTCTTTGAGACCAAAGAGGATATGCGTATGCCGGTCAAGACGGTTCTGGCGATGCTGGTCGTCTTCATCTGCGCCAGTACGATGTTCCTCAAACAGCATTCCGTTGTCGATGTGGTCGTGGCGATGCCGGTGAGTTTCGCCGCCTGGGCGCTGTCCTTTGTTTCTTACACACCGGAGGACAGCAGGAAAGTGCGGGAGGCTCTGACAAGGAAGAGTCTCCAGACGGTCCCGAATGCCATGTCGCTGGTGCAGATCCTGCTGGTGCCGGTCGCTGCAAGACTGCATCTGCAGGGCAGCTGCACCGCTGCTCTTATAGCTGTTGCGCTGGCAGGTCTTTTCGATGTGCTGGACGGTCCGGTTGCCAGAAAAACAGGACAGGTCACAGATGCCGGCAAGATCCTCGATGCGGCTGCGCATAAGATCATGCATTATACACTTGTCATCCTGCTGGTGCCCGGCTATCACTGGTTGTGGCTGCTTCTGATATTGATGATGCTGCGCGATCTCACGGAGATCATGTGCGGCTATCTGCTGTTCAGCCGGTATGACAGGGTCTACAGTTCACGCTGGTTCGGGCGTCTTGTGACCATCGCGCTGTATGCCGTGCCGGGACTCATCATGGCCTGGACGGGGATGCCGCGCCTGACAGCCGATGCCCTGATCATCGCATGCGCGGGACTTGTTCTGCATGCGTTCTTCATGCAGATCCGGGCGTACTTAAAGGTCGAGTGGGGGACGCAGTACAGGACCTATTCCTCGGAGGTCATCCGCACGATCACGATGTCCATCTGGGTCATGGCGGTGCTCGTTGCACTGACCCAGCATGATACGTTCACCGTCAGCGGGGTCCTGCAGTATACACCGTCCAGTCTGCTCCTTGCAGCGGCGGTGATGATGCTGCTCTTTGCGCTGAAGACACTGTCTATATTCTTTTATTCGGGGATCCTGTTCACGGCGAGCGGGACGCTGTTCAGCCCGGGCATCGCTGTTCTGATCAATCTGGCGGGGGCCTTCATTATGATCCTGGAAGGGTACTTCCTCGGCAAGACGATCGGCGGAGATATCGGCAGGCAGCTGCCGGAAAAGCATCCCAAACTGCAGGGGTTGATGCATCTTAGAGAATCGCACCCTTTCGTTTTTGTCATCCTCATCCGCATGCTCAAAGTCATCAACTATGATCTTGGCAGTATGTATTTCGGAGCCGTGCATGCGGCGCTGGCACCGTACCTGCTCGGCAGTCTGCTCGGCATGCTGCCGGAGGTCGTTCTCTATGCGCTGATCGGCAGCGGACTGGGCCATCTTTCGGCCATGCCGGTCGCATTGGCTGGCGGCGCTTATATCGGGTTTTCGCTGATCGCTGCAGCGCTTCTCAAATGGTTGACCGGGCGATATAATACTTCTGAAGGATCCGCACCGGCGGATGTTGAAGAAGAAAAGGAAAGCAAGTGTCATGAATAAGGAACCGAAAGTTGTGCTTTGCTACGGCGATTCCAATACCTATGGACTGGAACCGCTCCCGGGCGGCAGATACCCGCTGAAGGTGCGCTGGACGACCCAACTGCAGGAACAACTGGGAGACGGATATATTGTCATACCGGAAGGGCTTTCCGGGCGGACAACGGATTTCGACAGAGTGGATGCCCCGTACAAAAGGGGCTTGCCGCCATTGAAGGCGATCATCGGCTCTCATGTGCCGGTGGATGTCTTTATTGTCATGCTTGGAACAAATGACTGCATCGCGGAAGTCGGCGCGAGCCCGGAGGAGATTGCCGGCGGGATGGAGCGATTCCTCAAAGCTGCAAGAGAGGCGTTCGAGGAATTCCAGGAATTCCAGCCCGCTTATATTCTCGCTGCACCGGCGCCGGTCGGCCCGAACTATGCGGCATCGACCGATGAAGCTGTTGACGAGAGTATGTACATCAAATCCCTTCAGCTGGCGGGGTTGTATGAACCGCTGGCAGCGAAATACGGCTGCACGTTTGTGGACGGTGCAGATGCGGAGATCTCTGCCCTGGATAGTGAACACCTGACCGAAGAAGGACATAAGCAGATGGCAGCGTTGATGTATGAGGCTGTCACTTCTCTGGAAGGCACGCAGGATACCGAGACAGAGATAAAAGAAACCGGTCCGGACAAACACTACATCATTACGGACGACTGTATCGGCTGCGGATACTGTCTGGCAGCCTGTCCGGCCATCTGCATCGAGGGAACCCTGATCCCATTCACGATCGAGCAGGAGAAGTGTCAGCATTGCGGCGCCTGCCAGGATGTCTGTCCGTCCGATGCCATCGCGCTGCAGTAAGAGAATCGCTGTATGAATGTGATAAGGAAGAAAAAGATATGAACCAGAATGAGCGTCTGGATTATCTGGTGAAGCGATTCCTGGATGACTCCGGGAAATACAGAGATCTGGAGGTCGCCGACGACCTGCGGGAGAAGCGCACCGTGCTGCGGTCGCTGATGAACATCCGCATGCCCGGTCTTATGGATGAGGAATCGCTCCGCATCCAGGATGCATACCTCACGGAACGGATCGCAGAGAACGGCATTGTCGATACCGCTGCGCTCCCGGCGGCTGCGGATCTTGGCAGCACCGCCCCGCAGGCGGACAGGATCGTTCTCTGGCAGGGCGACATCACGCGCCTTGCCTGCGATGCCATTGTCAACGCCGCCAATTCGCAGATGCTTGGCTGTTTTGTGCCGATGCACACCTGCATCGACAACTGCATCCACACGTTTGCAGGGATACAGCTGCGCGCTGCCTGCGATGAACAAATGCGGGCGCTGCGGGCAAAGTACGGGCAGGACTACGAACAGCCCACCGCCGTTCCCATGCTGACGGAGGGCTACAACCTGCCGGCGAAATATGTGATCCATATCGTGGGACCGATCGTGCAGGGAGCGCTTACGGAACGGCATGAAGAGGAACTGGCGGCCTGCTACCGCAATACGCTGGATCTGTGCGCGGAAGAGGGCATCCGGAGCGTTGCGTTCTGCTGTCTTTCAACGGGCGTTTTCCGTTTCCCGAACAAGCGGGCGGCGATGATCGCGGTGAAGACCGTACAGAACTGGCTGGCGGCACACCCCGGCAGATTGGACCGGGTCATTTTCAATGTCTTTAAGGATGAGGATCTGGAATACTATGAACAGCAGCTTGTATGAGGCGTTCCGGCAGGAGCGCCGTGTGAACGGGTATGAAGAGACCATCGGTAAAGGGCTGGCCGGTCTGCGGCACTTCCGCGGCCATCCTCTTCTGATGGAAGACGATCTGGCCGCCGGGCAGGATATTGCCGTCTACCGCACGGGACAGACCGCCGGACTGAAGGCGGCGATCGCGGATGCGGAGAAGATCGTGATCGGTGCAGGAGCCGGGCTGTCGACCTCGGCAGGATATGTTTACAGCGGAGAGCGATTCCAAAAGTATTTCGCGGACTTCGAAGAAGCGTACGGCTTTCATGATATGTACAGCGGCGGCTTTTACCGGTACAGCACACCGGAAGAGCGCTGGGCGTTCTGGAGCCGCAACATCTACATCAACCGGTACAT
Organism: Clostridiales bacterium; assembly: GCA_040307715.1. Lineage (GTDB taxonomy): Bacteria > Bacillota > Clostridia > Peptostreptococcales > Anaerovoracaceae > RUG13615. Next base: position 17,091 of record JAWRJC010000052.1, on the reverse strand, counting down.
GGATCCTCCCGGACCGGTGTATCAGGATCTGCTGTCCCTGGTGCAGGACAAAGACTGTTTTGTGATCACAACGAACGTCGATCACTGTTTCCAGCGGGCGGGGTTTGACAAGCAGCGCCTGTTCTACACGCAGGGGGACTATGGTTTGTGGCAGTGCAGCAAACCGTGCCACGACAAAACGTACGATAACGAAGAGACCGTCCGTGCGATGGTACTCGAACAGGGATTTACGATCGCGGCGGACGGCACTCTGCAAGTGCCTGCGGCAGATGCGGCGCAGGCGGCGTCTGCCGGGCTTTTGAAGCGGTCTGTTCCCCATGATCTGGTGCCGCGCTGCCCGGTCTGCGGGGAGCCTCTGACGATGAATCTGCGCGCGGATGATACCTTCGTGGAGGATCAGGGCTGGTATGCGGCTTCGGCGGCTTACGCGGCCTATTTGAGGGCTTGTGAGGGCAAGCGTGTGTTGTATCTGGAACTGGGGGTAGGCGGCAATACGCCGATGATCATCAAATACCCGTTCTGGGCGATGACGCATGAGAATGAACAGGCGACTTATGCCTGTCTCAACTATGAAGAGGCGTGCTGCCCGGAAAGATTGAAAGACCGATCGATTCTGCTCGGCGGGGATACCGGAGAAGTGTTGAAAAAGCTGAAATAAAAAAGCAGGGCTCATTTGCTGAGCCCTGCTGCGTATTCATAGTCGTATAAGACCTGCCAGACGGCATCCCGGACAAGATCCGCCGGATCTTTGGAGAGGGTGCCTTTTCTGACGCTGTCGAACTGCAGCGGCAGGTACTGGTGGATCATATTCATAGGGATCTCGTGCGTGCGCAGGTTGACAAACAGCTGATTGATGGCTGCCTGCACCTTGTCATTGCCGATGTAGTAGCGGGCGCGGTCGGAGAAGCTGTATTTGCGGGCTAGCGCGCATTCTCTTTCGGTGCCGTGGTAGTGCTTCATCCAGTTGGCGGGTGCTTCCAGCATGACTTGCTCGAGCGATTCCATGACATGTGCCCGGGCAGTTTCGGGCACCAGCTCTTTTTCGATCATGCTGAGTGCAAAGAGCGCTTCGCGCATGGCGTAGGTGAGGGCAGGGCCGACTTTCAGGATACCGACGCCGTCTTCGACCATCTCCCGCAGTGCTTCTTTGCTCTGGTAATCCGTGGAGTGGCCTTCAAAGACAAGACCCGGGTATTCGGTCAGTTTTGCGTTCAGTGCCGCCGCATTCTCTCTGTTATAGAGGAAGATCTGATCGTCGCCGAATTCGACGCCGGGCTGCACAACGACTGCGATGACATCTTCCATCGCTTCGCCGAAGATCCTGCGGTAGGTCTCGACGGTGTCTGCAAAAGACTCCGGTTTTGTCACGGCAAGCGTATCCTCCGCTTCCTGCGCACCGCCGGGGATCGGAACCTCGGAACCGATGATGAAGACGGGACGGGGCGCATCAGGCACTTCCTGCAGCAGTTCGGAGTACGCTTTCATAGCCACATCGTAGAGTTCCTTGCCGCGCCGTGCGACCGTTTCCGTAGCCAGAGGACCTTCCGGATCGTCCGCAACTTTCATGCTTGTGTCAAGATGGATCTTCGTAAAGCCGGCACGGGCATATTCGTAGACGAGCACTTTGGCTTTGCTCATGGCTTCCCGTTCAGGCAGATCCGCAAAAGTGAGCGGTCCGAGATGGTCGCCCGCCAGCATGATGAGGTCTTCGGAAACGCCGTATCCGGCTGCCAGATCGAGCACCCGGCGGTAATAGTCCGCCGGCCGCATCCCGGTATAACCGCCGTCCTGATTGACTTGGTTGGCCGTGGCTTCGAGCAGCACCGGTCTGCCGGTCACAGCGGTCCGCTGCAGGATCGCTTCGATCACCATCTGATTGGCGGTGCAGTAGGAGGGCATGCCGGTTTTTTCGCCGGCAGCGCGTCTGTCCATCATGATGCGCATGGGGTTGGGTCTTGTTGTCATAAATACCTCGTTTCGCTTTTTACAGCAGGTTGCTGCCTGTCTCGCTGTCAAAGATATGCATGGCAGCGGGGTCGAACTGCAGATCCACGCGTTTGCCGGCTTCATACTGCGACAGGTCCGCGGAACGCGAGCCGACGATGGCGATGATGTCCTCGCCGTCTTTGGTCATGTGCAGGTGGATCTCACTGCCCATCATCTCAGCGACTTCGATCGTCGCGTCGCCTTCGCCGCCGGTGCTTTCGCATTTCATATCGACCGGTCTGACGCCGATCGTGACGGAACGGTTTGCAGTGCCGGCCTTGCTGAGGGCGGCGGATTGCTCTGCTGTGAGCGGGTAAGTTCTGCCGAGCAGACTGACGCTGTAAGCATCGCCCTCACGCTGCAGACTGCAGCCGGGGAAGAAGTTCATCTGCGGGACGCCGATAAAACCGGCTACGAAGATGTTCGCCGGATGCATGAAGACTTCCTGCGGTGTGCCGATCTGCTGGATAAAGCCGTCTTTCATGATGACAATGCGGTCACCGAGTGTCATAGCTTCTGTCTGATCATGAGTGACATAGATAAACGTTGTATCGATCTTGCTGCGCAGCTTGATGATCTCGGTGCGCATCTGGTTGCGCAGCTTGGCGTCGAGATTGCTGAGCGGTTCGTCCATCAGAAAGACCTTCGGGTTGCGGACAAAGGCGCGGCCGATCGCCACACGCTGTTTCTGGCCGCCCGAGAGAGCCTTCGGCTTGCGGTCGAGCAGGGAGGTGATGTCGAGGATCTCCGCTGCTTCGCGCACCTTGCGGTCGATCTCGTCTTTCGGAGTCTTTTTGACCTTCAGGGAATACGCCATGTTTTCGTAGACAGACATGTGCGGGTAAAGGGCGTAGTTCTGGAAGACCATGGCGATGTCTCTGTCTTTTGGGGCTACGTCGTTCATCCGTTCCCCGTCGATGTACAGGTCGCCTTCCGTGATTTCTTCCAGCCCGGCGATCATGCGCAGAGTGGTTGATTTGCCGCAGCCGGACGGGCCGACCAGCACGATGAATTCCTTGTCCGCAATGTCCAGACTGAACTGCTGGACAGCGACGACACCTTCCGCGGTGATCTGGAGGTTGCTCTTCTTTTCAGGCGATTCCGGGGCCTTCTTTTTCTTTTTTTCTTTCTCTCCGCTGTGCGGGTATACTTTTTTGATGTTTTTCAGAGTGACTTCAGCCATCAGTCTTCCCTCCAGGTTTCATATACGTTGACGAATTCTTCAGCCGGGGTGAAGGAGGAACCGCATCCCCGGATCAGGGAGGCCCATCCATCGAGCAGGGCTGCCTGATCTGTGTACACCTCGCCGTAGGCATCTGTCCAGGAATCGCTCTCCTCAAAACCGCCTGCCGCATTGTCATGGATGTTGTTTCCGGACAGGTCTTCCGCCCGTACGTCGGTGTTGTATTCCACAGCCGTGCAGCCACCGGCGAGCAGGTTGCCGTAGACATCGTTATTCCTGCTGCGCTGGACGCCGATCTGTGTATCGTTGTCAATAAGAGTATTATTGTGGAATTTGCAGTCTTCCGTGTATCCGAGATCCGCATCATAGCCGCCAAAGCAGATGCCGCACCAGCCTTCGCAGCCTGCGATCACATTGTCATGGACGTCGATGCCGGCTACTTTGAACAGGGGATTGTCGTCCGGACTGTGCTCAGTGGCAACTTCAATGCCGATGTCGCAGCAGAACACGAAATTGTTGTAGATCTCGATGTTTTGTCCGCCGTCGACGTAGATGCCGTCCGCACAGAGATCGTACTCGCCGTCCTCCAGATATGCTTCGTTGCCTTCCGCGCTGATGCCGTAAACCACGTTGTCGCGGCAGATGCCGTTGCGGACATAGTCTGCGTCATACAGGTTGTCAAAGCCTTCGTCTTCGGGGTGAGCGGCGTTGCCTTCAAAGCCGATCATATCGATGCCGATATTGTTGTTTTCGTGGATGATATTGCTGCTGATCTCAAATCCGTCGATATTGCCGTTGAAAACGGTGGATTCGCTGTCGCCGCATTCACAGTCGTATACTTCGCAGCCGGTCATGGTCAGGTTGGTGACCGGAGCGAGGTCGTTGCGCGCATACACGCAGATGCCGTGGGTGCCGCGGATGCCGTGAACCGTGCAGTTTCTGATGGTGATGCCGTCGAGCGTCGTTTCGCCCTGTTCGCGGGTGCTCTCATAGTAGATGCCATGGGTGCCGCCTTCAACGGTCAGCCCTTCAAGGGTGATATGGTCTGTATTGACCAAATGGATACCAATGATCTCATCGCCGTCGTCAGCGGGCTTGATGACAGGCGTCTCTCCGTCCGCTGCTTTGATTGTGACGGGAGCCTCAGCAGTACCGCTCGCGGCTTCCGTGAGGGTGAGCGCCGCGTAGGTGCCGTCGTGGACGATGATCGTCCTGCCGGGGGCGAGACTTGCTGCTGCGCAGGGCAGGGTGGCAAACGGGTTTTCTTCGGTGCCGTTGCCGTCCGTGTCGCTGCCGTTTTCGGCGGAGACATGGATCAGATCGTCTGTCCCCGTATAATCGCCATAGTCTGCGGGATCTGTCACGGCGCCGGTCTTCCCGCAGCTGATGCTCATGGCACAGATGGTGACGAGCACCGCTGCTGTGAGCATACAGAGAGTCGTTCTTTTCATCATGGTCGTTCTCCTTGCTATAGCGGCTGCGTTTTACAATGGATAGATCGTTACGCCCTGTACAACGCGGTTGACTTCACCGGTGGGGCAGGGGTTGTCCGGGGTGCATCCCATGGTCAGCGAGCAGAGCAGCGCCAGCGTCTGCGCAACGGTGATATACGCCGGTGCGAGCAGGCTGTTGGGCGTCTTCTCTTCAAACGGCAGAACAACGGTAAGATCGGCCAATCTGCGGACCAACTCGTCGTCTTTGGCTGTCACCGCGATGATCCGGCTGCCCTGGCGGTCTCTGTTGAGTTCCGCGAGCAGATCCATCTCATAGCGTCTTGTGACCGGTTCGTCGGATAGATAGAGAACGGTCAGTTCCTCTGCGTTCACGACGGATTTCGGTCCGTGGCGGAAGCCCATCGGGGTGTCATAGATCGAGATGACATCGCCGGCAGTGATCTCCATCATCTTGAGGGCGGATTCCTGCGCGATCCCCTTGAGGACATCGGAACCGAGGAAGACCGCTCTGTGCGGAACAGCAGCCTGCAGCAGGCCGCGGAGCGGAGACCAACCGTTCTCCAGGAAAGCATCCGCCGCCTTGACCGCCGCGTCGAACGGGAGGTCCTGATCACCGAGGAGTGTCATAAGTGCGGCGATGTACATGTTGGTGAAGCTGCTGGTCATCACGAAGCTCTTGTCGTTGGTTTCTTCAGTGAGAACCACGCCGAAGCAGTGGTCGTTCTCAGCCGCCCGGTTCGCCAGATGACCGTCTTTGTTGCAGGTAAAGACCAGATGGCGTACTTTGTCGGAAAAGCGGTCGAATGCCTGCACGGTGCCGACGGACTCCGGGCTGTTGCCGGAGCGGGCGAACGAAACGAGCAGGGCGGGCGTATCGGGATCGATGTAGTTTTCGGGGCTCGCCACGATGTCCGTTGTGGCAACCGACTGCACATGGCCGTGGTGAGCTCTTAAAAGCGCGGGGCGAAGGGCGTTGCCGACGTACTCGCTGGTGCCGGCGCCGCTTAGAATGATCTGGTAATCGGGGGCGTCTGTCACGCTGTGCACAAATGCCTGCAGATCCCCCCAGATATCTTTGATCTGCGCGATGGTTTTCTGCCAGGTGGCCGGCTGCTGCCGGATCTCACCGGCGGTGTCCGCCGCACGCAGGACTTTGAGCTGGTTTTCTGTATATCCGAATAACACGTTGTGACTCCTTTGGGTACTGGTTGGAAATGGCTTCATACATACCGGCCTGTGCAGGTCACTTCATTCCCGTCAGCGCCAGTCCTTTGATGAACTGCTTCTGGAATATGATGAACACAATGGCTGCCGGGATCATGATCAGCGCTGAGGCTGCCATGGTCGCGGACAGATCTGTCGAGTGCTGCGTCGAGAAGTAACTCAGTGCGAGCGGCAATGTCATATTGTCCGTGCTGGACAGGTAAATCAACGGGTTGAGGTAATCGTTCCAGTATTCCAGGAACGTGAAGATGGCGAGTGCCCCGAGTGCCGGGCGGATCTGCGGAATGACGATGTTCCAGTAGATCCGGAAATTGCCGGCGCCGTCTATTTTGGCGCTCTCGATCAGTTCGCGCGGGATCTCCTCGCAGTATTGCTTGCATAAATAGATGCCGAATACATTGACGAACGAGGGGATGATCAGGGCCCATACGCTGTTGTACAGCCCCACTCCGTCGATGATGATGAAGGTCGTGATCATGGTGACCTGCGCCGGAACCATCATCGTGAAGACGAGCATGGCGAACAGGAAGTTGCGCCCTTTGAATTCAAAGCGCGCGAATATGTATCCCACGATCGAGCTGGTGAACAGGATGACGATCGTGTTGATGCCGGTGACAAAGCAGGAATTCCACAGCCATTTGAAGAAGGGCGATTTGGTCAGCACCTTTTCATAGCCGGCCATGGTGGGGTCCTGCGGAATGATGTGCATCGGGTCGGTGAGCGTTTCCATCGTGGTCTTAAAGGAATTGGAAAGCATCCAGATATATGGCACCACGATGATGATCGACACGACGAGCAGAATGATGAATATGAGCAGCCGTTTTTTGAATCCGCTGCCTCCGATGATCTCTTTCATGACTAGTACTCCCAATCCACTTTATTGACGCGCTGCTGGATGAGGCTCACCACAAGGATGAGCAGGAAGAGGACGACGGAAATCGCCGCGGCGTATCCCATCTCCTTGTACACGAAAGCGGTCTTATAGATATAACTTGTCAGGACGAGCCCCGAGTTCTGCGGCCCGTCTTTGAACAGCAGGACACTGAACTGTGCGAACATCTGGAAGTATGAGATCAGTGTCATGAGGACGACGAAGGTCGTCGTTCTGCCAAGCAGCGGCAGCGTGATACCGCGGAATTTTTGCCAGCCCGTGCAGCCGTCGAGGTCCGCTGCTTCGTAGACATCCCCGGGGATGCTGTCGATGCCGGCGCAGAACAGGATGATGTTGTAACCGAGGTCTGCCCACAAGGTGAAGATGATGACGGAGAGCATGACGTAACTGGCGTCGCCTGTCCAGGCGATGCCGTGCCCGCCGAACATCCTGATGATCTCGTTGATCAGGCCTGTTTTGGTGTTCATGATGCTGCGGCCCCAGACGACGGCCGAGGCGACCATCGGAGCGATGCAGGGCAGGAACACGATCATCCGGAAGAAACTCCGGGTTTTATTACTTTTAAGCTGACAGATCAGGGTGGCGATCGTCAGCGAGATGACAATGTTGAGGCCTACCGCCACGATTGTAAAGACCAGCGTGTTCTTGAAGGCGATCACAAATTTGGGATCGTCAAACATCCCTTTGTAATTTGACAGGCCAACGGGGTCCATGTGGTGGGCGATGGGGTTGTAGTCGGTAAAGGAAATGCCTATTGTGCCCAGGATCGGGATCACCAGGAAGATCAGTGCTTCGATGAAGATCGGGATGAGCACCAGGAGAAGGAATTTCCGGTCACTCTTTTTCATAGGAAGGGTCTCCTATTTTGAAAGCTGATAGTTGAGTATGCGAATTGGTAATTGATAGAGTCAGATGTTAAGCAGGACAGAGAGGATGCTCCCTGTCCTGCCTGATAGATATTGGTTACATGTTGTTCAGCTGATCCTGCATATCCTGCAGTGCTTCATCGGTGCTCTTGTACTGGCCTTTGCAGTACGCGCTGAAGACGTTGTTGACGATCTCTTTGAAGACGTCGGTATTGAATTCGCCGATGAACTGACCGCCGTCGAGGATGCCGACCAGAGGCTCAGCATACGGGAACTGCTCGAGGTACTCGGGGCTCTGTGCCACTTCCTTCTTGGCCGGGATCTGTCCGCATGCCAGGTTGTGCTGCATGATCACATCGTCCGAGAAGAAGTACTCGAGGAAGTCGAATGCCTGCTGCTGCTTTTCTTCGTCCAGACCTGCCGCGACGCCCATGGACCAGCCGGTCTCTGTTGCGAATTTCTTTTCGGGGCCGTAGAAGGGCATTGCTTCATAGCTGTAGTCTTTGCCATATTCAAGACCGAAGTCGTTGGCGCCTTCCGCCAGGCACCAGGGGCCGCGCGGCACCATCATCGCCTGGCCGGCATACAGTTCCTGATAGCCTTCGATGTCGCTGCCGTCGTCAAGTCCGGACAGGGTGGTGTATTTGTCGTCGGTGACCATCTTGGCCAGTTCTTCCCAAGCCTTCTTCGCTTCGTCGCTGGTAACGTTGAACGTGCCGTCCTCGTTGAGGTAGTTGCCGCCCTGCGAGAGGATCATGGAAGTCCACAGATACATGACACCATCCCAGTTAACGAAGTCAAATCCCTTGACAACCACTTCGCCGTCTGCTGTGACAGTGCCTTTTTTCGCAGCTGCCTTGAGTTCGTCCCAGGTCGTCGGCACACTGACGCCTGCTTCCTTCATCAGGTTGTTGTTGACAACCAGGCCGCCGCATTCGATGTTGTATTCCATCGGGATACCGAAGAGGACACCGTCCGCTTCGAGTGCGCCGTAGGTGTTGGGATAGCACTTTTCTCTGACATCGGCTTCCATGTCTTCCGGGAGCTGTGCCAGCGCGCCGGAGGGAGCGTAGTCGACGCCCCAGCCGCCCCACAGTTCATAGATGTCCGCGCCGCCTTCTTTAGACATCAGTGCGGTCTGGACTTTGGATTCGTATTCGTCGTACGGGAAGGACTCGATGTTGATGGTGACGTCCGGATGTTCCTCCATATACGCATCGACGATGCTCTGGTAGGACTCGTTCCAGCTGTCCTCATCGTTGTGGGTCCAGATGGTCAGTGTCGCTTCGTCCGAGCTGCTGCCGCCGCCGCAGCCGGTCATCATGCAGACCATCCCGAGTGTCATGGCAAGCGCCAGGACTACAGCCAAGATCTTCTTACTCATTTTCTCCTCCTTGCATTTGTGTGGGTTTAAGAATCGCTTAGCAGTAACTTATATATTCAGGGATTTGAAGTATCCGAGATATGACGCATTCTGACGGAACATTTCCTTCACCATGTCATGGACTTCCTCCATGCTGCAGACGCTCGCTGTGAGCGGATCCTGCAGGATCGCCTGGAAGACCAGATCCGGATCGCCCGTGATCGCTGCCTGAACAGCCAGTTCCTCCAGTTTGGCGGAGTGGGAGACCAGCGCATCGATGTGGGCGGGCAGGGTGTAGGAACCGAGCACGCGGATGCCGGACTTCCCGGCAACCGCCGGGACTTCAACACAAGCTCCTTCGTCGATGTTTGTGATGAAGCCCTTGTTGCGCACGTTCGCATTGAAATGGTAGGGCTCGTGGTCGCCGTAGATCGCGTTGAAGATGTTGGCCGCGTATTCCTCGCCGCGTGCCAGATCGATCTCATCGGAGGCGAGCCAGTCGGTGTATTCCTTTTCCCAGGTGTCTTCGCGGTCCATGTACTCCTTGAGGATGTACGCGTACTCGCCAGGGTTCCAGCCTGTACCGTGGGTGCAGTACTTCTCGATCAGATCGGGCCGCTTGCGGAACCACGGGTTGTACTCTGAATTGTGTCCGGAAGATTCGGTGGGGAAGTACTTGAGGTACTTGAACATTTCGATGCGTACCGGTTCTTCATTCGCAACTTCGGGGCGCTTTATGGCCTCGAAGAGGGCAGGGTACATATCCTTGCCATCATGCAGCAGTTTGAGGTAGAACGCCTGGTGGTTGATGCCGGCGCACTCATACTGCAGTTCTTCGGGTTTCAGTCCCAGCCAGCCGGCCAGCATCGCCGCTGTGCCCTGTACGCTGTGGCAGAGTCCTGTGACCTGCAGATCGGTCTGTGCCTGCAGGTAGCTGACGAGCATGGCCATCGGGTTGGAGTAGTTGAGGATGACCGCGCCCGGGCAGAGTTCCTCGATGTCGCGGATGATGTCCAGCATCACCGGTGCTGTGCGGAGGAACCGGAAGATGCCCGAGGGGCCTCTCGTATCGCCGACACAGATGTCGACGCCGTATTTCTTGGGGATCTCCACATCGTACCGCCAGACGTCGACGCCGCCCTGCAGGATGGTCGTTAGAACACCGTCTGCGTCTTTGAGCGCTTCGCGGCGGTCGGTCGTCGCCTTGACTGTCGCATGATGACCGCCGGCTTTAACGACCTTTTCCACACCTTTCTTTGCGTAGGTAAGGCGCTTTTCGTCGATGTCCATGAGCATCAGCTCGCAGTCGTCGAAGGCGGGGAAGGTCATCAGATCGCGCACCAGATCCCGCGTAAAGTCGAGGGAACCGGCGCCTATAAAAGTAAACTTTCTCATGTCCTTTTCGTTGCTGTCCTTTCTCTGTGATGTTTAGTAAACAAATTGAGATTTGAACTCCTTTTAATATTATATCGCTGCCATTTTTAATTGTAAACTGGAATCATTGACACGGAATCACAACTTTGGTAAACTGTTTACTAAACAAGGAGTGTTTAAGGAGGCGATATGGCTACAATCAGACAGGTTGCAAAAGAAGCCGGTGTTTCGATCGCCGCGGTGTCGCGGGTGCTTGCCGCAGACCCCGGGTTTTCCGTGCGTGAGGAAACGCGCATCCGGATCCTGCAGGCGGCTGAAAAGCTGGGCTATGACGTGGCCGCACGCAGCCGGCAGTACCGCTTTGGCTGTGTGCTGGCTCACACGACGGATAAATACGCCGATCCGTACTTTTCCGATATCATCCAGGCAATGGAGAAAGAGTGCAGCGTCAGGAAAGCTTCCATCATCATCTCCAAGTCCTTCCGGGACCTCGAGAGCGAGCAGGGGCTTTCGGAATTTCTCGCAGCACCGCTGGACGGCGTCTTTCTTATGGAACGTGTCAGTGACCGGGTGCTGAAGAAGATCCGCAGACACACGCCGCACCTGATCTTTATCGATGAAAACCAGCCGGACTATGAATTCGACAATGTCGGCTACGATCAGAATGTTGCCAACTGGCAGGTCATGCACCGGCTGCTCGGCGCCGGATACCGGCGGATCGCACTGATCAGCGGTCCCTCCCCGGAGGAGCCGATGCAAAATGCGATCCGGTTCAGTATCTACACCGAGGCGCTGCGGCAGGCGGGGATCCCTTTTGACAGCGCGCTGGTCAAAGACTGCGGCTGGGATCTGGACCTTTGTTCGCAGCAGACAAAGGAACTAATGGAATTGCCTGTGCCGCCGGATGCGATCTTTGCAGGCAGCGATTCGCTGGCGCAGGTCGTCATCGGGACGCTCTTCTCCCTTGGGGTGAACTGCCCCGGAGAAGTCGGCGTGATCGGTTTTAATAATGTTGAACTGAGTTCCCACATGGTGCCGCCGCTGACCACGGTCGAGATCCCGACCGAAGACATCGGCAGGACTGCTGTGCGGCGGATGGTTCAGATGATCACCGGAGAGGACAGCCATGTGCGCAGGACGCTGTTCCCGACGCGGCTCGTGGAGCGCAGTTCTCTGCGTAGTACAGAAAGGACAGATATATGAGGTACTACATCGGCGTAGACGGCGGCGGGACAAAGACAAAGTTCACACTCGCCCGGGAGGATGGAACGATCGCAGGGACGCATACAGCGGGAACCTGCCATTATCTGCAGTGCGGGTATGACGGCGCTGTACAGGTCATCCGGGAAGGCATAGACGCCGTGCTGGAGAAGGGCAGCACCGCCGGAAGCGGAAAACTGCAGCTCCGTGATGTGGCGCGCATTTTTATCGGCTGTGCCGGATACGGGGACGTGCAGGAAGATACGCAGCGGCTGGACGACGTGCTGGTCAATGCGATCCCGGTACCGTTCACAGCCGGCAATGACTGCGAGAATGCACACGCCGGCGCGCTCGCAGGAAGGGCAGGCATCAACCTCATTGCAGGAACCGGTTCGATGGGATACGGTGTCAATGAGCAAGGCGAAACAGCCCGCTGCGGAGGCTGGCATCACGCGCTGGGCAGTGACGAGGGCGGCGGATACTGGATGGGCTGGCGGCTTCTCAGGGAATTCATGCGGCAGAGCGATGGCCGCGATATGAAGACTGCGCTGTATGAGAAGGTCAGGCAATCGCTCTCACTCAAATCGGACGACCAGCTGATCGGTCTGGTCGTTGAGCAGTGGGGGATGGACCGGACCAGGATCGCTTCGCTGGCGCCGTTTGTGCAGGAACTGCTTGCAGAAGGGGATCCGCATGCAGAGAAGATCGTTCTCGATGCCGCGCAGGAACTGTTTGACATTGCCCGTGCATTACGCGATCGGCTCGGGTTTGCCGGTCAGGTGCCGGTGTCGGGGACCGGCAGTATCTTCAAGATCGGTGCGCCGCTGCTCGATCCACTGGCTGAGAAACTGGCGGCAGACAACATGGTTTATACGCCTCCCATTTATACCCCGGATCTGGGTGCTGTTCTGCTGGCAATGAAGCAGGACGGTTTGACCACCTTCCATTTCGGGTGATACTATTAAAGAAAAGAACGCAGTCGTTTTATCCGCACGCCTTTCGTTCTGAAAGCGGAGGAGCAGGATCCATGGAAGAACAAGCAGGAATCGTGGACAGAGCACTGGACACACCAACTGTCCTGGAACACATCTGCAGGGACTATACGGATTTGAAGGATGCAGACATCGATCTGCTGCGTGATCTGGCGGCCAGAGTAGAGACGCTCGGCAGGGAGCGCGGGGCGGACGTCTTTATCGACTGTCTCTGCCGCGACGGCAACGAAGCCATCGTGGTGGCGGAGTATCTGCGTGAAGATTCGCCGCATAAGTTCAGTACGATCGGCTATATCGCCCGCGAGGAGAATGAAGCCGGGGTGCTTCGTACTCTGCATTACGGCATTGATACCAGAGAAGTGCGTGCCGTCACACGTGCAGAACGGATGGTCGTGCAGACCGTCAGTCCTATCAAGCGGGGAAGGGCGACCATCGGAGCGCTGGTCTTTGAAAATGAACTCGAGGAAACAGCTGTGCCGAAGCTTGCGGAATCGCCTGCACCGATGATCTGGCACAAACCGGATACGGAAGAGGTCTCTTATCTGACAAATCTGGAATGGGCAGGCGATGCAATTGACGATATGCTTGTTATTGTTAATTCCAAGGGGCGTGTTGTCTACCGCAACCAGGCAGCGCTGCGGATGTATCATGAACTCGGCTATATCAAGGACATCATCGGTATGCCGTATGAGGAGATCTCGCTGAATGATCCGCATTCCCTGAAGAAGATGAAAGGCGATCACGCGAGCGAAGAGGTCACCTACGGCGGCCGCAGTTATATCCTGCGCCAGTACCGCATCACCGGTGATGAAAAGTTCTGGGCAATCAGCCTGCACGACATCACATTGCTCAAGCAGAATGAGCAGCTGCAGCGTATGAAGGAAGCGATGCTGCGGGAGGTGCAGCACCGGACCAAGAACAACCTGAATATGATCTACAGCTTGCTGTCGATCCAAAAGCGCAAGATCAAAGATCCGGAGTCATCGCTGATGCTCAACGAAGCGATGGGAATGATCCTGAGCCTGTCCGGCAGTTATGAGGATTCGCTCCGGCAGAAGGAAGAGGGGACAGCGCGTCTGTTCTCGGTCATCGACAAGGCGAAAAACAACATTCTTGCCTTTGCAGAGAGTGCGGACCTCGACCTTGCCATCGAGATCCGCGGAGATGACCTGACGATCGATGTTGATCAAGTTGCCAGCATTGTGCTGATCATCAATGAAGCGCTGTTCAACAGCTACAAACATGCTTTTAACGGCAGGAAGACCGGCCGCATCGTCATCGAGGTCAAGGATGACCCGATCACCCCTTCGGTCACCATCAGGGACGACGGAAGCGGTTTCCGGCCGGAAGAAGTAGAAAAACGCCATACGAATGGCATGACCATCATGCGGAGCGTCGTCGAAGACAGTCTGCACGGAAAGTTCACGGTCTCAAGTTCCGACGAAGGCACGGCGGTCCGGTTCAACTTCATCTCGGAAAAAGGAGGGACTAAGTAATGGATTGGACACTGCAGGGAATGAAGATCGTGATCGCGGACGATGAACCGATCGCCCGTATCAATCTGCAGGATGCACTGGAAAAACTCGGCTGTGAGGTCACAGCCGCTGTTTCCAATGGACTGGAGGCGGTCAGTGCGTGCCGGGAGCATCATCCGGATATCGTGCTCCTGGATGTGAAAATGCCGCTGATGGACGGACTGGTCGCAGCCAGAGAAATCAGCCGTGACGGCACAGCTGAGACGATCGTCATGATCACCGCCTATAACGATCTGTCATTTATCGAAGAAGCAGTTGCAAACGGTGCGAACGGCTATATTGTCAAGCCTGTGAACGAGAACATCCTGATCCCCAATCTGCTCGTTGCCCATGCGAAGAGCAGGGAAATCCAGACGCTGCATCAGGAAGTGAAAAAAGCAGAAGAAGACCTGGCTGCCCGCCGCGTCATCGAACACGCCAAAGGTTATCTGATGGACAAAGAACACATGACAGAGGACAGTGCTTATGTCTACATCCGCACCCTGAGCCGGGAGAACCGTATGTCCATGAAGGAAGTCGCGGAGATGCTGCTGCAGGCAAAAGAGCGGGGGTGAAACCGACAACTGTAAACAAATTGTACAAGTTTTCGAACAATATTGACAACAGCTGTGCCTGTATGGTAATTTTTAGTTACAAGTAAATAGATGCCCTTGAGATGGATCAAGGACTGGTTGTGAAGCAATGACCAAAGTAATGTCTCCGCAGCAGTATGCGGACCCATGGCTTTGGTTGTTTTGTTATCTAACGGTCAGGGGGGAAGTCTATGAAGAATACCCATATCGCAGTACTTGGCGGGGGAAACGGCGCACACACCATGGCCGCGGACTTCGCGCTGAGAGGGTGGCAGGTGCGCCTCTGGGAGAGCGAAGCCTTCTTCGATAACATCCGCACGGTCGCGGAATCGAAGAAGATCCGCGTCACAGGGGTCATCGAAGGGACCGCCGAACTCGAAATGGTGACGTCGGATCTGGCCGCAGCGATCGAAGGCTGCCGGTTCATCTGCATCGTCACTCCGTCCTTTGCGCATGAGAACATAGCAAAGGAATTGGTCAAGTGTGTGAAAAAAGACCAGATCATCATGATCTATCCGGGTGCGTTCAGCTCGCTGATGATCAAGAAGATGATGGGCAAAGAAGCGCCTGTTATCTGCGAGGTCAACAACCTGCCGTACGACACCAGACTGAAAGGACCCGGACTCGTCTTCTGTTCCGGCAAGAATGCAACGAATGTCGCCTTCCTGCCCGCGTCCGCAGGGGAAGAACTCCTGGACGAAGTACGCGAACTGCACCCCTTCGAAAAGGTGTACAACGACGTGCTGGAATGCGGGTTATCCATCGTGAATCCTTCGCTGCATACAGGTGCCTGTTCGATCAACATCGGGCACATCGAACAGCAGGCGGTGCGCGGACAGTTCTGCATGTATGAACACTACACACCGGCTGCAGCCAAGATCTCCATCGCGATCGACAAGGAGAGAAAGGCTGTCGGCAAAGCGCTGGGATATAACCTCCGTCCCATCGAGGATTTCGCCAAAAAGCCGGATGACTATGAGTGGACCTGGCAGGATCTGTACGCGACGATGCACGGGGATATCGGTCTGACACAGATCACCGGCCCGGACAGCATCTGGAACCGTTATCTCACAGAAGACTGCCCCAACGGACTGGTCCCCTGGATCTCGCTCGGGAAAGCAGTCGGCGTTGACTGTCCGATCATGTCGGCCTTTGTCAACATGTACTCCATCGTCCATGAAAGAGACTGGTGGAAGCTCGGCCGCAACACGGAATGGATGGGTCTTGCGGACATGGACAAAGAGGAGATCCTTGCGTACGTCAAAACAGGGGAAAAATAAGTCTGTATTCCTGTAGTGCCCACACTACTTGGATAAGAAATCATTATCTTGCTGAAAGGAAGTGAAACGTATGAGAAAATTTGTAGGACTGCTTGTATCGTTGATCATGATCCTGAGTCTCGTCGCCTGCGGCGGCGGTGGCGGTGATGCCGGCTCCGGCGACGGCGGTGACGGTGCTTCCGCAGAACCGATCACGCTCCGCGTCGCAGTACAGGCGAACGAAGATCATGAAACCTGCAAAGCGGTACGCCGCGTTGCAGAGAAGGTCGAAAAGGAAACAGACGGCGGTCTGATCCTCGAAATCTATTCCGATAGTGTACTTGGTGACTACTCCGCTGTCTTCGATGAAGTCAAACAGGGCACCATCGACATTGCAGTACAGTCGATTTCCGGCGAGTATGATCCGGCACTTGAAGTCTTCTATCTGCCGTATCTGTTCACCAACTACGAAGAATCCGCCAAAGTACTGAGCGAAGGCTCCAATACCTACAAGCTCATCCAGGATAAGTTCGACAGTTACGGTCTGGTCTATATGGGCTGCTACGTCGAAGGTTTCGTTCAGGTTGCATCCAACACGTTTATCGACAACATGGCTGATCCGGCTGCGAAGAAGGATGTGCTGATCCGTTGCCCGGCGATCGAATCCGGCCGTCTGCAGATGGACTGCCAGAACTTCCCGACCGTTACCATCCCGTATGCTGACCTGTACACTTCCCTGCAGACCAAGGTCTGCGACGGCTGGATGGGCGGCACCGCTGAACTGAACTACGTCAGCTTCCGCGATGTCATCAAGTATCTGTACGTCGTCAACTGCCAGATGGAGAACAACTCCGCATTCATGAACAAGGAAGCATATGAAGCGCTTCCGGAAGACTATCAGAAGATCCTGTACGATGCGTTCACCGAAGAAGCAGCGCTGTCCTTCGACCGTGCTGAAGCGACCGATAACGACAACATCCAGAAACTGAAGGATTACGGCATCGAAGTCGTGACCTACACGCAGGATGAACTCAACACGATCGCTGACTGGGTCCGCGACAAGACCTGGGACAAAGACTTCGAGATGATGGGCGACGATGTTAAGGACGCTGTCTATGCTGACATGGGTTGGTAGTCTGAACAGGTATCACTGATTTGATTTACAGTCCGTTATAGTTGAATAACCGGCGG
>JAWRJC010000051.1:0-25101 GCA_040307715.1 Clostridiales bacterium | reverse complement strand
TCGCGGCGGACGGCACGCTGCTCGGCATCATCGCCGTGGCAGACGTGATGAAGGAAGAGAGCCCGCAGGCGGTCCGCGAACTTCAGAATATGGGCATCCGTGTAGTCATGCTGACCGGCGACAACGAGCGTACGGCGAAAGCGATCGGCGCGGCGGCCGGTGTGGATGAAGTCGTGGCCGGTGTGCTGCCGGAAGGCAAGGAGGCGGTCATCCGCGAACTCCAGAAAGAAGGCAAAGTGGCTATGGTCGGCGACGGCATCAACGATGCGCCGGCACTCACCCGCGCGGACATCGGCATCGCCATCGGGGCAGGGACGGACGTCGCGATCGATGCTGCGGATGTGGTCCTGATGAAGAGCCGTCTGACCGATGTGCCGGCAGCGATCCGCATGAGCCGGCAGACGATCCGCAATATCCACGAGAATCTGTTCTGGGCGTTCTTCTACAATGCGATCTGCATCCCGCTCGCGATGGGCGTGTACGGGATCGCGATGAAACCGGTGTACGGTGCGGCGGCGATGGCGCTCTCGAGCTTCTTCGTTTGCATGAACGCCCTGCGGCTCAATCTGTTCAACATGCATGATGCGTCGAAGGACAAACCGCGCAGAAAGAAAAGCACGAAGGCAGACGCACAGCAAGGTGCGGCGTCTGCAGCGGCACAGCAAGACACGGCAGCCGACGGGACTGTCGCTCAGGAGAATGATGAAAACGGCGCGGAAAGCCCCGCCGATCATAGAAAGGAGACAACCATGAAAAAGACAATGAACATCGAAGGCATGATGTGCATCCACTGCGAAGCGCGCGTCAAGAAAGCGCTCGAGGCAGTCGACGGCGTGACAGAAGCGGTCGTCAGCCATGAGGCGGGCACGGCGGTCGTCGAGATGGCGCAGGACATCGACAATGAAGTGCTGAAGAAAGCCGTCGAGGATCAGGATTACGAGGTGAAGGGCATCGCGTAGCGATTCCTTGTGCCTCGAAAAAAACATGTCCGACAATTCGCTGCGGGGTTCAAACTTTCCCGTACCTGTGATATACTGGTCGGGCAAATCGTATTAAATTAATGCTTCGTGCGTTGTTACTTTAGAAAGGGGAAGAACAATGGTCGGAACAAAAGTTGTTTTGAGAACTCGTATGTCTGCTGCTGATGCTCACTATGCTGGCGAGCTCGTAGAAGGCGCTCATATCGTTACAGCGTGGGGCGACGTTGCTACCGAGCTGGCGATCCGTATGTTTGGTGACGAAGGTCTGTTCGTTGGTTACAGCGAAGTCCGTTACACCGCTCCGGTTTACGCTGGTGACTTCATGGAATATGTTGGTTGGATCGAGAAGAAGGGCAACACCTCCATCACCTGCCACTTCGAAGCTTACAAGTACATCCAGCTGCCCAGAGACCCCGAGTGTGCTGAGAGCGCTGCTGATGTCATTCCCGAACCCATCAAGTGCGCTTACGCGACCGGTACCGTCATGGTTCCGAAGGACTGCTGGAGATTCGATCACGCAGATCCGGAATTCACAAAGGTTCTGGAAGGCTAAGCAGACGGATCGGATAGATCATCTGATACAGCAAATAAAACCGGCTTGCATCCGCAGGCCGGTTTTTTCGTTGCGGAATCGCATCGCGGCTGCGGTTGAGTGATTCCCCACGCTATATATTTATCTGAATATCGCATTATTCCGTTAAAGTGCTATAATGATAACAACCAATGTGCGTCTGCGCGGGGAACGGAATGCGCGCCTGCGCACAGGAAAAGAAAGTATGAGAAAGGAATAAGAAGGGAAAACAATGGAGTATCAGAAGTATTTCAGCCGGGATGTCATCGCGGCAGGGGAAGATATCACTTTGAGACTGCTGGACAGAGTCTTTCAGCTGCGGGAAGCAGGCGTGGAACTGACGCGCATGGATATGGGCATTCCGGATGTGCCGTGCCCGCCCCGCGTTACGGAAGCGGCGAAGGCGGCGCTGGAGAGGGGCGAGAATGCCTACACCAACCCGGCAGGCATTCCGGAACTGCGCCAGGCGATCAGCGATAAATACCAGCGGGAACAGGGGCTGTATTACGATCCGAAAGACAGCATCATCGTCACATGCGGCGCCAGCGAGGCGATGATGACGATCGTCGGAACGTTCCTGTCCGCGGGCGACGAGGTCATCATTCCGACGCCCGGGTACTGTTCCTATTTCTATACCTTCACGGCGCAGGGGTTCAAGATCGTGCAGGTGCCGATCGTGCAGAACAATACGGTCAATGTCGATGTCGCAGCGCTTGAGGCGGCGATCACTCCTGCGACCAAGATGATCGTGATCAACTCCCCGCAGAATCCGACCGGTCTGGTTTACTCAAAAGAAGATCTGGAGAAGATCGCGGATCTGGTGATCCGTCACGATCTGCTGGTCCTTCTGGATGAGTGTTATGAAAAATTCGTCTGGGAAGGGGAGTACTGCAGCATCGCGGCACTGCCCGGCATGCAGGAACGCACGCTGATCATGAATTCCGTATCGAAAACGTACGGGATGACGGGCTGGCGCGTCGGGTTCATCCTTGGTCCTGCTGAGTGCTGCAGCAAGATGCAGCAATATCACGGGAACGGCTTCGTCTGTGCGGCTGCGGTCTGCCAGTACGGTGCCGCGGCGGCGATCGCGGGAGAAACGCCGGAGGAGATCGAATCCTTCAAGACCAACTTCATGCAGCGGCGGGAGGTGCTCCTGCAGGGACTCGACGAGATCGGGGTGCTGCCATATATCAAACCGAACGGCGCATTCTATCTGATGGTGGATGTTTCGGTCTCCGGTCTGGACGGCACGACGTTCGGCAGGAATCTGCTGGAGGAGAAAGGTGTGGCGGTGTTCCCCGGCGAGATCTTCGGCAGCGATTACAAGAACTACATCCGTCTCAGTTACGCGTGTTCCGAGGAAACGATCCGCAAGGCGCTGCGGCTGATCAAAGAGTACCTCGATGAGCTTCGTGCCTGAGTGCGCGCGGCATCGGCAGGCAGGCGGAGATGGCAAAAGGCTTTAAGTATTGTTAGATGTATTCTTATGTATTAAGAATTTCTAAAAGATAATACAAGAAAGTCGGTGTACCTCCTGCTGTCTGTAAATGGTATAATAAACGCAGATAACAAAGGTGTATGCGGAGCCGCGGAGGCGCTGCATGAGCACCTGTAAAAGAAAGAGATATAAGGAGGTTGATGCCCATGATCGGAACAAAAGTATCCCTGAAGACCCGTATGTCTGCTGCTGATGCGCATTACGCCGGTGAGCTGGTAGAAGGCGCTCATATCGTTACCGCTTGGGGCGATGTCGGCACCGAACTGGCGATCAGACTGTTCGGCGATGAGTCTCTCTTCGTCGGCTACAGCGAGATCCGTTACACCGCACCGGTTTATGCAGGTGACTTCATGGAGTACACCGGCTGGATCGAAAAAGTCGGCACCACCTCTCTGACCTGCAAATTCGAAGCGTACAAGTACATCACTCTGCCCAGAGATCCGGAATGCGCTGACAGTGCTGCGGACGTTCTGCCCGAGCCCGAACTCTGCGCGTACGGCACCGGCACCCTGATGGTACCGAAAGAATGCTGGCGCATCGATCATGCGGACCCTGCTTTCCAGAACAGATAAGCACGGGGCCTGCAGGCGATACCAAAAGAAAGAAAACAGAGCAGACCGGCCGTTCTCGGCCGGTCTTTGCGTTTCCGGGAAGGCGGCAGACGGACATAAAGCCGGCGCTGAATTTGCAGGCGGTTTATTGATTCGCTGCGGACGTCCATGTAGAATGAAGGGGTCAGGGGTTTCTCCCCCGGGCGGACAGGCATATACCGGCCGTCTGTCTCGCAAGTGGATAAGGAAGCTGAATGAAAGAGGAATGAAAGAGGAATGAGATACACATTCGAATGCGATTACAATGAAGGCATGGCGCCGGAGGTGCTCGCGGCGCTGCAGAGAACGAATATGGAGCAGGTTCCGGGATACGGCATGGACCCGTTCACGGAGGCGGCGAAGGAGAAGATCCGCGCAGCCTGCGATTGCCCGGACGCGCAGATCACGCTGCTCGCAGGCGGGACCCAGACCAACCAGCTCATCATTGATACAATGCTGACACCGTATCAGGGTGTTGTCGCGGCGGAGACCGGACATGTATCGGTTCACGAAGCCGGGGCCATCGAATTCACGGGGCACAAAGTCCTGACCGTTCCCTCGCACGACGGCAAGATGGATGCCGGCGAGCTCGAGGCGTTCGTCGCGGCGTTCTACGGAGACGGCAACCACGAGCACATGGTCTTCCCGGGGATGGTCTACATCAGCCACCCGACCGAGATGGGCACGCTCTACACCAGAGAGGAACTGACGGCGATCGCGGAGGTTTGCCACAAGTACGACATGTCACTGTACCTCGACGGGGCGCGGCTCGGGTACGGCATCGCGGCGATGCCTGAGGTGGATCTGCCGTTCCTCGCGAAGACCTGCGATGTGTTCTATATCGGCGGCACGAAGGTCGGGGCGCTCTTCGGCGAAGCGGTCGTCTTTACGAAAGGCAACGAGCCGGCGCACTTCGTGACACAGGTCAAACAGCACGGCGCGCTGCTGGCGAAAGGCCGGGCAGTGGGGGTGCAGTTCGATGCGCTCTTCACGGACGGGCTGTACGTGCGGCTCGGACAGCATGCCATCGACATGGCGGGCAAACTGTGCGGCGTGCTCGCGGACGCCGGGTTTGAGTTCTATATGGATTCGAAGACCAACCAGCAGTTTGTTATCATCGAGAACAGCAAAATGGAAGCCCTGGCGGAACGCGTGGGCTACGGGTTCTGGGAGGCGTATGACGCAGACCATACCGTGATCCGGTTCTGCACGTCCTGGGCGACGACCGAGGAATCGCTCCTCGCGCTGAAAGAAGCACTCGCGGAAGTCCTGTAACCGCACTCGCGTAAGGACGAAAGCGCGGAAAGCCGGATGGCAGAGGAAGAGACGGAATGGATACAGAGAAGGGTAAGATCGTCCTGGCGGTCGCGGAAGCGGGCAGTTTTTCGGCGGCAGCCGACCAGCACGGCTATACACCGGCGGGCATCAGCTATACCGTGGATGTGGTGGAGAAAGAACTGGGTTTCTCCTTGTTCGCGCGCTCGCACGGCGGCGTCAAACTGACCCGTGCCGGCGAGCAGATCCTGCCGTTCATCAAGGATCTTGTCCATGCCGCAGACCGCTTGGAAAGACAGGCCTCAAAAATCAGCGACCTGCTGTGGGGAGATGTCAGGATCGGCTCTTTCTCGAGCATCGCGATGAAGTTCCTGCCGACGCTGCTGGAGGATTTCAGAAAGCTGTATCCGGACGTTTCTGTCAGGATCCAGGAAGGCGTGCAGCAGGACCTGATCCAGATGGTGTCCTCCGGCAAAGCGGATTTTGTGATCTGCAGCCATCAGGACGGCGTTGAACACCAGTTTTTCCCGCTGCGCAGAGACCAGATGTGGTGCGTGATCCCGAAAGAGCATCCGCTGGCAGCGGAAGAGGCTATCCGGCCGTATCGGCTGGCGGGAGAGGATCTGATCATGCCCGCGTACGGGGAAGACCCGGACGTGGTCGATCTGCTGGAGCGTTTCCAGGTCCATGCGAACATCAAATACTCCACCGTGGAGACAGACACTGCCTACGCACTGATGGAGAAGGGACTGGGGATCGTCATCACGAACGAACTGGCGATGGATAACAAAATGTTCCGCGGGGTGCCGCGGCCGTTCGATCCGCCGCAATACGTCGAAGAGGGAATCTATGTGCCGGACCTGAATGAGGCGTCGCCGCCGGCAAGGCGGGTCATCCAGTATATCTGCGAGCGGATCGCGGAACTGGATCCGGAAGGCGCCATTACCGATGCTGCTGCAGATGTCGATGATAAGTAGGACAGATCAGTGTCTGACGAGGCAGGGGCGATCAGTATCCGAGCAGGTAGTCCCGGTATGCCGCGAAGGCGGACGGGATCGACCAGACGTTTTCGATCGCGCCGATATCAGCGATGAAGAGGCGGCCGTTATCGGCCGTTGGGCAGGCAGTCGCAGTCTGCGATTCAAGTCAGCAGGACAAAGCGTTTACGGTGCATCTTGATCATATCTCCACATTCTTCACTTTTTAGTGGAAATGTGGAGATTTTTTCAACGGTTTTACAATATAGAGGCATGGCGATTCCATGGAATCGAGGTGCATGGCCGAAAAACGTTGCAAAAGTCTCCACAAAGGTTTTTCTTTTTGCTGAAAGTAGCAAAACGTTGACGAAACTGCCAATATATGGTAATTTCAGACAGGGCAGCAGAAAGGAGAAACATGAAACAAGGCCAGGTATTTCAGGAGATGGAGCAGCTGCTTGCAGAATACAAAGAACTGCTTGAGAAAATGGAATCCCTTTCGCGAGCCCTTCCCGAAGGTTTTCTGCAAGTGAAAAATGAAAAAGGGGATTGGTATTATTCGCGCATTTATCAGACGATGGGGCAACGAAAGCAGACCCGCATTCCGATCAGTACAGCTGACGGGGCGAGGTTGATGGATCAGCTTTGTGAAAAGAAGGCGATCCGCCATGGAAAGCCGGTGCTGCGGAAAAACATCCGTATTTTGCAGCATGCGGTGGCAGAGCTTGGGGAATATGATCCCGAAAAGTATGTCATGAACGCGGCTGAGCCGACACCGCTGATGCTGAGGCAGGACCGGTTGTTCCTGCCTGACCAGTTAAATCTGAAGAAGTGGCTTGCGCAGACGGAAGCGCGGGACTATGTGACAAATCCTGCTTATCCGGAAAACCTTCGTTATCTGACCGCGGACGGCAGGAAGGTTCGTTCCAAGAGTGAAGTTTTCTGGAGTGATGCACTGGAGCAGGCGGGGCTTGCCAATCGATACGAATGCGCACTGCGGCTTAAGAGCGGGAGGGTGATCTATCCGGATTTTACGGTCTTGGTGCCGGGTGAAAAGAGGCTTGCTTATATCGAGCACTTTGGAAAGATGGATGATCCGCAATATGCGCTGCGGGCGATGCAAAGGCTGCAGACGTATGCGGATAATGGCTATTTACTCGGAAGGGATGTGTTTTTCACAACAGAAACAGCCGCTTGTCCTTTGACAAGGCTGCAGATTGAGGGAGTATTGAACAGGATCAGAGAGTCGATTTGGGTTTAGAAGTAGTTCGTCATGATACATCTCCACATTGTCCATTTTTTCTTGGAAATGTGGAGATTTTTTCAACGATTTTGCGGTGCGAGGCCACTGCAATCTCGGGAAATTTGATAGCGAAGCCGAAAAACATTGAAAAAGTCTCCACATTGGCGTTCTATTTTGCTGAATGTGGCAAAATATCGGCCAAACTGGTATAATGTGGAAGTTTAAAGGGGGTGGTGGGCAGAAATGGCGAGGTGGCAGGGCGGACCCGGGCGGGGAGGCAGGGCGGATCAGCGGCCGAGCAGGTAATCCCGGTATGCCGCGAAGGCGGACGGAATCGACCAGACGTTTTCGATCGCGTCGATATCAGCGATGAAGAGGCGGCCGTCATCAGCCGGCTCTTTTTTCATGTCCGGAGCTGCGCCGGGGCATTGTGGTGCGGGCGCTTCGGACTCCTGCGGCGTCTGTGCGCCGGGGCATTGTGGTGCGGGCGCTTCGGCCGCTTGTGCACGGCGGCGTTCCGGCGCGGTGCGCTCGAACGCCGTCCATTCGTCGGCGAAGACCTCCCAGGCGGTCATGTGCCATTCTTTGTGGGTAAAGATATGTTTGGCGGCGGGCAGCCGGCGGATGCGAAGCGGGCCAAAGCCCATCTCTTCGACGACATGCAGCGCATCTGCTTTTTTGAGATGACCGGGCACATTGGGGAATTCATACAGGCTGGCAAGCAGGCCGGTGTCCGGCCGTTTGCGCAGGAGGATGCCGCCTTTGAAACGGATCAGGAAGACGGTCATATCCTCGATCGTCCGCTTTGCTTTCGCGGGGCGGTTGGGGAAGTCGGTCTCGCGTCCTTCGGCATGCGCCCGGCAGTAATCGGCGAGCGGGCACTGTCCGCACAGCGGTGCCGCGTTCGGCAGGCAGACGGTCGCGCCGAGGTCCATGAGGGCCTGGTTGTACGCACCGGGGTCCATCAGCGTCTGGCTGCAGGTGCCGGAGCTGTTGGCGGTGGCGGTCGTTGGTGTGTCGGTTTTAGCTGTGATCTTCGGGGTGGCGGTGTCTGTGGCCAGCTCGATGCGCGGCGTAAAGTGGGCAGCGCTGATGCGCGGCGTAAAGTAGGCGGCGGCGTCTTTGCGTGCCTGCGGTGTCAGGATGCTGTCTTCGTAGCAGGTGAGTCTGGCAAAGACGCGCAGCAGGTTGCCGTCGATGGCCGGGACCGGTTCGCCGAACGCGATGCTGCTAATCGCGGCCGCCGTGTACGGGCCGATCCCGGGCAGTTTCACAAGATCGGCCGCGCCGGCGGGCATCTGCCCGCCATAGTCCTCCATGAGGACCACGGCGGCTTTGTGGAGATTGCGGACGCGGCTGTAGTAGCCGAGCCCCTCCCAGAGTTTCAGGTAGGTGTCTTCATCAGCCGCGGCGAGCGAAGCGATATCGGGGAGCGATTCCAGAAAGCGCTCATAGTATCCCTTCACAGCTTCGACTCTGGTCTGCTGCAGCATGATCTCCGAAATCCAGACATGATAAGGCGCTGGGTCCTCGCGCCAGGGGAGGATCCGCCGGTTTTCGCCGTACCAGGAGAGCAGACTGGCGGTCTCCTGCTGTATGCGGTTGTCCGGTTGGTTGTTCGTCTTCATATCTTCTTTATTTTATGGGCAACGGCACAGCGAATGCAACCCGCACATGCTATAATACAAATATGGAAAGCATCGGCCGCGCAGGATGTGCAGCGCTGCGGCAGCTCGCGGCGGGCGGTGCGGAAAGGAGCCGGACATGCTGACAATCTATCTGGCAGGCGGATGCTTCTGGGGCGTCCAGAAATACTTCGATCAGTTCCGCGGTGTGAAGAGCACCGAAGCGGGTTATGCGAACGGGCCGGACAAGGTCCGTCTCGACCTGGCGGAAGGCGCCGGGGTGACCGGCACATCCGGACCGGAGGATGTCTGGGAGGAGTTCGTCTTCTCCGACGAGGAACCGCCGTTTTACGAAACGGTCTGCGCGGGCGTCGGCTTTGCGGAGACGGTCAAGGTGGTCTACGACCCCGAGGTTTTGCCGACAAAAACGCTGCTCGGCTACTATTTTGATGTCATCGACCCGCTCGCGGTCAACCGGCAGGGACCGGATGTCGGGGTGCAGTACCGCACCGGGATCTATTACGAGGAAGCCCTTGAAGAGGCGCTGCTGCCCGTGATCCGCGAGGTGGTCCGCGAGAAGGAAGCAGAGCTTGGCGAGCCGCCGGCGACCGAGGTCGCACCGCTGCGGAATTACTACCCGGCGGAGGAGCATCACCAGAAGTATCTGGAGAAGCGCCCCTTCGGTTATTGCCATATTCCGAAACGGTACTTCTTCCGGCAGTACGCGATGGACAAAGATGCGGAAGAAGATGTAGAATAGCAATAGAAGAAAATGGAAAGGAGGACGCTATGAAGTGCCCATATTGTCAGAATGAAATGACGCCGGGAAAACTGGAAGTCGATACGACGCCGGCAGTCCCTGTCAGACGGTTCGTCGCGGACGGTGCGGAGCCTGTCAAAGAGAAGGGGCTCCACGGGTTCATGACCCGCATCAAAGGCAGCGATGCCGCGGAGCAGCGCTTTAAGGCGTTCCGCTGCGAGACCTGCCGCAAGGTATTTGCAGAGTATGGTTTGGAATAAGAGAATCAGAAAGAAAGAGCCGGAAGGCCGGGAGGCAACGCTATGATCCGCAAAGAGATCTACCTCGAGAAGGAACACGCCCAGGGCGGTAAAGGGACCGTCTACAACTACTGCATCGCATCGGAGGAGGAACTCCTTGGCGCGGCGCGTCTTTATGCACGCGTGGTCGTCCCGCCGGGGGCGAGCATCGGGATCCACACCCACACCGGCGAGACAGAGCCGTACTACATCCTGAAGGGGACCGGCATGTTCACCGAGCCGGACGGCAGCGTGGTCGAGGTCCATCCCGGCGACTGCTGCATCATCGAGCCCGGCCAGTCCCACGGCATCGAAAACCAGGGGGAAGAGGATCTCGAGTTCATGGCGCTGATCTATTTCGATCATTCCGGGGATAAATAAGAAAGCATAGGGCAGCGCACCGCAC
The DNA here is from genome assembly GCA_040307715.1 of Clostridiales bacterium. Lineage (GTDB taxonomy): Bacteria > Bacillota > Clostridia > Peptostreptococcales > Anaerovoracaceae > RUG13615. The sequence goes on along the minus strand of JAWRJC010000051.1, from coordinate 14,898 downwards.
TGCGGCGAAAGAAAAGAGGCACCATGCTGGAAAAAGGCATCAAAGGAAAACAGACAGTGACCGCCGACGCATCGAATTCGGCGAAGACGATGGGCAGCGGCTCTCTTGACGTGTTCGCGACACCGGCCATGGTGGCGTTGATGGAAAAGACCGCTGTCAGGAGCATTGAGTCATACCTTGAAGCGGGGCAGACATCCGTCGGCACCGCGCTTGATATCAAACATTCGGCAGCGACACCGTTTGGCATGACCGTCACCTGCGAGAGCGAACTCGTTGCGGTGGACGGCCGCAAACTGACATTTGAAGTGACCGCCTCGGATGAGCGGGGTGTGATCGGATCGGGCATGCACGAGCGGTTTATCGTGGATGCGGAGCGATTCCAGGAAAAAACCAACAACAAGTAACAGACCTGCAGGAAACGCCTTGCAGCACAGCAACAAGCAGAAAGGAGCAGACCATTGGATGTAACTAAGATCAGAAGACCGGACGATATGGCGCGCATCACCACGAAAGAACAGGCGGATGCGTTCATCGAAGAGCAGATCAAACTGGCGCAGGAAGAAATCGGCGATAAGAAAGTCCTGCTGGCACTCTCCGGCGGTGTGGACAGCAGCGTCGTGGCGGCGCTCCTCATCAAGGCGATCGGGCAGCAGCTCGTCTGCGTGCATGTCAACCACGGCCTGCTGAGAAAGGGGGAACCGGAGCAGGTCATCGAAGTCTTCCGCAACAACATGAACGCCAACCTGGTCTATGTCGACGCGACCGACCGGTTCCTCGACAAGCTGGCAGGCGTGGGTGATCCGGAGCAGAAGCGCATGATCATCGGCGGCGAGTTCATCGAAGTCTTCGCCGAGGAAGCGCGCAAACTTGACGGCATCGAGTTCCTGGCGCAGGGCACCATCTGGCCGGACGTGCTCGAGAGCGAAGCCGGCATCAAGGCGCATCACAACGCGGGCGGCCTGCCGGAAGATCTCGACTTTGAACTGATCGAGCCGGTCCGCATTCTCTTTAAAGATGAAGTCCGCGTAGTCGGCAAGGCGCTCGGTCTGCCGGAGAACATGGTCGAACGGCAGCCGTTCCCGGGCCCCGGCCTCGGCGTCCGCTGCCCCGGCGCGATCACAAGAGACCGTCTCGAAGCGGTCCGCGAGTCCGATGCGATCCTGCGCGAAGAGTTCGCCAAGGCGGGTCTTGAAGGCAAGGTCTGGCAGTATTTTACCGTCGTTCCGGACTTCAAATCCACTGGCATCAAGGACGGCAAGCGCACCTTCGACTGGCCGTGCATCATCCGCGCGATCAACACGACGGACGTTGTTGAAGTCACCGTGGAGCATTTGGATCCGGCACTGATGGATCATCTGGTGCAGCGTATCACGACGGAAGCTCCGGGGATCAACCGCGTGCTGTACGACTACACACCCAAGCCCCCGGCAACGGTGGAGTACGAATAAACCATATTCGGATTAAAACGTTCAAATTTCAACGTTTGTTGGTTGCCACAACGCTGAATGACAACCAAATGACAACCAAACTTCAAAAAACGCATGAATAATACCAAAAAACGCTGCCATGATTGCAGCGTTTTTTCTTGGTCATCTTTTATTTTTTGTTGCTTTTGCAGGGTAAGTATCTTTCCAATGTATGTATTCTTCTTCGGTCAGTTCACCTTTTGCATCGACCCAATCGACCAGCCTGCCCTGCATGGATCTGCTTGTCGTTGAGCTGACATCGAAGTTCATATAAGTGATGCCTTCCTCCTTGACCACCTGCAATCCATATTTGTCTTCCAAATAGAATAAGGCATGCATCAGGCTGATCTCAGAGTCCAAATCAGGATCAAGGAGTGCATAAGGGCTGATGCCCAATGCTGTGGCGATTACCTCCAGATGATGTGGTTTTGGTGTCCTGTTTCCCAATTCATAATTACGGATCGCTGATTCGCTCATCTTACACTTTGCAGCCAGATCCTTCTGAAGCAATCCCTGCTCAGTCCGGTATTTTCTTATTTTTTCTCCGACAGTCATGATGCAATAACTCCCTCTATTTCTCTCACCCAAAACAGTGCCATTTGGCCGTTTTTCGTAGTATAGCACACACCGTTCAAAAATGAAATATTTTTCTTGACATTTCAAAACTGAACGGTATAATTTAGACAGAAACATTTCAAAAATGAAATGTCAAACAAATGCAATTACTGACTCAGATGAAAGGAAGTGAAATGATGCAGAACTACGTAGTAGCAGAAGAAGTGGCTGAGGAACTGGGCGTTTCCAGAGGAAAAGCGTACGCGATCATCAGGCAGCTCAATGAAGAACTCAGCGAAAAAGGTTATCTGACTCTGGCCGGTAAGGTCAGCAGGAAGTATTTCGAAGAACGAATCTACGGCTACGAAGGGGGAGAAAAGAATGGCTGTGCTTAAAAACGAGAAGACAGGCAAATGGAGAACTTTATCGTAACGGAAATACTCTATGCCTTCTTTTGTGATTGCTTGAGCTTTTATCCAAAACGTTTCGCGATGTTTTAACAATAAAGCCTTCTTTAGGCTTGATAGATACCAAGCAGAAACGTATTTATAGCTTTGATTGTTTGCTTCAAAGTGCTCGATTAAGAGTTTATCACTATTGCTATCGACACTAAGGCGCAAGTCATCATATGCTAATGAAATCAATCAAAGCGGTAAGAAGAAAGAAGAGATAATGAAACGTGCTGCAGCATTAGGACGCATTGGATAGGGAAGTTGGTTATATGAGAGTAAACGAAGAAAAGTTGAGTAAGTATATAAGTTTTATCTTAAGACATAAGCCACAAGCGGCAGGAATTGTGCTGGATGAACATGGATGGGCCAATGTAGATGAGGTGATTGCGGGTATTTCCAGGACTTATCCGATAGATATGTCCCTTCTTGAAAAGATCGTTGCGGAAGATGAAAAGCAACGTTACTCATTCAATGAGGATAAAACAAAAATCAGGGCCAATCAGGGCCATTCGGTGTCTGTTGATGTGGAACTGGAGGAAAAGCGACCGCCAGCGGTACTTTGGCATGGAACGGGAAAGAAATATGCCAACTCGATAGAGCAAGAAGGCTTGATACCCAAAAACCGTTTGTATGTACATCTTTCCTCAGATTGCAACACAGCATATAAAGTTGGTCAACGTCACGGAACGCCTGTTATATATCTGGTGGACGCTGCTAAAATGTTTGAAGACGGTTTCCAGTTCTTTTTATCAGTCAATGGAGTATGGCTTACAAAAAAGGTTCCGGCTCTCTACCTGACGAGGAGCAAGTAATATGAACAATATTGAAAGGATACAAACTGCAATCAATGAGCGCATAACAGCAGAAGGTGCATTTTACTACCCCGATCCCTGGTGGGAGAAGGAACTTGATGCCATCTGCGAGGACATGCAGGCGGCAAGGATCTTCATTGAGACCGGCTGCAGTGATGAGGAACTGTTTTGGCTAAGTGAGATATTTGAGGATATCATAGAAAGGGCAGGTGACGTCGCCTTCCTCGGATGTCTTCAAAAGCGTGCAGAACGCATGATGGATGAAGTGCGCAAGAAGGAAGTGCTCGATGAGATCCGGGATGCAGAACGCCGCTTCATCTCGCAGGAAGAGTGACAACCGAATGACAACCAAACCACCGGAAAATATGTGGAATGAACAATAAACCGTTCAATAATGAAATGTCTCGTTGTGAAAATACAATGTTTGTAACGACCAACAGACATGATATTATTGAGTACGAGTAGACCGCGGAATCGCCCTGACGCAAATGTAAATTATTGACATCTAATACCAAAAATTGTAAGATAAGCGCAGCCAACGCTGCGCTTATTTGTTTACAGGAAATCGTGAAGAGGAGAGAGAAAGATGAAGAAGAAAAAGAATGACCGGTACAGGATCATCAAACTGCGGACCGACGCTGTCTACCGCCCGAAAATCCCGACGGAGGAGCCAGTCTACGCCTATATCCGCGCGTGCAGGCAGGAAGAAGTCGGGTTTTCCGTGATCGACCACATCGCGCAGTATCCGGATTTCTCGAACTGCGGGGTCTTCTGGCTCGCACCGGATGATTTTGAGGATCTGTTTGAAGAGTGCTGAAACAGGCGTGGTATGCGCACGGAATATGTATCAGTACGGATGAAAATGTGATACACTTAACGCGGTATAACCTGTATCACTTTTGAATTGAAGGAGAATCCCATGTCTTCGATCAAAAAAGAAGCGGAAAGATGTCTCAAGTGTAAAAAACCCCAGTGCGCGCTGCACTGCCCGGTCGGAACGCCGATCCCCCAGGTCACACAATTGTTCCTGGACGGAGAGATGGAGAAAGCCGGTGATATGCTGTTCCGGAACAATCCGCTCTCGGCGGTCACGGCAGTCATCTGCCCGCATGAGCGCAACTGCGCGGGGCATTGCGTGCTCGGCATCAAGAGCACGCCGGTCGAGTTCTACCGTGTGGAAGAGTATATTTCGAGGTTTTACCTCGAAACGATCACGGTCCCCGAGATCGAAAAGAACGGCATCAAGGTCGCCGTTGCAGGCGCGGGGCCTGCCGGCATTGTCATGACCCTGCTGCTGCTCCTGAAAGGCTACGATGTGACGCTGTTCGAGGCGCAGGACAACATCGGCGGCGTCCTACGCTACGGCATCCCGCCGTTCCGGCTGCCCCGGGATCTCCTCGATATGTATAAAGATCTGATGATCCGCCTCGGTGTGCATTTCCGCCCGAACACGCGGATCGGCACCAACATCAGGATCGAAGACCTTTTCCCGGACGGGTATAAAGCGGTCTTTGTCGCCGCCGGTACCGGCAGACCGAACAAACTGGGCCTGCTCGGCGAGACGCTGGGGCATGTCCACTTCGCGATCGACTACCTGAAGTCGCCCGAGACGTTCAACCTCGGCAAGCAGGTCTGCATCGTCGGCGCCGGTAATGTGGCGATCGACGCGGCGAGAACAGCGGTCCGCAGAGAGCGGGCACACGTCACCATCCTGCACTTCATGGGAGAAGAAGACATGACCGCCAACCGCGACGAGATCGAAATGGCGGAGATCGACGGCGTGGAATTCATCCACTATGCCCAGGCGGTCCGCATCCAGGAGGACAGCGTACGCTGCGTACGTGTCCGCCGGATCGAGAACGAAGACGGCAGCGTCAGTTTTGAAGAAGATTACACCGAGCCTTTCGATGTCCCGGCAGACGCGGTGATCCTGGCGATCGGGCAGGGCCCCGGCGCGGATCTGCACACGGGGTCGATCCAGCTGACACAGCGCGGCCTGCTCGACGTCAGCGAGTACGGCGAGACGAGCACGCCCGGCGTATTCGCGGCAGGCGACATCGTCACGGGGCCGAAAACGGTCGTCGAGGCGGTCGCGTTCACAAAGAAAGTCTTTGCCCGGATGGAAGAATACCTGCAGCAAGAGCAGGGCGAGTAGAAGACAGTGAGAGAAAACATCATCGAATTAAGACATATCACAAAGAAGTTTGAAGACGGGTTCACGGCTGTCTCCGACTTCAATCTGGAAGTGAAGCGCGGCGAATTCGTCACCTTCCTTGGCCCGTCCGGCTGCGGGAAGACCACGACGCTCAGGATGATCGCCGGGTTTGAGATGCCCACGGAGGGCGATATCCTGCTGAACGGCCGGGATATCTCCAACCTGCCGCCGCACATGCGGCCGATCAACACCGTGTTCCAGCGGTACGCGCTGTTCCCGCACATGAACATCTACGAGAACATCGCCTTCGGTCTCAAGCAGAAAAAGATGCCGCAGGACGTGATCCGCAGAAAGGTCAAAAAGGTGCTGGAACTGGTGGACCTGGAAGGGTTTGAAAGCCGCTCCACCTCCACGCTTTCCGGCGGCCAGCAGCAGCGCGTGGCGATTGCCCGCGCCCTGGTCAACGAACCGGAGATCCTGCTTCTCGACGAGCCGCTCGGCGCGCTCGACCTTAAGATGCGCAAGGAGATGCAGCTCGAACTGAAAGAGATGCACGATGAACTGGGCATCACGTTTATCTATGTCACGCACGACCAGGAAGAAGCGCTGACCATGTCGGACAAGATCGTCGTCATGTCCGAGGGGAAGATCCAGCAGGTCGGCACACCGGAGGATATCTACAACGAGCCGCAGAACGCGTTCGTGGCGGACTTCATCGGCGACAGCAATATCTTCAACGGGATCATGACCGGACCGCTGCGCGCCAGATTTGCCGGCGGGCAGTTCGAGTGCGTCGACGACATCCCGACGGGCACCCGGATCACCGCGGTCCTGCGTCCGGAGGACATCGTGCTGACGGAGCCGGCCAAAGGACAGATCCGCGGCCGTGTCATCTCCGTCATCTTCAAAGGGATCCACTACGAGATCACCGTGCAGTCGGGGCGCTACGAGGTCGTGATCCAGAGCACCCGTGCGGCGCAGGTCGGCAATTTTGTCGGCATGACGGTCGAGCCGGACAACATCCACGTCATGGTTGCGGAAGACCACACCAATTACTTCAAGGTGGATATCGAGAGCGGAGACCGGCTGGCCTTCAACGGCAAAGAACTCGAGACGAAACTCTCGGATCTGATCGCGGGAAGCCGCCGCAGCGGCGATGATCTGGTCGATGCCCACGGCATCAGGATCGACACGTCGAGACTGCGCATCACCGCGGCGATCGAGCCGCAGGATATCGTCATGACCGACGACATCGAGGATGCGGACGTGCTGGTCGACGGCGTCATCAGCGACCTGATCTACAAGGGCGACCACTACAGCTACGTGATCAACACCGAACTCGGGCAGGACTTCATCGTGGACGATGAATACCTGTGGAATATGGACGACCATGTCGGCCTGATCCTGCCGCCCGGAAAAATGAACATTACGGTAGGCAAATAGACCGCCGTTCCTGAGGCAACAGCAGAGGAGACAAGACTTGAAGCTTTCCAGAAAAACGCTGGGTATTCCATACACCGCGTTCCTGCTGCTCTTCGTGGCGGCTCCTCTTCTGGTACTCTTTTACTACGCTTTCACGAACGGGCAGGGCGTCTTCACCATGAAGAACCTCACCGGTTTTTTCACGGATCCGAACACGCTCGGTACGCTCCTCTACAGCCTGGCGCTGTCAGCGGTAACAACTGTAGTGTGTTTAGCAATCGCCTATCCGGTGGCTTACATCCTCGCATCGAGCGAGATCCGGGCGAAAAGCGTCGTCGTGATGCTCTTTGTCCTGCCGATGTGGATCAACTTCTCTCTGCGCATCACTGCGCTGAAGGAGATCCTGACAATGATCGAAGGCAACCTGGCGTTCCATCCGTTCCTGAATTCCGTGATCGGCATGACGTACGACTTCCTGCCGTTCATGATCCTGCCTATTTATACGGTGCTCATCAAACTCGACGGCTCTCTGATCGAAGCTGCCAGAGACCTCGGCGCCGACAACAGGCGCGCGTTCTTAAGCGTCACACTGCCGCTGTCCGTGCCGGGCATCATCAGCGGCGTTTCCATGGTGTTCCTGCCGGCTATGACCAACTACGTGGTCCTCGACATGCTGTACAACAGCACCTACATCATGGGCAGCCTGATCGGCAGCTATTTCTCGGCGTACAACTGGCATGGCGGATCGATGATCGCGCTGATCCTGCTCGCTATCATCTGCGTGTTCACCCTTCTTACGAACAGCATGGAAGCGGGCGACGCAAGGACGGGAGGTGAGCTGCTGTGATGAAGAAACTCATCCGTCCCGCTATCCTTCTGCTTGCTCTGCTCTTCATGTACGCGCCGATCCTGATCCTGGCACTGTACAGTTTTACGAGCGCGACGCAGATCGGTGCGATCCGCGGTTTTTCGCTGCACAACTATGTGACGCTGTTCACGACGGAAGACCTTCGCAATATGATCGCCGGGACGGTCCTGCTCGCGCTTGCCGCGGCGGTGATCGCGACGATCCTGGGCACGCTCGGCGCGGTGGGGGCGTTTTATTCGAAGAAACGCACAGCTTCCGCGATCGCCACGATGAACCAGATCCCGGTCATCAACGCGGACGTCGTCACCGGTTTTTCGATCTGTATCCTGCTGGTCGTCGTGTTCGGCATCAGCAAGGATACCTATATTCCGCTGCTCATCGGGCATGTGACGCTGTGTGCGCCTTTTGTGTACCTTTCGGTCATCCCGAAGCTCAAGCAGATGGATCCGAGTCTGTACGAAGCGGCGCTCGACCTGGGCGCGACGCCGGCAGCGGCGCTGTGGAAGGTCGTCTTCCCGCAGATCTACTCCGGCATCGCGGCGGGCTTTGCGCTGGCGATCACGCTGTCGCTGGACGATTACTTCATCGCGACCTACACCAAACCGGCCGTGTTTGACACGATCAGCACCTACGTCGTCAATGCGACGAAGGGGGCGCAGACCGACATCAAGACGGCGCTGTGGGCGCTGTCCACGGTGATCTTCGTGCTGGTGGTCCTGATCGTGCTGGGAATGAACATCCGTGCCAACCGCGCGGCGGCGCGCGGAGCGGGCACACTGAAACCGAAACGCCGCGGCCGGAAAGGCAAAGCAGCGGGCAAAGCGGCGGCGGGAACGGCAGCCGTTCTGGCACTCGCGTTCACGCTGGGCGGCATGGCAGCTGCGCCGGCACCGGTCTATGCGGAGGAGAACGTGACCGTGATCCGTGTCGCGAACTGGGAGGAATACATCGATCTCGGCGACTGGGATGAAGATGAACGGATCGAACTCGAAAGCGGCGATGTCTTCGGCGAACGGTCTATGATCGATGATTTTGAGGATTGGTATTATGAGACCTACGGCCGGAAGGTAAAGGTCGAGTACTCGACTTTCGGTACCAACGAAGACCTGTACAACATGCTGACGCTGGGGGACCACTACGATCTGATCTGCCCGTCCGAGTACCTGATCATGAAACTCATGAAAGAGGGCGAGGTCCAGCCTCTGTCGGACGCGTTTTTCGATACGACCGATGAGAACAACTTCTACATCCGGGGCGTTTCCCCGTACATCAAGGACATCTTCGATTCTCATGAGGCGGGCGGGATGACCTGGTCGAATTGCATCGCCGGCTATATGTGGGGCGTGACAGGATTTGTCTACAACCCGGCGGTGGTGTCCCGCGAGGAGGCGTCCACGTGGCACCTGCTGGAGAACAGCGATTACAGAAAACAGATCACCGTCAAGGACAGCGTGCGCGAGACGTACTTCGCCGCGGTCGGCGCGCTGAAGTCGGACCTCCTGACATCCGAGGAGTTCAGGAACGACCCCAACTACCCGCAGCGCCTGCAGGAGGAGATGAACGACGTTTCGCCTGAGACCGTCGCTGCGGTGCAGCGCTATCTGCAGGGGATCAAGGACAATATCTATTCGTTCGAGACGGATGCCGGCAAGGCGGATATGATCACCGGCAAAGTGGTCGTGAACTACCAGTGGTCCGGCGACGGGTCCTATACGCTGGATCAGGCGGACGAAGACGGGCTTGAGCTGGCATGGGCGGTCCCGGAAGAGAGCACGAACATCTACTTCGACGGATGGATCATGCTGAAGGACGGCATCGCCGGCGACCTGAACAAGCAGCACGCGTCGGAGGCGTTCATCAATTTCGTGTCCCGCCCGGACAATGTGGTGCGCAACATGTACTACGTCGGTTACACGTCCGTGATCTCGGGCGGCGATGACAACCGCATCTTCGAATACGTCGAGTATCTGGACGGTGCGGAAGATGATGAGACAGACACCGTGGAGTATCCGCTCGGGTACTTCTTCAGCGGCGATCCGGACGATCCGGATTACGTTGTGACGGTGCCTTCGGACCAGGTCGACCGCCAGATCAGCGCGAGGTACCCCTCCCAGGAACAGATCCGCCGGGCGTCGATCATGACGGATTTCAATGCGGAAGACAGCGAACGGATCAATCAGATGTGGGTCCGCGTCCGCTGCTACAACATCCACAATGTGCCCGTCTGGGCGTGGCCGCTTGGCATCGCCGTACTGGCAGGCATCCTGCTGTGGGTGGTCCGCAGACGCCGCAGAGAACGCTTCTGGCAGTGACTGCGAAAAGAAAGGCAAAGGGAAGAAAGCCCTGTTCCATGCTGAATGGAACAGGGCTTTTTTATGGGCATAGTGTGTACCGGGCCGGTCAGTCTTCTTCAAAGAGTTCGGGGTCTTTCAGCATCAGCGTTTCATAGAAGAAGCTGACGATGTCGTCCTCCACATCTTCCTTCAACTCGTCGTAGTTGTGGATCTCATGACGGTATCCGGGATACAGCTGCGTCTGCACATCGCAGCCGGCTGCGGCGAGCCAGTTGGAGACTTCGTAGACGCCCTGCCCGTACTGGCCGACCGGATCCTGATCGCCGCCGATGTTGTAGATGGGCAGTTCGTGCGGGACCTTGGCAGCCCAGTCGGGGCCCGTGATCTGCTCGATCATCCGGCAGAAGTCCAGGAAGGACCGGTTGCTCGTCGGTTTGGTGAATGCGTCGAACGGGTCTTCCGCATGGTCTTTCTGCACGTACGGATCGTGGCAGATCCATTCGTTGCCGAGCGTGACGCCTTCCTCGCAGCGGGCGAACATCCAGCCCATGACCATGCCGCCCACCGCCGGATCGGATTCCAGCCCTTTGCCTTCTTCGATCAGTTTTTCGAGGTAGGCGATTCCGTTATCCAGACCGGGGAAGGTGCCGGAGGTGCCGCAGAGCGTAACGCCGTCGAGTTCATCGCCGTATTTGGTGATGTAATCGCGCGCGATGAACGAACCCATGCTGTGCCCGAACATGAAGTAGGGCAGGTCCGGATACATTTCTTTCACTTTCAGGGTCAGAAGGTGTTCGTCTTCCATCATGGTGTGCGGACCCTTGTCGCCCCAGTCGCCCCAGCAGTCGTTTTCCACCGCGGTCTTGCCATGGCCGACATGGTCATCCGCTGCAACGATGAAACCCTCATCCATGAACCGGACGATCATGTGCAGGTACCGGCGGGAATGCTCACCAAAACCATGGACGAGCTGTATGATCCCGGCTGGTTCGGCGGCCGGCACATAGACCCATCCATACACGTCATCCCGCTGGTTGAAGGATTTGAAAGATACTTCGTGAAGCATAGAACACCTCGCTTTCGTTCCTTAAACGGCATATGTATTACTTGCGTATATCATATCATAAAAAAACCTGCAACCGGAGAGCAGATTGCAGGCAGTTACAGAAGAGTGTGGTCTTTGGTCATGTAAATGGTCTCGTCGGCGATGGTGCTGATGAGATCTTTATTATGCGTGGCAATGAGCAGGAGCCGGTCCGGCGTTTTCAGGCTGTTGATGAAGTCGGTGACCCAGATCTGGCCGTCTTCATCGAGGCCGCTGAGCGGTTCGTCCATGATGAGAACCGGGGGCTCCATGGCGAGGATCGCGGCGAGGGCGGTCCTCTTTTTCTCGCCGCCGCTCAGATTGAACGGGGCGCGGTTCCGAAGCGATTGCAGACCCAGAAGAGCGATGTACTTCTCGACGCGTGCCGTGACTTCATCGTCAGGCAGTCCCATCTGGTACAGCCCGAAGGCGATCTCGTCCTCCACGCTGCGTGTGAACAGCTGCACTTCCGTGTTCTGCATGATATAGCCGATGCGGCGGTGGAAAGAGGCGGAGAACGCTTTGTCGCGCAGTTTCTTTTCGGTGATCTCGTCCCCCTCCAGCAGATAGCGGCCGGCGGTCGCAAAGGACAGGCCGTTCAGGATGCGGAAGAGCGTCGACTTGCCGCAGCCGTTCGGCCCGCTGAGACAGTAACAACGGCCCGCAGTAAGGTGCAGGCTGATGTCGTCGAGGGCAAGGTTGCCGTCCGGATATTTATAACTGACGTGGTCTAAAGTAATCATCGATCGGTTTATTCTGAGCGCCGGGGCGCCGGTGTCAATGCATCAAACTCTGGCAGTATACAAAGGTTGCAATCAGGAACGGGATCAACAGGGCATATACACCGTCCATCCAGCCCGCCTTATGCTTATTATACCCCTTATAGACGCCGTCGTAACCCCGGCATTCCATCGCTTCGAATGTCTGCTGGGAAAGCCGCTGGGAAACGAGGAACGTAGTGCCGAGGACGCCGCCGGCTGTTTTATACCGGGCACGGTCGCGCTGCCTGCCGGACACACTGCCGACGGTGCGCAGGGAAATGGCCTCCAGCATGGCGTGAGAATGGCGCCCGAGCAGGACGAGGAAACGCAACATCATGTCCAGCGTCATCGTGAAGATCCCCGGGACGTGCCAGGACCGGAATACGCCGGTCACATCCTTCCAGTCCATCTCTTCATTGGCGAGGAGCAGGAGCAGCACGGAACAGGTGACCTTCATTGTGATCGTCAGCATCGTGCGCGGGTGCCCGAGGAAGACCGACGGGAGCATGATCAGGAGCGTGAAGAGGACCGGCAAGGCGAGGCGCCGCAGCACGCCTGCAATGCGCAGGGGCGGCAGGAAAGCGAGGCGCAATAGTTCTGCAGCCAGTATGGCAACGACAAAAATCGCGTTGCGGGACAGCGAACAGAGAAGGATGCATAGCAAAACCACGGACAGCCGGAGCGCCGGCAGGATCCGTGGCATTTTAGAGTTTGCTGCTTTTGAATCGCTTTCCAGAATGCGGCCGAGGAGCCGCATGATCGTTTTGTCCATGGAGTCTCCGGACCGCTGTGCTAAGCGGCCGTTTCCCCACCTTTCTTGAGCAGGCTCGCGAGTTTAAAGATGATAACGAGACAGGCGACGCCGATGACAGCGGAGAGGATATAGCCGACCACCTCCGGCATCCCGGCGACGGAATAGTCTGGTATGATCGCCTCAAACTGGAACCCGTCCAGCATCCCCTGCGGGGTGTAGCCGATGCCGGTGTCCGCGATCTCGTCCGCGCCCCATTCGCCCCAGGCGGTACCGGTGGCGATGAGCCCGAGCGGTGTGGCCAGGATCAGTGCGCCAAGGAAGACTTTCAGCGGGGTGGACGTTTTATACTCTTTGTGGGACAGCTGCATCTCCGGCGCTGCGGATCTGACGAACGCCAGGATGGCAACGGTGAAGATGGCTTCGACCGCTCCGAAGAGGGTGAGGTGCCCGATCATCATGGCAGGGATGGCGATTCCGAGCCCATAGGGACAATAGAGCGCATTGCCTGCCGCGTCGGTGAAGAGCATCGGCTGGATGCCGAACTCGATCGCCGCGCACAGTGCCGCTGCGTTGAGCCCCACATAAGACCCGATGCCCGCCGCGATCAGGTCGCGTTTATTCGACGACTCCGCGGTGCCGAATTTCGGTGCGATCAGATGCGTGACCGCATAACCGACGAAGGGCAGGACGAACGCCATGTTGAAGCAGTTCGCCCCGAAGGCGAGTATCCCGCCGTCACCGAATATCAATGCTTGTAAGAGCAAGGCCATACTGACCGATATACAGGCCGCCCATGGCCCGAGCAAGAGCGCGATGAGCGTACCTCCTACAGCATGTCCGGTCGTGCCGCCCGGCAGCGGTACATTGAACATCATGCCGAGGAACGAGAAGGCGCCGCCGACACCCAGCTTTGGCACTTTCTCCTTCGGGAGATGGTCTTTGACTTTTTTGATGGAAACCGCCCACACGGGAACCATCGCCGCCGTCATGGCGATGCAGGTCTCGGGGCTCAGGTAATTGTCAGGGATATGCATGGTTGTTCTCTCCAGATCAGTTGTTAAACGTGCGGTTTTGCATCACTGGTTTTTTATGATAAAGTAATGCTGTATCTATAGTATAAAGAACTCCGGAAAGACAACGAACCCCCACGGGGGGTTGTTTTTCGCAGAACCGCCTTGTAGGATACCCCGTAGAGAAGAGGTTATCAAATGGATAAGAAGAAAGCACAGACGGAACAGATGCATACCCACGCAGACGGCACGACCCACTGTCATACCCATCACGGTGAGCACGAGCACGGCGCGCATTCGCATACGCACGACCCGGAGGAGATCCGCGCCATTGTCAACCGGCTGTCCCGTTCCATCGGCCACCTCGAAAAGGTCAAGCGCATGGTCGAAAACGGCGATGACTGCGCGGACGTGCTGATCCAGCTCTCCGCGGTCCGGGCAGCGCTGACCAGCACCGGCAGGCTGCTCCTGAAAGAGCACCTGGAGCATTGTGTGGTGGAAGCCATGCACGAGAACGACAGGGAATCGCTCGACAAGGTCAACAAGGCGATCGACCAGTTTATGAAGTAGGCGTTTAATAAAGGCAGGTATTAAGGCAAATGCTGCATAGCAGTGATAAAGCGCGGTCTTGCAAAAAGACCGCGCTTTCACTTTGCTTTTAAGCAGACTTTTCGCTTGCTTTACAATTGTGTCGATATGTATAATAATCTGGGATAAGTTGGAGAGAAATGAAAATTTGATTCTGTGACCTGCGGCGGAAGGGTGCGGCAGGGGGGACACAGAACGAAGCATCTGTCAGACTGGCTGCGGGTGCGAAAAAGGTAAGGAGAAAAAGCAATGCAAGTATTCTATCAGGTGGTATCTTTGCTGGGCGGTCTGGCGCTGTTCCTGTACGGGATGCGCGTCATGGGCGACGGTCTGAAGAGCAGTTCGGGCGGTGCGATGCGTACCGCACTGGAGAAGGCGACAGCCAATCCGGCGCTCGCTTTTCTGCTCGGCGTACTGGTCACGTGTATGATCCAGAGTTCGACGGCAACGATCGTCCTGACGGTCGGTCTTGTCGGTGCGGGCTTCCTTAAATTCCGACAGTCGATCGGTATCGTTCTTGGTGCAAATGTAGGGACTGCGATCACGGCGCAGATCATTCGACTCATGGATGTCAGTGCCGGGGCCGACAGTCCTTTATATTTCTTCAAGTCCGACAACCTGGCGCCGCTGGCGCTCCTGATCGGCATGGTCCTGATCATGTTCGTCAAGAAGCGCAG
>JAWRJC010000050.1:0-6338 GCA_040307715.1 Clostridiales bacterium | reverse complement strand
ACGAACTGACCGGTCTGATCTGGTCGTATTCCCTCATGCGGCCGTCGAAGAGCTGCAAAGATATGGAGGTCAAATCCCTCAAGAAGAAGTTCAAAGATAAAAAATTCGCCGCAGGCTGCGACCGCGACATCATCCGCCGCGGAGCGGAGCAGCTCGGCTGGGAACTCGATCAGCTGATGACCGAGACGCTTGCCGCGATGGCAGCCACTGAAGATGAAGTCAACGCGCTGTGCGCGGAGTTTGAAGACTGATACAGGACAAGACCGGAGAATCGCTCATGGAAGCAGGCGTACAGGAGAAACTGAAACACCTCAAGGACCTCATCGCAGGCTATGACGGACTGGCCGTCGCTTTCTCAGGCGGCGTGGACAGCACGTTCCTGCTGATGTGCGCAAAAGAAGTCCTTGGGCCGCGGACGTTGGCGCTGACCGTCAACGGACCGCACATTTCCCCCGCGGAATTTCTGGAAGCGCGGCGGTTCTGCGAGGAGCACGATATCTCCCAGCTCATCGTCAACATGCCCGACGAACTGTTCGCGAAGATCGCGGACAATCCGCCCGACCGCTGCTATATCTGCAAGCGCGGCATGTTCGAACACATGCTGGAGTGCCTGGACGGCATGCCCCTCGCCGACGGCAGCAACGCAGATGATGCGCAGACACACCGGCCCGGCAGACGCGCGCTCAGGGAACTGGGCATCGTCAGCCCGCTCGAAGCCGCCGGCTTTACAAAAGGCGAGATCCGCACCGCGATGCGCGCCATGAACCTGCCTATATGGAACAAGCCGGCCAACCCGTGTCTTGCGACCCGGTTTCCTTACGGGGAACGGCTGACCCGCGAAAAGATGCAGGCGGTCGATGAGATCGAGCAGTTCATCCGCGCCCTCGGCTTCAAGACCGTCCGGGTGCGGGCGCACGGCAGCATCGCCATCGTCGAAGTCCCGCAGGACGACCGGCTGCAGTTCGCACGCCCCGCCTGCCTGGACAGAGTCAGAGAAAGGATCCATGATGCCGGATTCCTCTATGCTGCCCTCGACATGGACGGCTACCGGAGCGGCAGCATGGACATCTCCCTCCACGCGGAGGACACCGATACAAAAGACTGAAGCAGAACGAACAGGAAACCATGGAGAAGTTATTCGGCATCAAAGCACACAATACGGACGTCAAGACCGAGGTCATCGCAGGCATCACCACATTCCTGTCGATGGTCTATATCCTCGCGATCAATCCGCTGATCCTCTCCGACGCGGGACTCAGTGCGGGCAGCGTCTTCACGGCGACCGCCGTTTCCGCGGGGTTCGCGACGCTCTTCATGGCGTTCTACGCAAACTATCCGATCGCGCTCGCGCCCGGCATGGGGCTGAATGCGTACTTTGCGTACAGCGTCTGCCTGCCGCTGGCGAAAGCGGGAATCGACGATCCTTATACGATCGCGCTGACCGCGGTCTTCTGCGAGGGAATGCTGTTCATCCTTCTGACGCTCACGAAGTTCCGTGAGAACCTCGTCAACAAAGTCCCGGCCAATCTCAAACTTGGCATCACCGGCGGCATCGGCCTCTTCATCGTCATCGTCGGCATGAAGGACGCCGGCGTCGTGATCGCCGATCCGGACACCTTGATCGCCCTCGGCGACCTCTCGGCCGCCCCTGTGGCGCTGTCCATGCTGGGCTTTCTGATCATCGCGGTCCTGAGCCACTACCGCGTCACCGGTGCGATCCTGTGGGGCATCCTTGCCACCTGGATCCTCGGCATGCTCGCGCAGCTCGCCGGCTGGTATGATGCAGCTGCAGGCGGCTCTCTCTTCCCGGACTTTTCCGGCGGCATGATGCCGGCTGCGCCGACACTGTTCGCTTTCAATTTCAAATGGGCGTTCACCCATCTGCTGGAGTTCGTCGTGATCCTGTTCTCGTTCTTCTTCGTCGATCTGTTCGACACCGCCGGCACGCTGGTCGGCGTGGCGAGCAAGGGCGGCCTTTTGGATGAGAACGGCGACCTTCCCAGAGCCAGCAAAGCGCTGATGTGCGACGCACTCGGCACCGTTACCGGCGCCTGCCTGGGCACTTCTACGGTCAGCAGTTACGTCGAGTCGAGCGCCGGCGTCAGTACAGGCGGCCGGACCGGCTTTGCCTCGGTCATCACAGGCGGCCTGTTCCTTCTGTCGCTGCTGCTCTCGCCGCTGTTCCTGGCGATCCCGGGTTTTGCGACCGCACCAGCCCTGACCTACGTCGGCTTCCTGATGCTGTCCGCCGTCAAGGACATGGACTTCAGCGAAGATATGGCCGACGCCGTGGCGGGTTTCCTCGCCCTCATCATGATGCCTTTCACGTATTCGATCGCCAACGGCATCATGTTCGGTATCCTGGCACACGTGATCATTCGTATCTGCCAGAAGCGCGCGAAAGAAGTGCATCCGGTCATGTGGATCAGCGCGGCGCTGTTCGTCCTGCGCATCCTGACGCTGATCTTCCCGGTCACCTTCAGCGCATAAAGAGCGATTCCGGAGACTGGATCTCCGGCGAATATTTAACAACCTTACACAAAAGGAGTCTACTATGCTGTATCACGAAATGACGATCGCGGGGCTCAAGCGCCGGCTGCCCCTTTTCCCGGTCAGCGAGGATCTTTCCATCGCGGCATTCATCATGCTCGGCGATGTCGAGATCAACGAAGCGGCGGCGAAAGAACTGCTGGCCAAAGCACCGGCATTCGACATCATCCTCACCGCGGAAGCGAAGAGTATCCCTCTAGCCCATGAGATGGCCAAACTGGCCGGTCAGAACGACTACATCGTCGCCCGCAAAGGCCTGAAGGTCTACATGGAGGATCCGCTCGTCGTGTCGGTCGAGTCCATCACCACCGCGTACGAGCAGCACCTGTACCTTGGCAAAAGCGACGTCGAGAAGATGCGCGGCAAACGCGTCCTGGTCCTCGACGACGTCATCAGCACCGGCGCGTCCCTCAATGCGATCGAAGCGCTGGCGGCACAGGCAGGTGCCAACATCGTCGCCAAGATGGCTGTCCTCGCCGAGGGCGACGCCATGGACCGCGGCGACATCATCGCACTGGACAAACTGCCCGTCTTCAACCCCGACGGGACCATCAAAGAATAAGGAGACACTTCTATGAGTGCAGATAAGAAAGGGCTCAAGGCCCTGCAGAACGGCAGCGACATCCGCGGTGTCGCGATCCCCGGCGTATCCGGCGATGCCAATCTGCTGCGCACCGAGGCGGAATCGCTGACGCAGGGATACCTGCGCTGGCTGAGCGAAAAGACCGGCAAACCCGTCGAATCGCTCTCGGTCGCCGTCGGCTGCGACAGCCGCCTCTCCGGACCGTACCTCAAGCAGATCATCCTCGTGACGCTGTCCGTCAACGATGTGACCTTCTTCGACTGCGGCCTGGCGAGCACGCCGGCCATGTTCATGGCGACCAAGTTCAACAGCTTCCACTGTGACGGCGCCGTCATGATCACCGCCAGCCACCTGCCGTACGAACGGAACGGGTTCAAATACTTCGACGCGGAAGGCGGTCTGCAGAAAGCCGACATCGCGAAGATCATCGAATACGCGGAGGACTCGCTCCCCAAAGAAACAGAAGAAAAAGCCGCCGCGCGCAAAGCGCAGGAGGAAGCGGCCATGCTCTCTGCCGTCGCTGCGATGAAGGAAAAACTGGCGCACATGCCCGGACCGGATGCTTACAAAGACGATTCACCGGGACTTGCCGCCGCGAAAGAAGACGCCAAACGTGACGCGAAGATCAACGGCAGCATCACCGCCCGTTCGCAGATCGAGCGGGACCGCCCGATCTTTGCGCAGGCGGAACTCGGCGCGTATATCCCGGATCTGATGGAGACCTACGCCGCCCATCTGCGCGGCTTGATCACGGACGGCGTCTGCAAAGGCGCGCCGGACGCGGACGCGGAATACCCGCTGTCCGGCCTTACGGTCGCAGTAGATGCCGGCAACGGCGCCGGCGGGTTCTATGCGTCCGAAGTCCTCGAGCCGCTCGGCGCAGATGTCAGTGCCAGCCGCTATGCGGACCCGGACGGCAGTTTCCCCAATCACGCCCCCAATCCCGAAAATGCCGAAGCGGTTGAAGCGCTGCGGGACGCGGTCCTCGGCGGCAAGTGCGATCTGGGGATCATCTTCGACACCGATGTGGACCGCTCGGCGGCGGTCACCGGCGCGGGCAGAGAGGTCGCCCGCAACGGCATCGTCGCGCTGGCCGCCCTGCTCGTCGCGGATGCGCATCCCGGCAGCACGGTCGTCACGGACAGCATCACGAGCACGCAGCTCACGAAGTTCCTCGAAGGTACGCTCGGCTTGAAACATCTGCGCTACATGCGCGGTTACAAGAACGTCATCAACAAAGCGCAGGAACTTACCCGCCGGGGCATCGACTGTCCGCTCGCGATCGAGACTTCCGGGCATGCCGCGCTCGCGGAGAACTATTTCCTCGACGACGGTGCGTATCTGGCAACGAAGATCGTCATCAAGGCGGCGCTCCTCAAAAAAGCGGGCAGCGATCTGGACGCGCTGCTGGCGGATCTCGAAGAACCCGCCGAGGCCAGAGAGGTCAGGATGCCGATCACCGCGGAGGACTTTGGCGCTTACGCGGATCAGATCCTGGATGATCTCAAGGCCTGGGCAGCCGGCGACAACAGCGCCGCGAGCCGCTCCATGCCGGCCTCCTTCGGACAGACTTTGTCCATACGCCTTGTCACGCCCAACTACGAAGGCGTCCGCATCGAATTCTTTGACGCGGCTGCAGGGGGAAGCGATTCCTCTGCCGCTCCGATGGGCTGGTGCCTGCTGCGCCGTTCGCTCCACGATCCGCTCATGCCTCTGAATATCGAGGCGGACAGGGAAGGCGGCAGCGAAGAGATCGCGGCTGTGCTGCGCCCGTTCTTCTTCCCCTACAGCGAGCTGGACAGCTCCGCTCTTTAACAGCAACGACCCGGCAGACAAGTGCGTCTGCCGGGTTTTTCGCAATGTGAAAGGAAAGAATCCATGTACAGCGATATCAGGAATTACGGCTATATCAGCGGCGATGAATCGCCGGAATTCGACCGGACGATCTACGCCCGCCCGGAGCAGGATCTGAGCGGCTACCCGCTCGGCATCATCACCCCGCACACCTGGTTCCCGCAGATGCCCGGCAATGTCGGCAACCCCTGGACATACGACTTCCCTGTGCGCTATCTCCGGTCGAAGGTCGAGATCCAGCAGCTCTTTGACGCCGACCCGGCCGCCATTGAGATGCTGCTCGATGAAGCCCGTCAACTGGAGAGCGAAGGCTGCCGGGCCATATCCGGCAACTGCGGGTACTACGCCAATTACCAGAAACAGCTGGCCGAAGCAGTCAGCGTACCGGTCGCCATGTCCTCCCTCCTGCAGGTCAACTGGATCAAGCCGACGCTGAAGGACGGGGAGAAAATCGGTGTCATCTGCGCATCCGGCAGTTCGTTCACCCCGGACCTGCTGCGCGCGACCGGTGTCGAAGATCCGGATGTTGTCGTCGTGGCAGGTCTTGAGGACAGCAGCGAATTCGGCCCGCTGGTCCGTCAGGTCCCGGGCGTCAATTACTACAACCCGAAGAAGCTCGGGGAAGAAGTCGCGGAAGCGGCACTGGGACTGATGAAAGAGAATGACATCGGCGCGATCCTCTTTGAGTGCTCGGATCTGCCGCCGTTTGCGCATATGGTACAGGCTGCCACGAACCTGCCGGTGTTCGACTTTACGACACTGCACAACTGGCTGGCAGGCGGTGTCTGCCGCCGCCCGTTCGCGGGGTTCCTCTAAAGAGCGGACAAAACAGCCGGCAAAAGGCGCCGCTTGGCAATCAAAAAGACGGCCGCAGCCGTCTTTTTCTTATTTCTTTTGCATCAGCACGACCGCCAGGAACACCAGCCCCACGCCGATGAACTGCACCGGTGTCAGCACCTGATGAAGCGTCAGATACGCGACGAGCAGCGAGAACGGGATCTCCAGAGACTGTATGACAGCGGACCGGGCCGCGCCGACGATCTTCGTCCCCGCGAGCAGCAGGTACAGACAGAGGAGTTTTGTTACAACAGCCAGGTAAAGAAAGATCCCGAGGTCCGGAAGCGTCAGATGCGCAAACTCCGCGAACATACCGGGATAGACCAGGATGCTCAGGACCGCGGCGATATCGAGCACGAACGTGACCACCACCCGTCTGTCCAGGTCCGCCGGCACGAGCAGATCGAGCGACAGGGTGTACCCGCCGAGCGATGCCGCTGCCAGGAGCGCGAACAGAATACCTGTAACGGACAGTTCCGCCAGCGGTGTCTGGAATACGTTGACCGCACAGAGG
>JAWRJC010000049.1:0-9139 GCA_040307715.1 Clostridiales bacterium | reverse complement strand
CCCGTATATCTCATAATCGATATGCAGGTCTTCCAGCGATTCTTTGACTTCTTCCACAACGCGGGCGATCGCTGCCTCACGCTCTTCCTTCTTGGCGTTCAACGCCTCCGCGATCTCTGCGTACGCCTCGGGATACAGATGCTTCATGGCGATGTCTTCCATCTCCATCTTCATCGCGTAGATCCCCAGGCGGCTCGCCAGCGGTGCGTATATATCCAGCGTTTCCCGGCATTTCTCGCGGATCTTCTCCTCGCTCATGTAGTTGATGGTCCGCATGTTGTGGAGCCGGTCGGAGAGTTTGATGATGAGGACACGGATATCCTTACTCATCGCCAGGAACATCCGGCGCAGGTTTTCCGCCTGCCGTTCCTCTTTGCTTTCGAACTTCAGAGAAGCCAGTTTGGTAACACCCTCTACAAGCTGCGTGACTTCTTCTCCGAAATCCCGGATCATGTCCTTCTCGGAATACGGCGTATCCTCGACAACATCGTGCAGCAGACCGGCCATGATGGTGGCGTCGTCCATGCCGAGTTCGGCCAGGATGTTTGCGACCGCGATCGGGTGGATCAGATACGGTTCTCCGGATTTGCGCTTCTGCCCCTCGTGCATTTTTTCAGCCACATCAAAAGCTTTCCCGATGCGATCGAGATCGTAATACGGATTGCGTTCTTTGAGTCCGTTCAGGAATTCTGCTTTTGACTGATACACGTAAGGTCTCCTGTCACTCCCCGCTGCGGGGGTATACTAGCGTTTTGCTTTTCTTGTCTTCTTGCCTGCTTTGGCTTTTGCGGAAGAGACGTGATAGCCCTTCTTTTTGCCCATCACGGCCTGCTCTGCGGCCTCCAGGAGGTCTTCATCGATCTCCTCGGAGATCTCTGCTTCTTCGAGCAGTTCCGCTTCGCTGAGGTTTTCAAACTCGTCGGCGACCTCCTGCGGAACGGACGCGAGGATCTCCGGCTTTTCGCCGTTGATTTCTTCGAAGGTCTCCTTCATATCAGCAGGGATCGCACCGACGATCTTCTCGCCGTTTTTGCCGGTGCCGGGCAGTTCTTCTTCCTTCGGCTTCTTGGTGGAAACAGCGCCCTGATACTTCTTGCCGCTCTTCTTGCCTTTGCTGGCGATCTGCTTCTCATAGCGGCTCTGGCGCTCTTTTTTGGTCATTACATAATACAGCGGGCTGCAGATGAAGATCGAGGAGTAGCAGCCTGTGATGACGCCGACCATCAGCGGCAGTGTGAATTCGCGGATCGCGTCTCCTGCCATCACCAGCAGCGGGATCATAACGACAAGCGTAGTGACAGACGTCATGATCGAGCGAGACAGCGTCTGGTTGATACTGTCGTCCAGCAGCTGTTCCGTGCTGCCGCTGTGGCGCAGTTTGGCGTTCTCGCGCACGCGGTCGAAGATAACGATGGTATCGTTGATCGAGTAACCGACAACGGTCAGGATCGCTGCGATGAACGGGTTGTTGACTGTGACTCGGAAGATCGCGTAGAACGCGATCATGATGAATACGTCGTGCAGGACACCGAGGATCGCCGCCGCACCGAACTTCCATTCACGGAACCGGATGCGGATATAGATCAGCATGCCGATCGCCGCGAGCAGCAGCGAGGTCAGAGCATTCTTTGTCAGTTCTCTGCCGACCGTCGGTCCGAAGAATTCGCTTTCGAGCACGTCCGCATCCGTCAGGCCGAACTCTTCTTCGAGAGCGCCGGTGAACGCCGCGCGTGCATCATTGTCCAGCGATTCGTTGGTCTTGATGATCGCTTCGTTCTTATCCTGTCCGGAGAAGACGACCGCCATCTGGTTGGTCTTGATCCCCTGGGCTTCCGCCACGTCTTTGATCGCCTGCTCTTCCACCTGCTGGTGCATATCCATATGGATCATGGTGCCGCCGGTGAAGTCGATGCCGTAGTTCATGCCGACCGTCGCAGCAATGACCAGACCGGCAATAATGACAGCCGCGCTGCCGATGAAGAATTTCTTGCGGTTGCCGATAAATTTGAATGTCTTCTTGATGTGGAACTTCTGTGTCCCGTCTTCGTTCATGCAGAACAGGCTGTTCTTCGCAAACGCCGGGCTGTTCGCAAAGAGGCTGAGGAACAGCTGTGTCACAAAGACCGCCGTGATGATGCTGGCGATGATACCGAGCATCAGGGTCCAGGCGAAACCTTTGACCTGGCTGGTACCGAGCTGGTACAGGATGATCGTCGCGATCAGGGTGGTCACCTGCGAGTCGATAACGGTGCCCAGCGCCCGCTTGTAGCCGCTCTTGACGGCGATGCGGATGCTCTTGCCCTGCGCGATTTCTTCTTTGATACGGTTGAAGATGATGACGTTCGCGTCGACGGCCATACCGATGGACAGGATGATACCGGCAATGCCCGGCAGTGTCAGGACACTGCCCATCAGCGCCATAGCACTGAGAACGATGACAACATAAAGGGCCAATGCAATATCTGCCGCCACACCCATGATGCGGTAGAAGAACAGCATCATGAGGAAGATGATGATCAGACCGATGATACCGGCGATGACGCTCTTATGGAAGGCGTCGACACCGATGGTCGCTGTCTGGGACGACGACGAGATCTCCTGCAGCGGGACCGGCAGCGAACCGCCGCGGATCAGTGCGGCCAGGTTAGCTGCTTCATCCTGTGTGAAATTGCCCTCGATGATGCAGGACGAACCGGTGATGACCTTTCTGGCGGTCGGATAGGAAATGATCTGATCATCCAGCATGATGACGATCGAATTGTTCGGTGCCATGACCGGATTGCCGTTCTGGTCGACCCCGACCTGGATCGTGGACTCCACGCCTCCGTTCGCCGTGACGGTCGTCGCTTCTGTAAAGGCTTCTGTCCCCTCCGCATCGAATTCGAGCGATACGACGTAGCCCGCGTATTCCTGGCTGGTCGACAGTGCCGCATCCTTGACGTTCTCACCGGTCAGGACCACGCTGCCGTCCGCAAGTGTGAACTTGAGCTGTGCGGTCTTACCGATCAGTTCGATCGCTTCCTCCGCATTCTCCACACCGGGAAGCTCAACACGGATCCGGTCCGTTCCTTCGATCGAAACGTTTGGATTGGTCAGACCCATGGCATCGACACGGCGTGTGATGACCAGTTGGGCGCGGTCCATGGCGTCTCTTAATTCCTCATCAGACAGGCCTTCCGTGTCGGTTGCCTCCAGTACGACATAAACACCGCCCTCGATGTCAAGACCTCGCTGGATCTTGGAGGCGACCGGGTCCATTTTCCCGGGAATGCCCTTTACTGTGAGGAACCAGCCAAAGACCGTGATGATAATAATTAATACTGCGATAACTCGTTTTGCTGCTGTACTCATTGAAAAACACCTCATCAAAAAAATATACCAAGTTATTATACTCCATTCCACGGATCATAACAAGGGATATACACGTTGATTTCCTGTATTTTCACCTTTCTTCAAAATGACAGGACAAGTAAAAAGACCCGCCGCGCGGGTCTTTTTTCTTTTGTTTTCAGTAGTTCGTACACTGCAGCTGTTTAAGACAGACTACTCCTCGTCGAACGCTTCGCTGGCGGCCTCGTCGACTTCGGCTTCTACAGCTTTCGCGGCAGCTTCAGCCTTTTCTTCAGCTGCTTCCACTGCCTCTTCCGCCTTGGCCTCGGTCTCTTCGACCACTTCTTCCGCTTTCTTCATGCGCTTGGGCATTGCCTTCTTCGGAGCTTCTTCCTCGGCTTCTTCCTTCATGGCTCTGTCCGCTTTTCTGGCCGCTCTCGCTTCCGCGGGATTGACGACCTTGGAAACGGACCATTTCATCATCTCCATCTTGACCTTGTCCGCGCCGACCTGGATAACGATACTCTCGTCCTTGGTCTTGACGATCTTGCCGCAGATGCCGCCGATCGTGACGATCTCGTCACCGACGTGCAGATTGGCACGCATGTTGTTGACTTCTCTTTCCCGCTTCTTCTGCGGACGGATCAGCAGGAAGTACATCGCTGCGATCAGCAGGATAAGCGGGACAAACATAGTCAGAGTCTGGCTGTTCATTAATAATTCCTCCTTACAACAAATCACACATTTTGTGCGAACCTGATGGTGCCGGCGGCGGGGGTCGAACCCGCACGGTGTTGCCACCACCGGATTTTGAATCCGGCACGTCTGCCAATTCCATCACGCCGGCACATATCGACGAAAATTATATCATCAGATATCAAGCACCGTCAACTCTTCCTCCCGGATCGTCCGCAGGTTTTTCCCGGTAAAGATGTCATAAACGACCGGGATCACAACAAGCGTCATCAGCGTCGCGTAAAGCAGACCGCCGATGCAGACGATCGCGACAGGCTGGACCATCTCTGCCCCGTCGCCGATGCCGCAGGCCAGCGGGATGAGGCCGAGGACCGTTGTCAGCGCTGTCATGAGGACCGGCCGGATCCTTGCGGCACCGGCTTCACGGATCGCGTCCCGTTTTTCCATCCCCTCATGGCGCATCTGATTGATATAATCCACAAGCACGATGCCGTTGTTGACGACGATGCCGAGCAATACGATGAAACCGATCATACCGACGATGCTGAACACATTGCCGGTGATCAGAAGCGCAATGAATCCGCCCGTGAACGCGAGCGGCATCGTGAACATGACGATGAACGGAGACCGCAGAGACTGGAACTGCGCGACCATGATCAGGTAGATCAGAAGCGCGCCGAGCAGCATCATCTTGATCAGATCCCACAGTGCGTCCATGATCTGTTCGTTCTGACCCTGATACTCCAGCCGGATTCCATCGGGAAGATCCAGCGCGCCGATCGTCTTTTCGACTTTATCCTGCAGGACCGTGGTACTCTCTTCATTCGTCGCGGCTGCGGCGGTCACGCTGATGCCGCGCGCCTGATCGAGATGGCCGATATAGGCGAGTGTCTTGCCGTCGCGGATCTCCGCGATATCGGTCAGTTTGAAAGTGACGCTGCTGCCGGTCATCTGGTTGGCATATGTCAGTTCGAGCGATTCCAGATCTTCGCGGGAAAGCCGTTCGTTCTTCTCTCCGGTCTCAATGACGATATCTCTGTCGCCGCCCTCATACCGGATCGAAGTCGGTCTGGTCGTATCGGAGAGCGCCTGGGCGACTGCCTGATAGACCTGGGCGACCGTCATGCCCTTCTTCATTGCTTTGTTTTTATCGACTGCGATGACGACCTCATCCTGCGAGTTCTGATTGACATCCGACACTTCCTGCAGTTCGTCCATCCCCCGCAGCGCGTCCTCGATCATAACGACAGCTGTTCTGAGGTCATCGTTGTTGTCGCCGAACACATTAACGGAGATCGTCGTCCCGCCCATCATCTGGGTCATATCGATGTCCCCGGACACGAACATGTCGCATCCTTTTGCGGTCCCGATCTCGGAGATCTTCGCGGAAACAGCCTCGTTCTCGGAGATGCTGTCTTCATCCAGCAGGACATACATCGTCATTTCCTCAAAGTCCGCGTCCCCGCTGACACCCATGATGCTGGCGGTAGAGTTCGCAGGCATGATGCCGACCGTTTCGACACCGTCGATCGCCATCGTCTCTTCGGCGATCTCATCCGCGATCCGCATAGCGTCTTCATCCTCAATGTCTTCCGGCATCGTGACAGATGCGGAGATCTGCTGGCTGGCCATCGCCGGCATGTACTCGATCCCCTTTCCGAGCAGCACTGCGGCAGAGCTGGCAAGCAGCACGACCACCACCAGCAGTGTGACGAACCGGTGTGCCAGCGCCTTGTCCAGAAGGAACAGATACTTTTTGAGCAGTCCGCGGTTTCTGTCCGCGAACCAGGCCTTTTCACTGGTCTTTTCCAGCATGGCGCTCCCCATCGCGGGGACCACCGTCAGGGCGATGAACAAACTCGCAAACAAAGAATAGCCGATGGTCAGCGCCATATCGGTGAATATGTCTTTCGTGAATCCATCCACAAAAACGATCGGGAAAAAGACACAGATCGTGGTCAGTGTCGACGCTGTGATCGCACCGGCTACCTGCGAGGCGCCTGACACGGCAGCCTGTATTTTGCTGATTCCCATGTGACGCAGCCGGTAGATGTTCTCGATGACGACGATAGAATTATCCACCAGCATGCCGACGCCTACCGCAAGGCCGGCCAGTGAAATGATATTGAGTGTGACGCCTGAGAAGTACATCAGGACCAGCGCGAACGTCAAGCTGACAGGGATCGAGATCGCTGTGATCAGCGTCGGCTTGATATCCCGCAGGAACAGCAGCAGGATCAGGATGGCAAGGACCGCGCCGAGCAGCAGGTTGCGCAGGACGCCGTCGATGACGATGCGGATGTACTCGCCCTGATCGGACAGCACATAGAACGAAAGCCCGTCGTACTCGGCAGACAGATCGTCAAATGCCTCCAGAATATTTCCGGACACCTTGGAAGTGGATGTATCCGACTGTTTGGAGAAAGAAAGCAGGATGCCGTCTTCCCCGTTGATCCTGGCGTAGACTTCATCGCTGTTGTTGACATACTGAACGGTCGCCACATCTTTGATGCGGACCGGGTCAAAGCCGTCGACGCCCGGATCGAACAGGATCAGATCCTCGATCTCGGAAAGATCCGTGAACTCTTCCCCCACCGAAACGATCGCATCCGCGTCGTTCTGGGAAATATAACCGGCCGGCATTTCAAAGTTTTCGGCGGCCAGGATCTGCGAGATGTTCGCCGCAGAGAGAACTGTCGTCAGGTCTACGGAAGCGGCGCTGTCCGCCTGCGCTTCGATCGTGCCGAGGGTCGTCTGCAGCTGCATGATGGAAGAGCGCAGGTACGCGTCTGTTGCGGACAGATCCGCCATCGAGTTGCTGAGTTCATCCGCTGTCATCGTCATGGCAATATTGAAAGACGTGACTGCCGCCTGAGCGGACGCGGCATCTTTCGTCATGGCATCAATGTCGACACCGACGGTCTTCAGCTGTTCTTTGTATGGTGCGAGCTGCGCGACCGCCGCATCAAGAGCCTTCTGCGCCTCATCGACGATCTGCTGTGGATCCATCTGTTCGGCGGAACTGCCGTCCGGGATCAGTTCTTCGGGGATCTCCGCATCTTCGGGGATCTCCGTATCCCCGGGAATCTCCGGCAGCTGCGAAGCCGCCTCTTTCATCGTGTCAACGATCCGCTGCGCTGCATCTCTTGCCGCAACGAGCTGCGCGATCTGTTCCAGCGCCGGTCCGACAAGTTCCCGCTGCGCTGCCAGTTCCTGCTGCGCTTTTTTGATCTGCTCTTTTCCGGCATCCACCTGCGACAGACCGCTCTCGGCTGCAGAGATGCCGCTCTCGATCCCGCTCTTTGCTTCGTCCGTTGCCGATTTGATCTTTGCGGTCAGATCGTCGTTGAGTTTTTTGATTTTATCCGCGTCCAGCGCAATATGCACCGTGCTCTCCACAAGCCCCGCTGTTGTGACACTGGCAACGCCATTGATGGCGTCAAGGCGGCGCAGCAGATCCCCCTCAACGAACGTCGATAGCTCTTCTGAGGTCATTCCTTCTCTGTTGACCGCTGCAACGGTCGTCGGGATCATATTGGGGTTCATTTTATAGATGATCGGATCCGACACAGTGTCCTCGAACTGATTGTCCGCCAGGTCTACCTTGTCGCGGATGTCGACCGAAACGATGTCCAGGTTGGCATCGCTTTCGAACTCGAGCAGGATCAGGGAGTAGTTCTCCATCGACTGCGACTGCATCGTTTTGAGATCCTCGAGCGTGGCCAGCTGCTCTTCCAGCGGTATGGTCACGTTCTTCTCCACTTCTTCCGGCGCTGCACCGGGCCAGGGTGTCATGACAGCGACATACGGCAGGTTGATGTTCGGAAACAGTTCCGGCGTCATCCGTGTAAAGGAAACATAGCCGAGGACAAGGATCGCCACGACCATGACCAGTACCGTATAAGGCTTTTTGACACTGTATTTCGGGATCAAGGAATCGCTCTCTTTCTGTCGCGGTCGTCCGGCAGTGCCGGGCTGTCCGCAAATCTGCATATAGCACAGAAAGTGTATCACAAAAAAGTTGGTTCCGATACCAAATTAGTAAAATAGAACGGATTTCCGACAGAAAGAGTGTATATGCCAGAACATACGAAAAAAGCACCTCCTCAGGAGATGCTTTTCAGTGGTGCGCCCGACTGGACTTGAACCAGCACGGTGTTACCCACACGCCCCTCAAACGTGCGCGTCTGCCTATTCCGCCACGGGCGCATGCCGTTTGGCTAACAAACTAATAATAATGAGTCAGCCCCGGCTTGTCAACCACTTTTTACGGCTGCATCCCGCCCGGAGCACCGGGCATCTGTCCGCCTCCCGGGGTGCCCATTTCACCACCGGGCATGCCGCCGCCCATCATCTGGTTGGTGATCTCAGTCGTCTGTGCCCCATTGACGATAAGCGTCCCGCCGTTCAGTTCCGCCCCCATGTCATAATCAAACGGGGACTGCGCAGTGATATCAATTTCACCGCCGTTGATATAGATGTATCCGTTCGAATCGACCGCATCGGTGTCGCCCTGCCCCATGCTGATGGTGATCTTGCCGCCGTTGATCTCGGTGGTTGGTGTATAAGCGGTAGATTTGGCTGACGCATTGATGCCGTCATCCGAGGCGCTGATACCGATCACACCGTCATTGATCGTGATATATGTCGCTTCCAGCGCTTCCGCGGCCGTGATGTCGAACGTACCCGCATTGATCGTCAAGGTCGTGACAGCATGGATGCCATCATCCGATGCATTGATCTTGAAAGTGCCGCCCGCGATGTAGACGTATCCTTTCGTATCGTCCTCGTCATTGTCAGCGTGGATCCCGTCTTTACCGCAAGTCAGATCGAAAGAGCCATCTGCGATGCGCACGCTGTCCTTTCCTTCCAGCGCATGCCCGGTAACGTCGATGCTGATCGTGCCGCCGGTGACCTTCAGATCATCCTTGGACGTGACTCCGTTGCCCTCTACCGATGTGATCGCAAGCGTCCCGCCGCCCTGGATACAGAGATCCTCCTTTGAAAAGACGACCGCATCGACATTGGTATCGCCGTCCGCCGCATATGTGCCGGAAGTCGACAGCGTGTTCTCGCTCCCGTCCGCAAGCGTCAGGAAGACCTTGTCCGCCTG
>JAWRJC010000048.1:0-8653 GCA_040307715.1 Clostridiales bacterium | reverse complement strand
ACCGGCGGCAAGACCGTCACGCTGAAGACCTGCGGACTGCTCGCCATGATGGCGCAGACCGGTCTGCATATTCCGGCGGCGGAGGGCAGCCTGGTCCCGATCTATGAAGATATCTTTGCCGACATCGGCGATGAACAGAGCATCGAGCAGAGCCTGTCGACCTTCTCGTCCCACATGACGAACATCGTTAAGATCTGCGAAGAAGCCAGACCCGGCACGCTGGTGCTGGTCGATGAACTCGGTGCCGGCACCGACCCGCTGGAAGGGGCGGCGCTCGCGATCTCGATCCTGGAGGATCTGATCGACAAAGGCGCGCAGGTGCTCGCGACGACGCATTACACGGAACTCAAGAAGTATGCGCTGACCAAGCCGGGCGTGCAGAACGCCAGCATGCAGTTTGACGTGGAAACGCTCAGTCCCACCTACAAACTGATCGTCGGCATTCCGGGCCGTTCCAACGCGTTCGAGATCTCCAAAAAACTCGGTCTTGAGCCGGCGCTGATCGAGAAGGCGCGGCAGCTCATGGAGAGCGGCGAGATGGAATTCGAGGATGTCATCGGTGCGATCGAAGCGGACCGCAAAGCAGCCGAGGCGGAACGCGACGAAGCGGCGCTGCTCAACGTGGAGATGAAGAAACTCCGTGAAGAGACCGCGGCAGAAAGAAGGCGCATCGAAAAGGAACGCGACCGCATCCTCAACGAGGCGCGGGAGCAGGCACGCGCGATGGTCGAGGAGGCGGAAGACTTTTCGCTGGATATCAAGGAAGAACTCAAAGAACTGGCCAAACTGGAGTCGATGGGCGAGCGCACCCGCAAATTCGACAACAGCCGCCGCAAGATCAAGGATGCGGCCGGCCGGTATAAGGAAAAACACGCCAAGGAGATCAACGACAACCCGGTGCGCATCGAGGACTTGAGAGTCGGTGACTGGGTCAAAGTCGTCACCATGCAGCAGAACGGCGAAGTCGCCAGCCTGCCGGACAACAAAGGTGAACTGACCGTCAAAGTTGGCGCGCTCAAGGTGAAAGTCAAGGCGGAAGATCTGATGATCATTCCGGACGGCCGCGCCAAGAAGAAGGCGGCCAGCCTCGACAACGCCAAGAAGAACAGGAGCCAGTACGGCAGCCTGTACCGCAGCAAATCGCAGAGCGTCAGTGTACAGACCGACGTGCGCGGGCAGACCGCCGAGGAAGCGCTCGATCACGTGACCAAGTATCTGGACGATGCCTTTATGGCAGGCCTCAAGGAGGTCACTGTCGTCCACGGCCGCGGGGAGGGGATCCTCATGAAGACGATCCGCGATGAGCTCAAGCGCAACAAGCATGTCAAAGGATTCCGCCGCGGCAACTACAACGAAGGCGGCGACGGCGTGACGATCGTCACTTTAAAATAGCGGACGCCTCGCTTGGTGAATAGAGAAGCAGTGCCCGCGGCGCAGGCGCTGTTCCCTGAGCGCATCGTTGTGAGCGCAGCGAACACAGATGCGCGAAGGGAATGCGCCTGACAGCCGCGAGCCGGATATCAATACAACAAGGAGTACATCGGTATGGATATTTTCAATGGAGCGAAGAAACTGGGATTCGGACTCATGCGCCTGCCTCTGACCGATCCAAACGACGAGGGGACTATCGACATCGAACTGGCGAAAAAGATGGTCGACGCTTTTATCGAGCAGGGATTCACTTACTTCGATACAGCGTGGATGTACCACGATTTCAAGAGTGAGGACGCAGTGAAGGAGATCCTGACGAGCCGGTATCCGCGCGATTCCTATACGCTGGCAACAAAGCTGCACCAGGCATTCATCAAGACCAAAGAGGATCGCGAGAAGGTCTTCAATGAGCAGCTCCGCAAGACCGGCGCAGAGTACTTTGATTACTATCTGCTGCACAATGTCGGGGCGGAAGCATATCCGAAGTACGAAAGTCTGGACTGCTTTGGCTTCATCGCGGAGAAGAAAGCGCAGGGGCTTGTGAAGCACATCGGCTTTTCGATGCACGACAGTCCGGAGATGCTGGACAGAGTCCTGACAGATCACCCGGAGATCGAATTCGTCCAGCTGCAGGTCAACTGGATCGACTGGGACAACCCGGGCATCCGTGCGGGAGAAGCCTGCGCGGTCGCGGAAAAGCACGGGGTGCCGGTCGTCGTCATGGAACCGGTCAAAGGCGGAACGCTGGCGCAGCGCGTGCCTGCGGAGGTCGAATCGGCGTTCAAGGCATATCATCCGGACATGTCCGTGCCGTCGTGGGCGATCCGCTTCGCTGCCAGCATACCGGCGGTCGGCATGGTGCTGTCCGGCATGAGCAGCATGGAGCAGATGCTGGATAATACGAGCTATATGAAGGAATTCGAACCGCTAAGTGAAGAGGAGCAGGCGGTGATCAAAGGCGCGGTAGACATCATGAACGCCTCGATCGCGATCCCGTGCACCGGCTGTTCGTACTGTACCAACGGGTGCCCGATGAACATTGCGATTCCAAAATACTTCTCCCTCTATAATGCGGACGAACAGGAAAAAGAGGACAAGGATTGGAAACCGCAGGAGAACTACTACAGCCGGCTCACCGGAACGTTCGGCAAAGCGAGCGACTGTATCGCGTGCGGCCAGTGCGAGGCGATCTGTCCGCAGCATATTCCGGTCATCGAATGGCTGCAGAAAGTGGCGGCGCATTTCGAAGGATAGGAATCGCTTAGCGTATGAGTACGACAGAAAAGCGGGACAACGAAGATAAGAGACTCTATACGCTGCGGGAGGAAAGACCGGCCAGGGCAGTGGTCTCCATGGGTGTGCCCCTCATCGCGGGGATGTGCATCATGGTGCTCTACAACCTGGTCGACACGTTCTTCATCGGACTGCTGCGCGACGACTACCAGCTGGCGGCGGTCAATTTGGCGTACCCGGTGATGATGGTGATGATCGCGGTCTCGAACATGGTCGGGGCCGGCTGCTCGTCGCTGATCGCCAGGAGCATGGGCGCGGGCGACATGGATAAAGCGCGTCATACGCTGACGACCGGATTTGTGCTGACGGTGATCAACAGTATCATCGTGGCCGGCGCCGGTCTTCTTTTGCTGCCGCAGATCGCGGCGGGGCTTGGCGCGAAGGAGAATACGATCCTTTTCACCGAGCAGTACATCGGGATCCTGCTGGCCGGGAGTCTGTTCACGATGGGCAATTACACCATCGGACAGCTGCTGCGCAGCGAGGGGTCTGCGAAGTATTCGATCGTCGGGATGGTCCTCGGCACGGTCGTGAACATCGTGCTCGATCCGGTGTTCATCTTTGCGCTGGGCATGGAGATCTGCGGCGCAGCGGTGGCAACAGTGCTTGGCAATGCGGCGGGGCTCGGCGTGTCGCTGCTACTGTATGCGCGGGGCAGGACGCTGCTTGTGCCGGCAAAGCGATTCCTCAAGCCGACGGGAGACATTCTCCGGGAGGTCTACTGGGTCGGGGTGCCCGCGTCTCTGGAAACGCTCCTCACCTCGGCGGCTTACATCGTGAACAACCACCTCGCCGTCTCGTACGGGGAGCTGACCGTGGCGGCCATGGGCGTGGCGCAGAAGATCCTGTCGCTGGGCAATTACATTTATCAGGGGTTTGCGGCCGGCACGCAGCCGATCATGGGCTACAATTACGGTGCCGGCAACTTCCGCAGGATGCTGGATGTGCTGAAGGCGGGGGTGCTCGTCGTGAGCGGCACCGAGGTGTGCGTGATGCTGCTTTGCGGCGTGTTCGCGCCGTTCTGGATCAGCCTGTTCACAGATACGCCTGAGGTCATCGCCACAGGTGCCAAGGTACTGCGCGCGGTGATGTGGATCCTGCCCTTTGTCGGGGCGGTCTCGATGAGCCGCATGTCTTTCCAGGCGATGGGCAAACCGCAATACGCGTTTGGGATCACGGTGATGCGCCAGCTCGTGCTGTACGTGCCGTTGCTCCTGCTGCTGAACCGCGTGTTCGGTTTTGACGGGATGATCTGGGCGCAGCCGGTGACGGAAGTGATCATGATGGCGGTGTCGGTGAGCCTGCTCGTGCGGACGATCCACAGAGAGGCGTCGCGGGTCACATAGAAGAAAGAGTATATTCGGGTAACCTATTTCCTTTACTGAGAAAAAACCGGCTTCACAGCCGGTTCTTTTTATATGGGTCTGTTATGTATTACCGCACCTTTCTGGCGGTTTTTTTCAGTGTTTCAAGCATATAGTCGAGAAACTGTCCTGCCGCTTGCGGAAGAGCTTTACGGCTTTTGGCAGCAATCGCGATATCTCGGTATACGGGCGGATCAAGTTCACGCAAACTGAGTTCAAAAGGTGTCCGCTCCAGAAGCAGATTCGCTTTCAGTGTAATACCCAGCCCTTTCTCAATCATAGCGAAGATGGAAGTGTCATCCTGTGACTTATATTTGGCGTTCTGGTGCAGTGTCGTGATATTGGGAACCAAACAGCAGTCACGCGTGAAACCGCCTGAATAGGTGATGAATGGATAGTCGTTCAGTTTTTCACAGGGGATCTTTTCATATGTTTCCAGAGCGTGCCCTCGGGGAAGTACAACCATGATTTCGTCTCTGATGACCGGCCATACTTCGAGCGTCGCCCTGGTAGGTAGCACAGTAAACCCGATATCGACAATCCCATGCAGCAGCCATGACTCGATCTCATCATAGTTGCCTGGCAGGGTCTCTATCGTCACTTCGGGGTGTTGTGCGGCAAATCCGGCAATCATATCGGGCAGGACGTGAGTTGCGATACTGGAGAATATTCCGACTTTGACAACGCCTGTCTCGGATTCTGATAGCGCATTAACCTGGTTCATCAGTACACGGACAGCATCGCAGGCTTCTTCCAAATAAGGTAGCAGTTTTGCTCCTTCCGGTGTCAGGTACACGCCGGCTCTGTCCCGGACGAGCAGTTTCAGATTGAATTCTGCTTCGACGGAATTGATGATGTGGGTGATGCCGGACTGCGTGTATCCCAAGGCTTCTGCAGCTTTTGTAAGGGAACCGAGTTCGACTGTTTTCAGGATGGCTTCGTACTTGTAGGTGATCATTTCTTCATTAGTAAATGTAATGGCAACATTACAATGACCATTTTGTTTTCCGGAATTTTCATTATTATACTTTCATTAAGAAAAAGAAATCAAGGTTTCATGGCTATCTGGATCAATATAAGACCGGTTTAACATAGACTGTACGGAAACCTGTGACTGGAGGAAACAATGATTTTTGACTCCCATACGCATCTTGAATCTGTTCCTCTCTGGAACATGGAATACACAGCGGAAGACGTCATTGCCCTGATGGACCGCTATGGCATCGAAAAAGCTGCCGTGTCGGGAATCAGCGATATGCCGGGCGTGCATGACGAGGGCCTGGAAGACCTGTACGAAGCTACGAAGAAATATCCCGGCCGCTTTTATCCGTATGTCCGTCTCAATCCGAATTATGTGGACAGAGCGCTCGAAATCATGGATAAGGCGGTGAAAGAGTATGGCTTTGTCGGCGTCAAATTACATCCCGTCTGCTACTGTATGCTGCCGTGGAAAGCCCCGACGCTGCGGATCCTGGAGCGGGCAGCAGAATATGACATCCCGGTCCTGTTCCATTGTTCCGATGAGCCGTTCTGTTATCCTCTGGAGATCGCGGAAGCAGCAGCGAGATGCCCGGAGACCAAGATCATCATGGCGCATATGGGCGGGTTTTATCACTTTGAAGATGCCCTCCGCGCCTGCGAGAAGCACCCGAACCTTTACATCGACACGAGCGAAACTATGTATCCGGAAAAGATCGCGGAAGCGGTCCGACGGATCGGCGCAGAGCGGATTCTGTTCGGATCGGATCTGCCGGCTGATAACCCGGCAGTCGAGATCGAAAAGATCAAGTCGCTCCGTTTGCCCAAGGAGGATGAGGATAGGATTTTCTATAAAAACATTGCCGGATTACTGAAGGTAGAAATCTGAGAAGGAGACAGAGACGATGATCATTGATGCGTTGGTCAGAATGGGGCCTTCATTCGACGGAAGAGAGAAATCCATTGAAGACTATATCGCCGGCATGAAACGGGAAGGGATCGACAGGGCTATCCTCTGCCCGAACAAACCTGCCAGTTACGATGTGACGGAAGGGAACTCCTTTGTCGCAGAGATCCTGAAAACGTATCCGGACTTGTTCTTCGGTGCCGTTCGGATTGATCCGTGGCGGTTTGCCGAACAGCGCAGCAGGTACGATGCGTGTTTTGAAAACAGGGCATTCCGTTTCGTGTATTTGAGCCCTTGGGAAGAGACCTTCCGCTGCAACGATGAACCTGCGTTTCCGGCTTACGAATACGCCATTGGAAAGGGTGTACCGGTGATCATAGAAACGGGTCAGCCGTATGTGGCTCATATTACCCAGATTGCAGATGTGTCAGAGCGATTCCCGGAACTCAATATCATCACCACGAACGGCGGGGGAATCGACCTGAGCGGGATCCTCGCGAAGGAAGTGGACATGATACTGCAGACACATGAGAACATCTATGATGGAACGTGTGCATCGGTAGACGGGGAAAAGATCGCAGCGCATATGGATCGGATCTGCAAAGGACGGGTCGTGTTCCAGTCCAATTATCCGGTTTATGACTTACATACGGAACTGTACAGGGTACAGAACTCTTATGCAAGTGAAGAGGGGCGCATGGAAACACTTGGGGCTGCGATACAGCAGTTTCTGAAGTAACAGGAGAAACGGGGAGGAAAAGATGAACGTCATAAAGAGAATCAATGATATCATCTATATCTTTGAAAAATTCATCCTGTGCGGTACGGTCATCGGCATGTTCATTGTTCTAGTTCTGAACGTCTTCGCAAGGCACGTGTTCAACGGCGGGATTTCCTGGGCTGAGGAAGTCGGCAGCATGCTGATTACGATCCTCTGTTTCATCGGCTTGAGTTATGCGACCAGAACAGGGACTCACATCACCATGTCGGCGCTTGTGGACCGTGTTCCGGAAGAAAAGAAGAAACCGGTCATTTTGGTCTTGAACATTCTGGGGATGATCGGCATGGTATTGATCGCTTTTCTTGCAATCAAGTATGAACTCGCTATCTTCCGTACCGGCAGGTGCTCACCCAGCCTGATGATACCACTGTACATCCCGTATTTCTCTGTGCCGCTGGGGTTCATACTGAGTGCCTTCCAGTATTTCATCCTCCTGCTGATGAACTTCCGGTCAAAGGAGAATATCTACTTCATCGACGAAATGGATTTCGGCGATGCGGATGACGCGGAGTTGGAAGAATTTGTTGAAGAGGTCATGGAGGGCTAGAAAATGGTACAGCTATTATTAGTCGTCATGTTCATTCTCATGCTGCTTGGACTGCCGATCATGTTCGCTTTATTCGCAGCACCGGCAGCGGTCATGCTGGTGTATTTCCCGAAGACGGATTTGATCCTTCTGATCCAGAACAGCATTACCGGCATCCAGTCGTTCGTCATGCTATCCATTCCTATGTTCATGATGGCAGGCATCGTGATGTGTAAAGGTAAGATGGCAGACCGTCTGATCGACCTTGTCAAAGCGTTACTCGGCAGCTTGCCCGGCGGAATGGCTATGACTATGGGCGGTGCGTGCACAGTCTTCGGTGCTGTGTCAGGTTCGGCTGTTGCCACCTGCGTTGCGATCGGAAAGCCAATGTGGAAACCTATGAAGCAGATGGGGTATTCGGAATCGCATATCCTCGGTGCGCTGGTATCCAATGCGAACATTGCTCTGCTGATCCCGCCGAGTGTCATCATGATCCTGTATTGCATCTTTGCCAATGCTTCCGTCGCAGATGTATTTATCGCAGGAATAACCCCGGGTGTGTTACTGTTTCTTGTCTTTGCGGTCTACGAATACATTTACGCGAAGCGGCATCATATCGCTAAAACGCAGCGTGTGCCTATGAAGCAAGTGGGAACAGCGTTCATCAAGGCTATCCCGGCACTGGGGTTTCCGATCATCATCCTCGGCGGTATTTACACAGGTTTCTTCAGTCCGACAGAAGCGGCAGCTATCGGCTGTTTGTACGCTTT
Source organism: Clostridiales bacterium (assembly GCA_040307715.1). Taxonomy (GTDB): domain Bacteria; phylum Bacillota; class Clostridia; order Peptostreptococcales; family Anaerovoracaceae; genus RUG13615. The sequence continues at coordinate 603 of JAWRJC010000048.1, read as the reverse complement.
CGTTCTGGAAGGGCTGTTCTACCGCAGTGTGAAACTGAAAGATATCCCTGGCATCGCGCTGGAAACAGCAAAGGTTTGTGCTGCGACCCTGATTCTGACGGGCTTCGGGAATGCGTTTTCCTGGGCAATCAGTTACGCAAAGATCCCGCAGACGATCACATCGTCTTTGCTGGGGGACGCGCCTTCACAGGCGCAGGTGTTCCTGGCCATCACGCTGGTATTCCTTGTTGCGTGCTGCTTTATTGACAGTTTTCCGGTCATCATCATCACGATCCCGATTTTCGCAGGAATTGCCGCTAATGCGGGAATCAACATGGTGCATCTGGGCGTTGTCGTCACGCTGCTGTCTGCGATCGGATGTGTGACACCGCCGTTTGGCGCAAGTTTGTTCACCGTCAGCGCTGCATTCAACAGGAAGTTTACAACGATCGTGAAAGGTGTTCCGGTATACCTGATTCTGACGGTCCTGTTCACAGTCATCGTCATCGTATTCCCGCAGTTATCATTGTGGCTGCTGAAATAGTAAATTGTTATTCCACCCAAACCAATGAAGAAAAAGGAGAAAGAAATGAAAAAGCTGGCTATCACAGTATTGGCACTGGC
>JAWRJC010000047.1:0-11230 GCA_040307715.1 Clostridiales bacterium | reverse complement strand
TACAGTCACGGAAAAACCGAAGAACGGCTGGGTACAGGATGATGCCACAGGGGAAACAGGCAGACTCGAGGCCGGCGAAACCAGTGAAGCTGCTTTCATCAATACGCGGAATGAGACACCTTATAATGCTAAGGGCAGCGCGCAGATCGTGGTGAATAAGAAGACCGAAAACGGCAAGATCACTGCGGAAGATGACTTCACGTTCATTCTTGAAGACGATGACGAGAATGTGATCCAGCGCAAAGGACCGGATAAGGTGAGCACACCGGCTGACGAAGAGACAGGGGGCGAGGCATCGGATGTCGCGGAGAGTACCGTAACCTTCGACACGCTGGAATACGATCTGTCTGACCTCGGAGCCGACCGGGCGGAAACATTCACATACTATGTCTATGAAGCGCCGGGGGAGAACCCGCATATCGAATACGACAAGCACATGTATGTCGTCAAGGTGGATGTAAAAGACACCGGTGACGGCACCCTCGCGACCGATGTGACGTACTATAAACCCGGCGACAACGGGCTGGAGGAGATCGATCCGCCTACATTCGTCAATGTCTTCGATACGACCAAAGTAACGGTCGAAAAGGTCTGGGCCGACCGGGATGACCGTGCGGGGCTGCGGCAGGATACGCAGGCAACGGTGCAACTGTACAAGATCATAGATGGTGAAAAAACACCGGTCGGTGAGCCGGTCGAGGTCGGGACGGATGACGGCTGGACACATACCTGGGATGACCTGCCTGTCGCGGACGGCAGCAAACAGATCAAGTATGCAGCCGAAGAATCGCTTCCTGAGGGCAGCCCGTACTACAAAGAAGAAGGGGATCCGGTCACTGCGAAGAAGGATGACAGCGGAATCATCACGATCACCAACACCTATCAAGCGGAAGGCACTTATACCTTCGCCGGTGTCAAGACGATACAGGGCCGTGAGATGACGGATGGCGATATCTTCACGTTCACCGTTCAGAAGATGAAGGACGGAGAAGCTGCCGGCGAGCCGATCGTTGTGCGGAATGACGCTGCGGACGGCGCTGCGTCCGGAAAGATCAACTATCCGGTGCTCACTTTCAAGGTGGATGGCAAATCGGACGATCTTGGTGAGCACACCTATATGATCAGCGAAAATGGGACGGACATCTCCGGGATCACGGTCGACGATACGGTGTACACGGTCGTTCTCGAAGTCACGGACAACGGCGATGGTACGCTGAACGTTGTGCCGAAGGAAGACAGTCAGGATCCGCAGGCGCTTGACTTCAACAATCCGTATACGCCGGACAAACCGGATGAGCCTGACAAACCGGACAAACCGGATGAACCTGACAAGCCTGACGGCGGCGGCAGTCATAGCAGCAGTACCTCTGACAATCCGCCGCAGAAGACCAGAACAGGTGATCCGTATGATCCTACGCTCTGGATGCTGACGGCCGGCGTGGCTGCTGTGCTGATGCTGCTGATGGGCACCCGGTCCCGCAGCAGAAAACAGACGGCGGGCGGAAAGACCGGTAAGCGGCGCTGATGGCCAGCCGGAACGACCACTGACAGATCAACTGAATAAAACGGAGTGAAAGAGCGGATCGCCATCGATCCGCTCTTTTCTTCCGCCGCGGCGTTTTGGATGTTTCTTTGCGCCGCTTGTATTGACTTGTTGCGGCATGCGTAATAAAATGAATTTACAGAAAATAAACTCCGAGTTTAACAATGTATCGAATGGCCGAAAATCAACATTTCGGCTGCACGGTTCGATAAGAAAGGAGGGTATTCGTGGCCAATAACTATGTTTTGGCATTCGATCTTGGGACCTCTTCGATCAAGGTGGCGATCGTCGACCAGAATGCGAACATCATCGCGTCGGGCAAGCGGCCGATCCTTCCCAAATACCCGAAAAAAGGATGGGCGGAGTCGGATCCGGAAGTCTGGTGGGCGGAAGGCTGCATCGCATCGAAAGAACTGATCGAGCAGGCAGGGATTGACCCTGCGGACATCGTCGGGGTCGGTTTTGACGCGCCTTCTGCCGGGTTCATTCCCGTCACCAAAGAAAAAGGCGCTCTCTATCCATCGCTGATCTGGCTGGATGCGCGCGGGGAAGAGGTTCTCGATGAATGCAATCAGGTCCTGGCAGAAGCGCTGGGCGTTCCCGGACTTGAGATGTGGACCGGCAAAGATCCTGTGCCGAAGATGTGCTGGGTCAAGCGGTTCATGCCGGAGATCTGGGAGGAAATGGAGACGTTCCTGGCGGATGTCGGTTATCTGGTCTACAAAGCGACCGGAGAGCTAACCATGCCGGTGCAGGAGGCCTTCACCTACGGGTATGACTGGAATGCCGGAGAATGGCCACCCGGTCTTCTTGCGGTATACGGATTTGAGCCTGAGAAGATGCCCGTTGTGACACAGGCTGTAGACATCGCCGGCTATGTGACGGAAAAAGCGGCGGAAGAGATGGGTGTCAGGCCCGGATTGCCGGTCACGACCGGATTCTCCGACTGCAGCGCAGCAGAACTCGGCGGCGGGTGCGTCAAACCGGGCGACGCGGCATTGTATGTCGGCACATCGATGCTCTTTACGACAACGACAGACCTGTGCCCCGAGAACAGCAATGCCTCGTACACCTATCCGGGCAGCAATCCGGCGTATAACATGCTGCTGTCCACCAACGATATTTCGGGCGGCTGCATCGACTGGGTCGTGGAGCGGCTGTTCGAGCCTGAGAAATATGGCTATACGCTGGACGATTGTTATAAAGAAGTCGACAAGATGCTCGATGAAACATCACCGGGGGCGGACGATCTGTTCTTCTCGACATCCTTCCAGGGTGAACGGCAGCCGATCCTGGACAATTACTTCCGTGCCGGGTTCTGGAACCTGACGACAGAGCATTCCCGCAGCCACATGGTGCGCGCTGTTTACGAAGGTATCGCATACCAGATCCGCTGGTCCCTGGAGACGATGGAGGCGACCTATCCATACAAGTATGAAAAGTTGCTTATGACGGGCGGCGGCGGTAAATCCGACCGGCTGGCCCAGATCATCGCAGACGTTCTCGGCATTCCGATCGAAGTGGCGGAGGACCCGGGGTTCGCAGTGACGAGGGGGACGGCGTTCCTGGCCTTCATAGCGGCCGGTACGATGACGTTTGATGACATTCCGGACAAAGTCAAGGTGGCGAAGCGATTCCTCCCCAGAGAGGAAAACAAGGCCGTCTACGACCGCGGGATGTACTTCTATAAAAAGTATTACGAAACAAATAAAGAGTTCTTCAAAGAGCTGAATAAGTAATGAAGGAGGAAAGAAATGATCGATCACAAAAAGTACAACATGATGTATAAGTTCCCGGAAATCGCCGTGGAAGAAAAGCACATTGTTGCTACCTATCAGGTCATCATCAAGACCAAGGATGCGGACAAGCTGGCGATGGCGATCGCGGACGAGCAGACGACCGGCACCTGGATCCGTGTCAAGTACGAGACGGAGGAGAAGCGTGCGAAGTTCGGCGGCAAGGTCCTGTCCATCTATGAGATCCCGCCGATCGACCCCGGTTATGTGCCGGACGAGACCTGCTACATTCTGCAGATCGGCTATCCGATGACCAACTTCTCGCAGGATATCTCCATGCTGCTGACCACGGTCATCGGCAACATTTCTTCCTCCGGCAAGGTCAAGATGATCGACCTGTCCTTCCCGGAAGAGTGGCTGAAGGGCTTCCAGGGGCCGAAGTTCGGCATCGACGGCATCCGCGACGTGCTGGGTGTCCACGACAGACCGCTCACCAACTGCATGATCAAGCCCTGCATCAGCTGGACGCCGGACGAAGGCGCGGAACTGTTCTATGAAGCGGCGGTCGGCGGCATCGACATCGTCAAGGACGACGAACTGCTGAGCGCGGATATGCCGTACTGCCCGCTGGATGAACGCGTTCCGAAGTTCATGGAGATGGAGAAGAGAGCATACGAGGAAACCGGTGAGCATACGCTGTACACCGTCAACATCACGACCGACCCGGCACACCTCAAGGAGAATGCGTACAGAGCGCTTGAACTCGGTGCCAATGCCCTGATGGTCAATATGTATACCGTCGGTCTCGCGGCGACCCGCATGATCACGGAGGACCCGAACATCAACGTTCCGATCCTCGGCCATGTCGACTTCTCCGGCGCGACGGCAAGCAGCCCGTACCACGGTGTCGCACATCACCTCTGGGTCGGCAAACTGTCCAGACTGGCCGGCGTCGATATGGAGATCTACGGGCAGCCCTACGGCAAATTCCCGTCCGACCAGCTCGCGCTGACCCGCGGCATCCACGCTTTCACGCAGGACTGGTATCACATCAAGCCTGTCCTGGCACTGGCAGGCGGCGGCACGATCGCCCCGGCAGTTCCGTACATCATGCAGCTGTTCGGCGACGATTGCTGCATCGCAGCAGGCGGCGGCGTCCACGGCCATCCGATGGGTTCCAGAGCTGGTGCGATGTCTCTCAGACAGGCGATCGACGCAACGCTCAAGGGCGTCAGCCTGAGAGAGTACGCGCAGGATCATCCGGAACTCAAGGCGGCCTGCGATGTCTGGGGCTACGGCAAGGAAGAACTGCTCAAGAACTACGATCTGATGAACTAGGTGTCGTTCACAGAATCGCATAGTCAACAAATAACAGAAGAAGCGGCGGCTGTCAGCCACGCGCTCTCGAACATCTGTGCTCGCGTTGCTCGCAACGATGTTCCCGAGCTGGCGTGTCTGCGCCGCCTCTTTAGTTCTTGTGGATGCGCCGCCGTATTTTTCGATGGATGCAGTGTGTTGTGGTATAATTTATTATTCATAGTACTATCTGACAACTGAGAGAGAAACGTTATGGAAACAGAAGGTATCTATCGTTTGGCAAAACCGAAGAAGAAGGGGCTTGCGGCGTTGCTGTTCAGCAGGTTCTTCCTGATCGCAGCGCTGATCCTCCTGCAGGTCGCTATGGTCGCGGCGGTCTATGTGTGGCTGTCCCAGTATAAAACAGTCTACACGGTGTTCATTGTGCTGTTCACGCTGCTGATGATCGTCTATCTGTTCAACAGTCCGATGGATTCTTCCGCGAAACTGACCTGGATGTTCATCATCGCCGTCATGCCGATCGTCGGGGCGGTCTTTCTGTACTTTACGCAGGCCAACCATGGCAACCGCCGTCTGAAGAGAAAAGAAGCTTCGCTGATCGAGCAGACCAAAGATGCGATTCCGCAGGATGAACGCGTGATGAAAGAACTGGAGGAGGACGGCTCCGGTCTGGACGATCTGTCGGTCTATCTGCAGCGGAGCGGCTGCTTTCCTGTGTACGACAACACGGAAGTGCAGTATTTCTCTCTCGGAGAGTACAAATTCACCGCCATGCTGGAAGAGCTGCGCAAAGCGGAAAAGTATATCTACATGGAATACTTCATCGTGGAAGAAGGATACATGTGGAGTGAGATCCTGAAGATTCTGGTGGAAAAGGCCAAAGCCGGCGTCGATGTGCGGGTGATGTACGACGGTATGTGTGAAATCTCCACACTGCCCGCGGATTACTGGAAGCTGCTTGAGAAAGAGGGCATCAAGGCCAAAGCGTTCTCACCGCTCATTCCGGTCATGTCATCCCACTATAATTACAGAGATCACCGCAAGATCCTCGTCATCGACGGAAAAGTCGCATTCAACGGCGGTGTCAATCTCGCGGACGAGTATATCAACCGGATCGAACGGTTCGGACACTGGAAAGACACGGCGCTGATGATCAAAGGCGACGCGGTGAAGAGTTTTGCTGTGATGTTCCTGCAGATGTGGAACATCACCGAGGTATCGCCGGTCTTCCCGCTGGTGACAGAGGATACAGGATACACACCGGATGCGCCGAGCGGCTATGTCATGCCGTACAGCGATTACCCGCTGGACGGTGAACGGGTGGGCGAAACCGTCTATATGGATATCCTGTACCGTGCGACGGACTATGTGCATATCATGACTCCGTACCTCATTCTGGACGGGGAGTTGGAGACAGCTCTGAAATATGCAGCAAAGCGCGGGGTGGATGTCAAATTGATCCTGCCCGGCATTCCGGATAAGAAAATGGCTTATGCACTGGCCAAATCGCATTATCGGGAACTGCTGCGTGCCGGCGTGAAAATCTATGAATACACACCGGGTTTCGTGCATGCCAAGGTGTTCGTCAGCGACGACAGGAAAGCCGTCGTCGGCACCATCAATCTCGACTACCGCAGCCTGTACCATCATTTTGAATGCGCTACATATTTGTATAAAACATCTTGCATCCCGGAGATCGAACACGATTTTGAGGAAACGCTCTCCAAATGCCGGATGGTCACGGAAGAGACCATCAAGAACGAGAAGTTCTCGTACAAACTCATGGGTGGATTGATGAAGTTTATTGCTCCGCTAATGTAAATCAGATGGTGCATCAATTTGAAAATAGAAATAAACGAGGCGGAGGCGGCGCAGGTACGCAAGGTCGTATCTTTATTAATCAACAGAAGATTGTGCGGCAGCGCATGCATAGTGCATGAGGCGAACGTCTTTAGTTCGCCGAGTGGACTGTGCATGACAGCTGCCGCTGATAGTTTTTTGTGTGATTCCAAAAAGATGCGAAAACTTGTTGAAATCCCTTGACTTGAGCGATTCTGCCTGATATATTATTCGAGGTATTCAAAGAAGGAGCCATCCGCTTCTCACCTTGCGGGCAAGCGCGCGCGGGTAGATATGGGCGAAAAAACCTTGGAAAACCTAGGTTTGCCGATATTGATTGCGGATGATTTCTGTCCGCAATTTTTTATGCAAGGAGGTGTATTAGCCATAGCCAGCAAAGATAACAAGGATAGGACATGGATCAACGACGAGATCCGTGCGAAGGAGCTTCGTGTCATCAGCGAGAGCGGTGAACAGCTCGGCATCATGAGCCGGGAGGAAGCGCAGGCACTGGCCGACAAGGACAACCTGGACCTGGTACTCATCGCGCCGAAGGCGGAGCCCCCTGTGGCTAAGATCCTGGATTACGGGAAGTACCGCTACCAGCAGCAGAAGAAGGAAAAAGAGGCCAAGAAAAAGCAGAAGTCGATGCAGGTCAAAGAGATCCGGCTCTCGACATTCATCGAGGACCACGATATCTCGACCAAGTCGAACACCGCGGCCAAATTCCTCAAGGAAGGCGACAAGGTCAAGGTCAGTCTTCGCTTCCGCGGCAGAGAACGCGACTTCGTGTCGACCGGCATGGCCGTCATGGAGAAGTTCGCGGCCAACGTCAGCGAGGTCGGTGTCATCGAAAAGGCGCCGAAGTTCGAAGGCCGGAACCTGACGATGTTCCTGGCGCCCAAAGCTGACAAATAGCAAGCATAAAATCCTGACGGACGACCGGCAGGCCGCGCGCGGCGCGGATCATACAAAGTAGGAGGGACCAAAATGGCAAAAAACAAAATGAAGTCGCACAGAGGTGCGTGCAAGAGATTCAAACTCACCGGCTCCGGCAAGGTGAAGAGAAATAAGGCTTACAAGAGCCACATCCTTACCAAGAAGGCGCAGAAGAGAAAGAGAGGCCTGAGAAAGGCTACGACGCTGACCAGCGCGGATCTCAAGAGAATCAAGAACTCGATGGGAATGTAGTGTAAGGAGGTATTAGACAATGGCAAGAGTTAAAAAGGGTGTCAACGCCCATAAGAGACATAAGAAGATCCTGAACATGGCCAAAGGGTTCTACGGCCAGAAGAGCAAGGTGTTCCGTGCGGCCAATCCGGCTGTCATGCGTTCCCTCGCAAGTGCCTATGCAGGCAGAAAGCAGAAGAAGAGAGATTACCGTAAGATGTGGATCGCCCGCATCAATGCCGGTGCCAGAATGAACGGTCTTTCCTACAGCAAACTGATGCATGGCCTGAAAGTCTCCGGTATCGATATCAACCGCAAGATGCTTTCCGAAATGGCGATCCATGACGAGGCTGCATTCACAAAACTTTGCGAGACAGCGAAAGCGGCATTATAAAAACAAAAACATGATCCGGCAGCAATGTCGGATTTATGTTTGATTTAAGGTTGTTGTGGGAGAATCGCTGTAGGAGTTCGCAGTTAAGCGGTTCCTTCACAGACAATAGAATCGAGGTAGCACACATGTTCAAGAAAATCACAGCCATCGGGCTGGCTCTGATCTTCGTGCTCAGCTTTACTGCATGCGGCACAAAGACGCCGTACGGGGATTATGATCTGGAAGACTATATCACCGTCGGGGAATACAAGGGCCTTGAGGTCGAGAAGTATTCTATCGAAGTCACCGATGAGGAAGTGGAAGAAGAGATCAATAATCGTCTGCAGTTCGCCGCGACGACTTCGGAAGTCGAGGAGGGGACTGTAGAAGAAGGGGATACTGTCATCATCGATTTCGTCGGCCGCATCGACGGTGAGGAGTTTGAAGGCGGCAGCGCCCAGAACTATTCGCTGACGATCGGCGGCGGTCAGTTCGTAGATGGTTTTGAGAGCGGGCTTGTCGGTGCCAAGATCGGCGGCGATCCGGTCGATGTCACCGCCACATTCCCGGAAGATTACTCCCTCAATCCGGATCTGGCCGGTAAAGAGGCTGTCTTCACTGTGACCGTACACTCCAAGCAGGTCACGACGGTCCCGGAACTCGATATGGATTTTGTCGCTTCGCAGGGCAGCAAGGCGGAGTCGCTGGATGAGTACCGCGAAGAGGTCAAGAACGAGATCTATGACCAGAAGAAGGAAGAGGCCATCGATAATCAGAAAGCCTATCTCTGGAATAAAGTGGTCGAAAACACCGAACAGAAAAACGGCGAAGACGGGGAACCGCTCTATCCGGAAGCCGAACTCGAACGCGTCAAGAATGAATTTATCGATGAGTACAAGAGCTATGCGGAACAGTACGGCATGGAATACGGTGAATTCATCGAGCAGCAGACGGGGATGAAGGAAGAGGAATTCAACGCGCAGATCGAGGAATACGCGAAGTCGATCGTTCTGCAGGAGATGATCCTGTACTATTTGGTCGACAAGGAGAAGATCAAGATCTCCAAGGATGAGTATAAAGACTACATTGCAGACCAGCTCGAGGATATGGGCATGGATGAAGAGACTTTCAAACAGGCCTATGGAAAGACCTTTGAAGAGTATATGACGGAGGATACGATCCGCCGCTACATTTACACCGACAAGGTCACGCAGCTGATGCTGGACAATGCGCTTCAGGTCGATAAACTCTCCGAACCGGAAGATGAGGAGAAGACCGAGGAGAAGACCGAAGAGACGACTGAAACGGACGGCGAATAGACCATCCGCGCCACAGATCTGATTGCAAGCCGGGAGAATCATAACTTCTCCCGGTTTTTCTATGCTTTTGTTGTTCGTAAACACAAGATGTAGTATAATCGAGTCGGTATTATATTTTGACTTGTGGTCACTGCCGGGCAGTAGTGCCCGCGCAAGAAGGAGGAACCATGAAGTGCCCGTTTTGTGAGAATGAAGATACAAAGGTCATCGATTCGAGACACACGGAAGAAGGGGCTGCGATCCGCCGGCGCAGGGAATGCGAGCGGTGCGGCAAAAGGTTTACAACCTATGAAAAGATCGAAGAGGTCATCCTCGTCGTCATCAAGAAAGACGGCAGCAGGGAACCCTTCGACCGCAACAAACTGCTCAACGGGATCATCAAGGCCTGTGAGAAACGGCCTGTTTCTCTGGCAGACATGGAAAAGTGTGTCGATGATATCGAGCGAGGCCTCAACAACATGATGGAAAAAGAGGTCAAGAGCACGTTCATCGGAGAACTCATCATGGAAAAACTGAAAGATCTCGATGAGGTCGCTTATGTTCGCTTTGCCTCTGTTTACAGGCAGTTTACGGATGTAAACACGTTCATCTCCGAGATCGAAAAAATGCTTGGTACCAAGAGAGGAGGCAGCAATGCTTAGGATCGCGATCGACGGGCCGGGCGGCGCCGGCAAGAGCACCATTGCCAAAATGCTCGCCGAGAGACTGGCGCTTGCCTATATCGACACCGGCGCTATGTACCGTGCCGCCGCACTCAAAATGACGCGTCTGGGTATCCCGGCGGATGATCCGGAAGCTGTTGAGAAAGCGTTGGAAGACACGCTGATCGATTTTGAAGGCGGCAGTATCTTCCTGGACGGTGAAGAAGTCAACGAAGCGATCAGAACGCCTGAAATGGGCGGTCTTGCTTCGGCTTATTCCGCGCTCGGCTGCGTGCGTAAAAAACTGGTGGAACGCCAGAAAGAGATGGGGCGGACTAAAGACTGCATCATGGACGGCCGCGACATCGGTACGAATGTACTCCCGGACGCCGAGTTCAAGTTCTTCCTCACCGCGTCAGCGGAAGAACGGGCGAAGAGACGGTACAAGGAACTCACCGAAAAGGGACAGGACGTGACATACGAGAAAGTCCTGGCTGACATCAACGAACGTGACTATAACGACAGCCACCGGGAACTCGATCCGCTGCGCAAGGCGGATGATGCGGTCGAAGTCGACACGACGTCGATGTCGATCGAAGAGGTCATTGACTGTCTGACTGGCATGATTGGCAAAAAGGACTGAAAATACCGCATTTCATTGAATGACAGCGGCATTGATGGTATAATATTTGCGCCTGTGTGCGGACGCATTTCAGAAGCAGCAAGTCAGCCTGAAGGAGGCTGACATGAAAATCAAAGAAATGCCTGTCGATGACCGGCCGCGGGAAAAAATGCTCCTGTTCGGAGCCGGTTCCCTGTCCAACAGCGATCTGCTCGCCCTGATCATCGGAAGCGGCACCCACGCGGTGCCGGCCACGGGGATCGCCAAGGCGATCCTGCTGGAGATGGAGGAAGACCTCGTGTCCCTGCAGGAAGCGAGTGTCGAGGAACTCACCTGTATCAACGGTGTGGGGACAGCGACAGCGACCAGGGTCCTGGCCGCGATGGAACTCGGCAAGCGCCTTGCGGACAGACCTGCGAAAGAACGCCGGCGGTTTCGTTCTTCAGACGAAGTCGAACGGTATTTCATGGACAGGATGCGATTCCTCGACAGAGAAGTCTTCAAAGTATTGCTGGTGGACGCCAAAGGAGGCGAGATCGCCTGCGAAACGGTTTCGATCGGTGATCTGTCCAGCAGTATCACACACCCGCGGGAAGTGTTCCGCGGAGCCATACGCAGAGGCGCCTACGGAGTCGTCTTTGCACACAATCACCCCAGCGGGGATCCGGCA
>JAWRJC010000046.1:0-20929 GCA_040307715.1 Clostridiales bacterium | reverse complement strand
GGTCCTGCGGGCGGTGCGCAGCAAGGGATAATCTGTCACAGAGAATCGAAAACCAGACCCGGCGGAGAAACCCTGCCGGGTCTTTTTTGCTGAACTTGATTGATGTATTTTGATTGTATTTAGGCGGGTTTGATTGACTTTGCGCTAGTTTGCGTATAAGATGGTGGCAACAGAGTCATGCTGTGTGATAAGAGAGTCATGCTGTGACAAAAGATCAATAGAATATAGGAACAGCACCGCGGCGGATGCAAAGAGCCTTGAGAAACGCACCGCCGGGAAGGGGAACCGCCATGCTGCAGCAGGAACGGCACACGATCATCAGGGAACAGCTCCAGAGACACGGGGCAGTGGAAGTCCATGAACTTGCTGTGCTCATGCAGGTGAGCGATTCCACGGTCAGGAGAGACATTCAGGATCTGGCGGAAGCCGGCGTTCTGAAAAAGGTTTTCGGCGGCGCTGTTCTGCCCGAAAAGTCAAAGAGGATCATCGCCAGAGAACAGGAGATGACGGAAAAAGCTGCGATCCACGTGGATGAAAAACGTGCCATCGCCGCCTACGCCGCCACCCTGGTCAACGACGATGATTTTGTTTATATTGACGCCGGCACGACGACCGGCCTGCTCGTTGAATGCCTGGAGAACGACAAGGCGACCTACGTCACGAACGGCATCCGCCACGCCATGCGGCTCGCTGAGCGCGGCTTCCGGGTCATCATCCTCTCCGGCCGGCCCAAGCCCACGACCGAGGCGGTCTCGGGCATCGTCGCCGCGGAGAACATGAAGCAGTATCACTTTACCAAGGCGTTTCTCGGCACCAACGGCATCACGGAAGACGCCGGCCTGACCACGCCGGACCTGGACGAGGCCATCGTCAAGACCGAGGCCATCCGGCACGCCTACATCACGTACATCCTCGCGGACAGCAGTAAATTCGGTGTTGAGACCGCGGTGACGTTCGGGCAGATCAAGGACTGCTGCCTGCTCACCGACCGCTGTCCCGAAGAAAAATACAAAGCCATGACCATCGTCAAGGAGGTGATCGATTGATCTATACCGTGACATTCAACCCGGCCATCGATTATCTGGTCTTCATGGATCAGCTGAAGATCGGGGCCACGAACAGGACCGCCAGCGAAGAGTACTTCTACGGCGGCAAGGGGATCAACGTTTCGACGATCCTCAGCACGCTCGGGGTGGAGAACACCGCGCTCGGGTTTGTCAGCGGCTGGACCGGCAAGGCGCTCGTCGAGGGCCTGCAGGAGAAAGGCATCCGCACCGACTTCATCGAGCTCGACCCGGCGGGCGGCATCACACGCGTCAACGTCAAGATCAAAGGGGAGACCGACCCGGCGACGGGCAGACGCGAAGAGACCGAGATCAACGGGCAGGGGCCGCACATCACCGAAGAGGCTGTTGCATCGCTCTTCGAGAAGATCGACACCCTGACCGCCGACGACATCCTGGTCATCTCCGGTTCTGTGCCTAAGACGATGCCGGAGGACACCTACGAACAGATCCTGGCCCGGCTGAGCGTTGCGCGGGAAGGCGGCGCTGCGGGCAGTGACGGCACGCGGCTTCCGGTCGTGGTCGACGCGACAGGAGATCTGCTGCTCAAGGTGCTGCCGTATCATCCGTTCCTCATCAAACCCAACAACGACGAGCTGGGTGAGATGCTGGGAAGAGAAATGCAGACGACCGAAGAGATCATCGAAGGGGCGAAAGAGCTCCGGGCTAGAGGCGCGCGCAATGTCATCATCTCGCGCGGTGCGAAGGGGGCGGTGCTCGTGAGCGAGCGGGGCGACGTCATCGTCCAGGATCCGATCCCCGGCAACACAGTGAATTCCGTCGGCGCCGGCGACAGTATGGTCGCGGGCTTCCTGGCTGGATATATCAAAACACAAGATTATCAATACGCCATGCTGCTCGGCACAGCTGCGGGCTCCGCAACAGCCTGCTCGCCGGGACTGGCCACCAGAGAAGAGATCGAAAGGAGAATGTCCGAATGAAGATCCAAGATCTGCTCAAACCGGCCTCGATCATCATCAACGCAGATGTCGAAACCAAGGAACAGGCGATCGCCGCTTTGATCGACAAGCACGATGAAGCCGGCAATCTGACCGACAAAGAAGTGTATACCCAGGGGATCCTGAAGCGCGAGAGCGAAGGGACGACAGCGATCGGCGAAGGCATTGCCATCCCGCACTGCAAGAGCGACGCAGTCTGCAATCCCGGCCTGGCTGCCATGACCGTGCCCGGCGGCATCGATTACAATGCGCCTGACGGCCAGCCCTCCAACCTGGTCTTCATGATCGCGGCGCCGATGGACGGCGACCTGCACCTCGAAGTGCTCGCGCGCCTGATGACCCTGCTGATGGATCTGAACCTGCGCAAGGAACTGCTTGCGGCAGAGACAGGAGAAGAGTTCCTCGAGATCCTCAACAAGGCCGAAGCGGCGAAGTTCCCCGAAGAGGCGGAGGCTCCCGCGGAATCGCCCGCTGAGGCAGCTGCAGAAGAGGCGGCGGAAGGCGCAGCAGTTGCTGCAGCCGAAGCAGCGGAGAGCAGCTTCCCGCGCGTCCTCGCGGTCACCGCGTGCCCGACCGGCATCGCCCACACCTACATGGCAGCCGAAGCCCTCAACCAGAAGGCGGAGGAAATGGGCATCTCCATCAAAGTTGAAACCAATGGCTCCGGCGGTGCGAAGAACCTGCTGACTGCGGAAGAGATCGCGGCGGCGGAAGGCATCATCGTCGCGGCGGACAAACAGGTCGCCATGGCGAGATTCGCCGGCAAGAAAGTTTACAAGACCAAGGTCGCGGACGGCATCAACAAGCCGGAAGAACTGATCAACAAAGCGCTGAGCGACAGCTGCCCGGTCTATGAAGCTTCTGCAGAGGCGGCGGCGGAAGAAGCCGCATCCGACAACGAGAGCTTCGGCCGCAAGATCTACAAGTCCCTGATGAACGGCGTCAGCTACATGCTGCCCTTCGTCATCGGCGGCGGTATCATGATCGCGCTGGCGTTCCTGATCGATACGATCGCTGGCGCTCCGCGCGACGGCGACTTCGGTACTTACACAGCCCTGGCGGCATTCTTCAAAGGCGCCGGCGGCATCGCCTTCAACTTCATGCTGCCTGTCCTGGCAGGTTTCATCGCGCAGAGCATCGGTGACCGGCCCGCGATCGCGGTTGGCTTCACAGGCGGCTCCATGGCTGCCATCGGCTGCACCTTCGCGGCGCCCGGCGGCGACAGCGCGGCGGTATCCGGCTTCCTCGGCGCATTGCTGGCCGGCTTTGTGGGCGGCCTCATCGTCAAGATGCTGCAGAAAGCCTTTGAGAAAGCGCCCGACTTCGTGCAGCGCATGATGCCGGTCCTGATCATTCCGCTTCTGGGCATCACCCTGATGGCAGTCGTGATGTTCGCGGTCAACCCGGTCATCGGCATGCTGAACAACGGCCTGACCAACGGTCTAGCTAGCATGGGCGACAGCTCCGCTGTCCTGCTCGGCATGATCGTCGCCGGCATGATGGCCATCGATATGGGCGGCCCGTTCAACAAGGCGGCATATGTCTTCGGCGTCGGCATGCTCGCGTCCGGCAACTACAGCATCATGGCGGCGGTCATGATCGGCGGTATGATCCCCCCGATCGCCATCGCTCTTGCGACCACGTTCTTCAAGAACCGCTGGACCGACACAGAGCTCAAGTCAGGCCCGGTCAACTACATCATGGGTCTGTGCTTCATCACAGAAGGCGCGATCCCGTATGCGGCGGCTGACCCGCTCCGCGTCATCCCGTCCTGCGTCGTCGGTTCGGCGCTCGGCGGCGCGCTGTCCATGCTGTTCGGCTGCGAACTGATGGCTCCGCACGGCGGCATCTTCGTCTTCCCGGTCGTCACGAACGTCTTCGGTTACCTCATCGCCCTCGTGGCAGGTGCGGCAGCCGGGATGCTCATGCTGATGATCCTGAAGAAAAAGCAGCCGCAGGCGTAACGAAAGCGTATATAATAAGAGTGTCCGGCAGAGCGATTCCGTAGAGGATCGCCCCGGCCATTCAGATAACGATAAGGAGGATCACTATGGTATCTCAGAAAACAAAAGTCGTAAATTCCCAGGGTTTTCATATGCGTCCGGCATCGGTCTTCGTCGCGGAGATGGCGAAGTTCGACAGCGACATTTTCCTCGTTGCGGGAGATAAGGAAGTCAACGCCAAGAGCCTGATGAACATCATCGCGGCGGCGCTGAAGTGCGGCACCGAGCTCGAAGTCCGCGCGGACGGTCCGGATGAAGAGGCTGCGATGGCCAAAGCGGTCGAGATGATCGACAACGGCCTCGGTGAAGAATAGGCAGAGCCAGGGAGGTATCCGCTATGCTGAAAGGAATCGCTGCGTCTGAGGGCATCGGCATCGGCAAGGTCGTGACCGTTAGCCAGCAGCAGATCACCTACGAACAGCGCCCCGTCATCGGGGTGCACAAAGAGCTCGACCGTCTCCATGACGCGGTCGACAAGCTCAAAGAGCAGACCCGTCAGCTGGCCGAAGAGATGGAAGCCTCGGTCAACCCGAAGGAGGCTATGATCATCCGGGCGCATGAGACAATGCTCAGCGACCCGTTCATGATCAGCCAGATGGATGATCTGGTCAAGAACGACAATAAATGCGCCGAGGCTGCGGCGGAGACCGTGCTCGACATGTTCGCGAGCATGTTCTCCATGGCGGAGGACGAACTCACCCGCCAGCGCGCCACGGACGTCAACGACATCAAGAGCCGGCTGCTCAAGATCCTGCTCGGGATCGAGGAAACAGACCTCAGAACGCTGCCCCCCGGCACGGTCCTCGTGGTCAACGACCTCACTCCGTCCATGACGGCAGGCCTCAACAAGGAAAACGTCGTCGCCATCGTCACCGAAAGCGGCGGCATGACCAGCCATTCGGCGATCCTGGCGCGTGCGCTGGAGATCCCGGCTGTGCTCAGCGTGCAGCAGGCGGTCGCCACGCTTAAGGACGGCAGTTTTGTCATCGTCGACGGGATCAACGGCCAGGTCATCAACGACCCGACGATGGACCAGCAGGCAGAGTATGAAGCAAAACGCGCCGCGTACTTCGAGGAGAAGGAACGCCTGCGCGCCTTCGTCGGCAAGCCGACCCTCACCGCGGACGGCGAGAAGAAGGAAGTCTTCTGCAACATCGGCAATCCGAAGGACGGCATCCAGGCCAGAGACCGCGACGGCGAAGGCATCGGCCTGTACCGGACCGAGTTCCTGTTCATGGACCGTTCAAGCATGCCGGGCGAAGACGAACAGTACGAAGGGTACAAGAAGGTCTGCGACACGCTCGAGGGTAAGACGGTCATCATCCGTACGCTCGACGTGGGCGGGGACAAAGAGATTCCGTACATGAATCTTGTCAAGGAAGAAAACCCGTTCCTCGGCTACCGGGCGATTCGGTACTGCCTGAAGAACAAAGACTCGTACCGGCTGCAGCTGCGCGCGATGATCCGCGCGAATGCGGACACGACCGGCAACCTCTGGATCATGCTGCCCATGATCACCACCATCTCCGAGTTCAAGGAGGCGAAGGCAATGGTCGCGGAGCTCGCGGAAGAGCTCGGTATGCCCATGCCCAAGGTCGGCACGATGATCGAGACCCCGGCGGCCTTCATCATGGCGCCTGTGCTCGCGAAGTACTGCGATTTCTTCAGCATCGGCACGAACGATCTGACGCAGTACATCATGGCGGCGGACCGCGGCAACAGCAACGTCGCGTACCTGTACAACACGTATGACCCGGCGGTCCTGCACGCCCTCGAAGCCATTATCAAGGCAGGCAAAGAGGCGGGGATCCCGGTCGGCATGTGCGGCGAAGCGGCGGCCGACCCGATGCTCATCCCGCTGCTGATCAGCTACGGGCTCGATGAGTTCTCGGTGGCGCCGACATCGGTGCTGAAGACCCGCTATGAGATCAGCCGCTGGAGCAAGGCTGAGGCGGACGCCATTGCGGCGGATGTGGCAGCGCTCGAGACGGCGGAGGAAGTCAGCGCGTATCTCGCGGAGAAAGTGAAGCGGTAGGCTGACAGATCACAAGTAAGGAATCGCTCGTCCTGCGGGGCGGGCGGTTTTTTCGTGCGGCGGAGTTTTCGTGGGCGGAGTTTTTCGTGCTGAGGCCGTGGTGCCTCTTGGATTTTGGCGGGCGGGGCGGTATCATAATAGCAACGGAAAAACGTAAAAGGAGTTGCTATGGCAGAGATGAAGGAAGCAAGGAATCCAGCAGCCGGCGCAGAAGCGAATGCGGCGGATGAAGCCCTGCTGGCGGAAGAAAAAGAGATCCTGAAGAAGGCGGCGATCCGCCAGATCGAAGAGGGTCTTGATAAAGACGGGGAACTCGTGCGCCTTGCCGGCGCGCTCGACAGCTGCGTCGAGGAGAACGAGGATCTGTCGGATATCCTGGATGATGTGCTGCTGATGGAGCGCATCGAGGACGCCGTGATGAGCGGCAAGACGGCGGAAGCGGCGGTCGTGGAGGTGTGCAATGCCTTTGCGGTGATGTTCGCGGAGGCGCCGGGCGATGCGGCTAAACAGCAGGTGGCTGCATATAAAGACGCGAAGATGCAGGTGCTGCACGCGTTGCAGAAGTGAGGAATCGCGAGGAACCGCAGACCGGTCAGGCGCCGGGTGGTGCGGTTGTGCCGGTAGGCGGCGCAGGCCAAAAGTGGATGGGTTGCGAAGCGTGTTGAAAACATGGGAGCAGGACTCCACTGGATAGGGGAATGAGCGATTCCATGGAGGAAAAGCGTGGGCGCAGACCTCCACTGACACGTGTCTCAAAAATGACAGGTGTTGGTTTGTTTCCAAATGGAGCATTTTGGTGAATTCGGAGAGGCAACAATGAACGCTAGGGTCAACTACCTGGATGACGGCAGGGTCGAACTGACTTTCGAAAACGGGGATTTTTACCGCGGGGATCTGGTCAACGGCGAGATCACCGGCCGGGGTATGATGCACTATCATGACGGGCGCGTTTACACGGGCTCGTTCCTGAAGGACCAGTGGCACGGCCACGGCAAGGCGACCTTCCCGAGCAACCACAGCGAGTACGACGGCGAATGGTCGCACAACCTCCGCGAGGGGAAGGGTACGACCATCTATTTCAACGATGACAACACGGTCAGCGTGAAGTATATCGCGGAGTACCACAACGACATGATCGACGGGCACTGCCGCACGGAGTTCAGCAACAGCGACGTGATGGAGGCGACGCAGAAAGGGTACGAAACGATCGGTGACGTGGAGTATTGGTATGGTCCGGAACGTGAAAACCAGGCTCTTAGCGGCTGGAAGTACGAAGGCCCGATGCCGATCGTGGACAATACCTACATCCGGAAGGGACATGGCCGGATGATCTCCCCGGACGGCGTGGTGTACGAAGGCGAGTTCGCGGGCGACGAGAGGAACGGCCGCTTTACGATCACGTATCCGGACGGCACCGTCAAGGAAGCGCAGTATGCGAACGGCGAGTGCGTCGGTTCGTTCTTCGACAATGCGCACCACAGCGACGCGGTCGAGCAGAAGGCGGAGGAATACCGCGCGCAGGAAAAAGAGACGGAGCAGCTTGGCACCAAATTAGAGGATGAGGCAGGCGCCGGAGAGGGAATCGCAGAGGCCGGCACCGGCAATGGTGCGGCAGGCGCCGGAGACGGAATCGCTGCGGCTGGAGCCGGCAATGATGCGGAAGGTGCCGCGTGGTCCGTGGATCCGGACGATGAGCGATTCCTGCACGTCATGTACAGGGGCAACGACCGGTATTCCCCGGAGGTGGCGCGCTATTTTGACGGCGTCATCGGCATGGAGGGCGTCAAGGAACAGCTCGACAAGATGTACAAGCGATTCCAGATCGACGCGATGCGCGCGAAGGCGCTCGGCAAGGCGCAGGGCAAGCAGGGGTACTACTTCATCATCACCGGCAACCCCGGTACCGGCAAGACGACGGTCGCCCGCATCATCGGGCGGATGCTGCACGACATGGGATTCCTCACGGGGGACGTGTTCGTGGAGGTGGACCGCGGCAAGCTGGTCGGGCAGTACATCGGCCAGACGGCCAAGGAGACGGCAGCGGTCATCGAAGCAGCACGGGGCGGCACGCTCTTCATCGACGAAGCGTACACGCTCTTTAAGAAGGGCGATGAGAAGGACTTTGGCACCGAGGCGATCGACACGCTGCTCAAGGACATGGAAGACCACCGCGGCGAGTACTGCTGCATCCTGGCGGGGTACCGGGACCGGATGAACGAGATGATCCAGTCTGCGAACCCGGGGCTCGCGTCGCGGTTTGACCACAAGATCCACATCGGGGATTACACGGCGGACGAGCTCGTGGACATCCTCGTCAGCATGGCGGCGGGCAGGCAGTTCGCCATCAAGAAGGAAGCGCGGCAGGTGATCCTGGCGAAGATCGAGAAGGAAAAGGTCGACGAGACGTTCGACAATGCCCGGTATGCGCGCAGGCTCCTCGATGAAGCGCTGGAGCGGCAGGCGATGCGCCTTTCCGAGAACTTCGAATCGCTCGCTGTGGAGGATCTGCAGGTGCTCGAGGCGGAGGATTTCGGCGAAATGACGAGCGACCTTTCGACCCTCGATACGTGCCTGGCGGAGCTCAACGCGCTCACCGGCCTGGCATCCGTCAAGGAGGAAGTGAACGGGTTTGTGCACGCGGTGCGGATCCAGAACGAGAGCAAGAAAAGAGGCCTTGCCATCGCTTCGAATCCGATCCCGCTCAATATGGTCTTCACGGGCAATCCGGGCACGGGCAAGACGACCGTAGCGCGGCTGCTCAATAAGATCTACTACCACCTTGGCCTGCTGAAGCGGCCGGACGTGTTCGTGGAATGTGTGCGCGCGGATCTCGTGGGCCGGTACCAGGGCGAAACGGCGATGAAGGTCAAGGACGTTGTACGGTCGGCGCTCGGCGGCATTCTCTTTATCGACGAGGCGTATTCGCTCGTGGCAGGTGAAGGGGATACCTTCGGCATGGAAGCGGTGAACACGCTGGTCAGCGAGATCGAGAACAACAGGGACAACTTGGCGGTCGTTCTGGCGGGGTATACGAAGGAGATGGAAGCGTTCCTGGACAGCAACCCGGGCTTGCGGAGCAGGCTGCCGCGGGTGCTCGAATTCCCGGACTATTCGCCGGACGAACTCGCGGCGATCTTCAACAGCGATCTTGAGCGGCGCGGCTACGAGGCGGAGATCAGCCCGGATGTACTGCGGGCGCTCATCGAACGCGAGATGGCAAAGAAAGACTTCGGCAATGCGCGCGGCGTGCGCAACCTGGTTGACGAGGTCATCGAGCAGCACAACGGGCGGATGAACCGCTCCGATCTGTCGCTGCTCAGCAACGATGATATCGTAAGCATCACCGACGAGGATGCTCAGATATAACAAGTTGAAGAAGGAGGATAATACAATGAAAAAGAAACTGTTGGCAGTCGTACTGATGATGACACTTGCTGCGGCGTTCTGCCTGAGCGGGTGCGGCGGCGGTGACAGTGCGGCATCCGCGGAAGGAGCGGACACGTCCGCGGCCGAAGAGGCGGAGAG
The DNA here is from genome assembly GCA_040307715.1 of Clostridiales bacterium. GTDB lineage: Bacteria > Bacillota > Clostridia > Peptostreptococcales > Anaerovoracaceae > RUG13615. The sequence goes on along the minus strand of JAWRJC010000046.1, from coordinate 11,343 downwards.
CCCGGTCATGGACGGCGCTGCGTATGGCTACGGCGGCGACGATCCGATCGAGATCGCTGCGTATAAGTACATGTGTGAAGAAGTGACGAAGAACTTTGACGCGGCGGATGTCAGCATCCCGGTCGTGACGATCTTCGCGGAAGATCTCACCAACCCGGACGACGTGGCCGTCTACGGGAGCTTTGAGGTCTACAACTACACCATCGAAGGCGATACGCTCAAGTGCGTTTCCGGCGGGGATTTCCCGGGCGTCATGCATATGACAGGAGATCAGGAGAACGGCTACACGGTCACCTCGTTCGATGAAGTCGCGTCCGGCGCAGACTTCGACGAAAGCGCGAAGGCGCTGTTCGGCGACTACTACGAGGACTTCACGACGGTCTACAGCGACGACGCGGCCCGCGCGGAGAACAGAAAGATCACCGTTTCGGACTACGTCAATCTGAACGGCCTGGATATCAATTACTTCCAGGATGAAGGCTGGGATCCGGTCGAACTGTACAAGAAGTAAGAGCTGGTCTGAAAGTGCGGCAATGGGGATGGTATGAAGAAGAATGATCTTGTCGGCTATCTGATGGGACTTGTGATGTTCGTGCTGCTGATTCCCGGCATCATGTGGTGGGTCAGCGGCGGTACGCATGGCGGCGTGCATCCCGGTGCGGGGCGGACCGCCTGCCTTGCCGTGCTGGCGGTTCTCGGGATCGGGCTCAGCATCTGGTCGATCGTTTACATGCGTCTTGTCGGCCGCGGCAACCCGATGGATGCGTTCAACCACGAAGTCGCCCCGCGCACGAGCGAACTGATGACAGACGGCCCGTACAGGATCTGCCGCAACCCGATGCTGCTCGGTGTGTTTCTCTATTACCTCGGTGTGGTGATCTTTCTCGGGTCGTGGAAGGCGGCGGCGGTGTTTGCTGCATACATTCTCATTATGATGATCCAGGTGCGCAGCGAGGAGAAACGCCTTGAACAGGACTTCGGCGAGGCATACCGCGATTACAAAGCACGGACGAAAAAGCTCATTCCCTTCATCTGGTGAAAGAGCGATTCCCGGAAAAGCGGTGCCTTTTTCAGGGGAAACGAGTACAATGAAAGCAGAAGATGACAACGGGCTGCCGGAGCTTCAGCCCCGGCGTTGAGAGACCATAGATAAGGAGGGATCGCTATGCCACTGTTCAAGACAGGTGAGTGCTGTATCTGCGGCAAGGAACTGGGACTGATCGGAAAGGTCAAACTCGCCGACGGACTTCTCTGCGGAAAGTGTTCCGCCAAGATGTCCCCGTTCGTACACGGCAAAAAGAAAATGACCGTGAAGGATGTGGAAAACCATCTTGCGTACAGAGAAGAGAACAAAGAAGCGCTGGCAAAGTTCAATCCGGATTTTATCCGCGGCTTTGATACGAAGATCTACGCGGAGAGCGGCACCGGCAAATTCGTGGTGTCCGGCGACAATGACTGGCGGGCCAAGAACCCCGACGTCATCACCCGGCTCATGCTGAATGCCGTCGACGTGGAGATCGTCGAGGACGAGGAAGAGGTCAAGCGCGAACTCGAAGACGGCACCTATGAAAGCTACGACCCGAAGCAGTACCGCTATGAGTACACATTCAATGTGCATATGTACATCAAGCATCCGTGGTTCTCGGAGATCGAGTTCGAACTGTCCGATCCGTCAGCACGGCCGGATCAGGTCAACGGTCCCGCTTTCAACGAATGTGTCTTCATGGGCAAGGAGATCCAGCACGTCCTGCTGCCGAACAAGTATCCCGATCCGGGCGCGGCGCCCGCGGCACCGGCGCCGGCAGCTGCCGCCACAGGAGACTGGACCTGCGAATGCGGGCAGGTCAACAACAGCAATTTCTGCTCGGCCTGCGGCAAGCCACGTCCGGTGCGGTGGTTCTGCCCGGACTGCGGCGTCGAAAACCACGGTGCGTTCTGCACGAACTGCGGACGCAAGAAACCGCTGTAGCAAAGCTGCAAAGGGCTGTAAAGAAGGTATATCAGAATAAGAAAGAGGTAGTAGTATGAAAACGATCACAAAAGTACTCTGCGGGGTCGGTGTTCTCACACTGGCGGGTCTGATCCCGTACCGTTTTGAGTCGGATGAAGACGGTTCCTGCAAAGTGACCGCGCTTCTCTGGAATATGACAAAGGTGCCGGGAGAGGAAACGGATACCTACACCGTCGATGTGCTTCCCTTCATCCAGTTCGCTGAAGAAGGCGCTGAAGAAGATGTGGACGAGGAGGCGGAAGAAACCGAGGAACCGGCTGCGGAAGAGACTGAAGCAGTCGGCGAAGACGCCGAGTAAGCAGAAAAGAAAGACACCTTCGGGTGTCTTTTTTATTGAACACGTTTCCTTTATACAGACAACAGCAAATGGATTTGCCGATACATTTATACATGCGATGCTCCCTTTGTCTCAACGGTGGTATAATATCGGCATGGAAACTTGATCAGGCTGATTGAGGGTCCGGGTGACCGGCTCACCCTGGATGGATTTTGGGCGTGGTACAGGGTCCGGCATCTTCCCCGTTAAATCAGACCTGGTGCCGGCGGGAAAAGCGGACACAGAGTAAGCCGACAAGCGCAGTAGGTCTGTCGGCATTTGCATGCTGTGATAGAACCGAAAACAGAGAGCGAGTATCATATCGGTTATGGAAGAAGATAAAAGCAGAAAGATCAGCATGGGCATGTTCCTCGTCACGATCGGGATCGTGTACGGCGACATCGGAACATCTCCCATGTATGTTATGAAATCGATCGTCGCCGGAAACGGCGGACTGGGGCATGTCGACGAGGCGTTTATTATTGGCTCGCTGTCTCTTGTGATCTGGACGATCACGCTGCTGACGACGGTCAAACACGTACTGATCGCTCTCCGGGCGGACAACCACGGCGAGGGCGGGATCTTTGCGTTGTACAGCCTGGTCAAGAACTGCGGCAAATGGCTGATCCTGCCGACAATGATCGGCGGCTGCACGATGCTGGCCGACGGTGTCCTCACCCCGGCGGTCACCGTGACGGCGGCGGTGGAAGGCCTCCGGAGTATTTCCTTCATGGATAAGGTGCTCGGCAGCGGGCAGGTCGTCGTGATCGTGATCACACTTACCATCATCAGCGCGCTGTTCCTGATCCAGAAAAACGGGACGAGCCACATCGGCAGACTGTTCGGACCGGTCATGATGATCTGGTTCCTGTTCCTCGGCGTGACCGGCACCCTGCTCTTCGCGGGCGACCTCAGCATCCTCCGCGCGTTCAATCCGGTCTATGCAGTCAAAGTCCTGTTCAGCCCGGCGAACAAGGCGGGCATCATGATCCTCGGCAGCGTCTTCCTCTGCACCACCGGTGCGGAAGCGCTTTATACCGACATGGGCCATGTCGGCAAGAAAAACATCATGATCAGCTGGCCGCTCGTCAAAGTGTGCCTGATCCTCAACTACATGGGTCAGTGTTCCTGGGTCATCCGGAACAGCGGCGACACAGCGCTCGCCGCCGTTGAAGATATCAATCCGTTCTATATGATGCTTGCGCCGGGACTCCGGCCTGCCGCGATCATCCTCAGCGCCATTGCGGCCATCATCGCCAGCCAGGCGCTCATCAGCGGCAGTTACACGCTCGTACACGAGGCGGCCAGCCTGGACCTGATGCCGCACCTGAATGTGCGATTCCCCAGCGACACAAAAGGGCAGATCTACATCCCCGTGATCAACAAACTGCTGTGGGCGCTGTGCGTGGTCGTCGTCCTGTATTTCCGCAGCGGCTCCCGGATCGAGAACGCATATGGTCTTGCGATCACGATCAGCATGCTGATGATGACGGTGCTCTTCACGGTGTACATCGGCGTGCTGCACAAAAAAAGGGTCGCGGCGGTGCTGTTCGCCGCCGTGTTCGGTGCGATCGAGGGCGTATTCTTCGTGTCCAGCCTCGGCAAATTCACGATCGGCGGTTACGTCGCCATCATTCTCTCTCTGCTGATCCTGCACATCATGATCAGCTGGTACAGAGGGACCCGGATCGAGCGGATGCAGAGCGTCAAGCTCCGGCTGCCCGATTATGCGGCGGACATCAAGGCGCTGAAGGAGGACAGCGAGGTGCCGTTCTGCGCGAACAATCTCGTGTACCTGTCCAAAGGAGAAGGCTTTGAGGAGATCGACCGGGATATTCTGTACTCCATTTTGAACAGGGATCCCAAGCGGGCGGATGCCTACTGGTTTATCAGTGTCAACACCACAGACCAGCCTCACCAGCGTGAGTACGAAGTCGAAACGTTCGGCACGGATTATCTGTTCCGGGTCAACCTCAACCTGGGGTTTAAAGTCACCCAGAGCGTCAACGTCTATCTGCGGCAGATCGTGGATGATCTCCTGCGGTCCGGAGAACTGCCGCCGCAAAACCGCAAACACTCCATTTACGGCGCGTCGCCCATCGGCACGTTCAAGTTCTGCCTGATCCGCAAGATGATGCCGATGGAAGGAGATCTGTCCTCCTTTGACAGCATGCTGATCCACACCAAGTACTATATCCGCAGACTCGCCGGCAATCCGCTGCGGTGGTTCGGACTGGAGACATCGAATGTCATCGTGGAGTCTGTCCCGCTGTTCCTGCCGAAGAAGAAAGAGGAATCGCTCACCCGTGTGGACAGCAGAGGCCGCAAATCATAAATGGCTTTTGTTTCTTCTGATCGCAGCCATGAGATCCAGGTTTCCCTGCTTGATCATTTGATCCAGCGTAGCGAGGATCCTCTCTTTGCGTGCCAGAAAATGCGGGCCGGTCAGGTTGGCGGCGACAGTATGGTGCGTGGTGAAACTGCAGTCGATGTCGAGGTGCTCGACGAAAGTCCTGAGTTCCTCCAGCATTTCTTTCTCTGAGAGGGGATCGAACTCGCCGCGCTGCGCTTCTTCCAGCAGCGGCGTGCCCGGGAACAGCGTCAGACCGCCGGTCCCGACCAGCATCGGCTTGCACTGGTTGAAGATCTTCGCGGAGTTGACGGCGTGCTCGCGGCTGTGCTCCCGGCCCGCAACGCCGTTCAGGAAGGTCATCCAGTATTCGATGCCCGCTTCCTCCAGTTTGTGACACTGCTCGAGGATATCCGCGGAGCGGTAGCCTTTATTGATCCGCTCGAGCGTCCAGTCGTCCCCGCTTTCGATCCCGAGGGAGATCTCACGGATGCCGAGCTCTTTCAAGTGTTTCAGCTGCCCGACCGTCTTGTTGCGGATGTCCGTCACTCTGGTCGCGGCATAGATGTACTCCATCTTCGGCAGGTACTTATTGATCATCTCCAGGATCGGCACCAGTTTGTCGTAGGACAGCGCCAGCGGGTTGGCGGACAGCAGCTGCAGCGTCCGGGCATCCGGATCACTCTTTGCAAGTTCTTGCAGGTCTTCTTCGATCCATTCCATCGGCGACACCCTGAACGAAAGGTCTCTGTACATTGTGCAGAATTTGCAGGCGTTGTGGGTGCAGCCCTGCGTGATCTCCAACAGCGGCCAGGTCGGCCAGTACGGGTTCCTGTAAAATGCATGGTGTATTGCTCCTTTCAGCGATTCCTGTATGCAGACTTGCCGTGTCTGCCTGTTTACAGTTCCTGCACGAACGCCTCGATCGGCTTTCTTTTATAATGCCAGGCGTTGGCTTTTGCTCTTTCATTCGGATAGCCAAGCCCCAGCATCATGACCGGGATCACGTTTTCCGGGAGTCCGAACGTATCCACAACAGCCTTGGAGTCAAAGCCCCGGATCCAGATGGTGTGGACACCCAGCTCCTCTGCCTCGTACATCATGGTCGTCGCAGCGATGCTGGCATCCTGTTCTCCGGAGTTGTAGTACTGGTAGTACCGGTCACCCGGGTTGGTCCAGACTTCAGAAATGTCGTAGCAGACCAGGATCATCAGCGGTGCGTTGTAGTGGAAGTTCGTCACCGTCTTCAGCCTGGCCATGGCCTCGGGGCTGCGGATCACGAAGAACTTCTGCGGCTGATAATTGCACGCCGTGGGAACAACACGGCCGGCTTCCAGGATCTTATCCAGTTTTTCCTGCTCAACGGGGCGGCTGTCGAAGAATCGCTCTGAATACCGTTCTTTTGCAAGTGTCAAAAAATCCATCTCTATCCCTCACTTTCCATTGGTGTTCGCTTTTTATGACTGGATTGTAAACAAAGCGCTTGTCTCTTTACACTTACAAAAGTATGATTATGAAAGAAATGTGTACAATACTGCATTTTTGTAAGAAAAGCCAGGGGAGTACTATGGCGGAGAGAACAAAAGTCTGGATCGCGGACAAGATGAAACAGTTGATGGTGAAAAAGCCCATCGAAAAAATCAGGGTAACAGAAATCTGCCGGGTGGCGGAGATCGAGCGCCCGACATTCTATTACCATTTTAAAGATAAATACGATCTGGTCGCCTGGATCTTCTTCCACGATGCCTTTCAGACAGATGTCCTGTCTGAGGCGTCTTCCGCGCAGGCGATGAACCGGATGCGGCGGGACTTTATCTTTTATAAGCGGACGTATGAAGACACATCTCAGAACCCACTGTGGCAGTATATGCTGGAGTATTTTGCGGACCGGTACACGGCGGAGGCGAAGGCTATCCTCGGCGGGGAATCGCTGGACACCCAGACCATGTACAGCATCCGGCTCTACTGTTACGGTGCACTGGGCATGACCCGGGAGTGGCTGCTGCATGACAACATCACGCCGGCCGAAACGGTCGTCGCCATGATGTTCCGGTCGATGCCGGAAAACCTGCGCCGGCTGTTTTTCCCGGAGGAGCCGGCAGTTTCTTGAACCGGGCATACGCCCTTCAGGTCATGCGCTCTTTGGAAAGCGGACGGTGATCTCCGTTCCTTCTCCGGGGGCGCTCTTTAAGTCGATCGACGCATTGTGGATCAGCGCGCCGTGCTTGACGATCGACAGGCCAAGTCCTGTGCCGCCGGCCTCTTTGGAGCGGCTCTTGTCGACGCGGTAAAACCGCTCGAAGATCCGTGCCTGGTGCTCCTCGGGGATGCCGATACCATTGTCCTTGACAGTCAGCTGAACATGGGATGCCTGGTTTTGTACAGTGACTATTACATGACTGCCTTCCGGGCTGTACTTGAGCGCATTGTCGCAGAGATTGTAGAGGATGCCGTAGAGGACCTGCGGGATGCCGGTCATCGGGGCGGCTTCTCCGGCGAGTGTGAGCTCGATCGTCTTGCTGTCTGCGACGGGGCGGAGACTGTCGACCGCATTTCCGGCGATCCGGAAGAGGTCCACCAGTTCTTTTTGCTGGTCCTGTCCGCCGCTGTCCAGTTTTGTGAGTTCGATGATGTCCTCGACCAGTTTGGTCATGCGCTGCGATTCGTTGTGGATCTTTCTGGAGAAGGGTACGATGTCCTCCTCTTTGGCCAGCCCTTGTTCCATCAGCTCTGCGTAGCCGGAGATGACCTGCAGCGGCGTCTTCAGTTCGTGTGATACGTTGGCGGTGAATTCCTGGCGGATCCGGGAGGTCTTTTCCAGTTCCGCCTGATCTTTCTGTATCTGCGATTGCTGCTGTGTCATCTTTATAAGCAACGGTGCGATCTCATGATATTCGTCGTTGTGGATATACGTCTCAGGTCTGTCCGGGTCGATCTGGTTGATCGGGGCGGTGATTTTTTTCGACAGCCGGGAAGCCAGCCAGTAAGAAAGGATCAGCGCCAGCAGGATCAGGAAACAGATCGGCTGCGCAAATCCCAGCAGCAGGGACCAGGGGGTGAGCTGCGCATGCGAGACGCGAACGACTGTGCCGTCGGGCAGCAGTCTTGCGGAATACAGGAATCGCTCTGACAGCGTATTCGAATACCGCTGGCTTTCGCCGTATCCGGTCGCAAACGCGTCTTTGATTTCCTCGCGTTCAAGGTGGTTTTCCATGCCGCCGCTGGATGCTTTGTTGTCAAACAAAACGGAGCCGTCCTGGTCGATCCAGGTGATGCGGTATTCTTCGTCATCGAACGTCTGCAGGTAGTCGTCGCCGGAAAGAGCGACACCCTGCGCGGCCAGTTCGCTTTCGATCGCGAGCTGCTCTTTCTGCACGCCGGAGAAGTAACTGTACGAAGCGACCATGATGATGGACAGCGTGGCAAGGAACACCAGCAGGGAGACGAGCAGGATGGAGCGGGAGATCTTACTTGTCATCCGGCACCTCCAGTTTGTACCCCACACCGCGAACCGTCGTGATCAGACGGCCGGCATCACCCAGTTTGGTCCGGAGCGTTCCGATGTGCACATCGACGGTCCGGGTCTCACCGGCGTAGTCGATGCCCCAGGCTTTTTCCAGCAGCTGGGCGCGCGAAAAGACCTGCCCCGGGTGTTCGAGCAGGAGCCGGAGGATATCGAATTCTTTCAGGGTCAGCGGGATGGGATTGCCGTCCACCAGCACGGTGTGTTTTGCAGGGTCAAGCGAGATCGGGCCGGCGGTGAGCACAGCGGACTGCGTGACGGGGGAGGTCCTTCTTAAGACGGCTTTGATCCGCGCCACCATTTCGAGCATGCCGAACGGTTTGACCAGATAGTCATCCGCGCCGAGGTCGAGCCCGATGACTTTGTCGTATTCCGAGCCTTTCGCGGTTGCCATGATGACAGGGATCTCCGCGGTCGCCTGCGCGGACCGCAGCTTTTTAAGAATCGAGAGCCCGTCTTCTTCCGGCAGCATGATGTCGAGCAGGATCAGGTCGGGAAGCGATTCCCTGAGCGCCTCCCAGAACGGACCGCTTTCTTCAAAGCCCGCTGCTTCATAGCCTGCTGCCTGCAGGGCATACAGCATCAGGTCGCGGATGTTGCTGTCGTCTTCCACACAGTAGATCATTTCAGATACCTCCAGCATGAGAATACCCCATTTTCTCCGGAGGAAGAAACCTTTCTTTGAAAAACAGGCAGGTTTTACATGGATTTTACATAGATAAGTCAGCAAATTTGTCATTGACAGGGTATTATAAAGTGACGGAATAGGGATTGGTTCCGTTTGTGACTAGGATAGTAATCAGTTTTAATATAGATATGAGCAGTTTCGTAGTAAACTGAGACATCGTAAAGAGGAGAAAGAACGAATGGATGCAAGTAATATAGTATCGCTTCTCGGCGGCGTGGCCATGTTCCTGTTCGGCATGTCCGTCATGGGAGATTCGCTGAAGAAAGTCGCGGGCAGCAAGATGGAGATGATCCTGTACAAGCTGTCCGGCAATACGATCAAGGGGATCCTGCTGGGCACCGGTGTGACCGCGGTGATCCAGTCGTCGTCCGCGACGTCTGTCATGGTCGTCGGCTTCGTCAATTCGGGCATGATGCGGGTGCGGCAGGCGATCGGCGTCGTTCTGGGGGCGATCCTCGGGACGAGTATCACCGGCTGGATCCTGTGTCTGAACAGCCTGGGCGGATCCGGGGCAAGTGTCACTAAGTATCTGAACACCACGATGCTGACCGGCATTGTGGCGCTGGGCGGCATCGCCCTCTGGATGTTCGCGAAGAAGACCACCAGCAAGAACATCGGCGGGATCATGCTCGGCTTTGCGGTCCTGATGTACGGCATGAGTATGATGTCCGGCGCGATCGAACCGCTGCGGGAGGATGAGCGATTCATCCATATGCTGCTGAGCTTTTCCAACCCTGTCCTCGGCGTGCTGGCGGGTCTTCTGATCACCGCCGTCATCCAGAGCGCGAGCGCGGCGGTCGGTATCCTGCAGGCACTGGCTGTGACAGGGGCTGTCCAGTTCGACATGGCGTTCCCGATCCTCATGGGTATCGGCATCGGCGCATCCGTGCCGGTCATGCTCAGCGCGCTCGGGGCGAGCACCAACGGAAAGAGGACTGCCTTCGTCTATCTGATCATCGATGTGCTGGGTGCGATCATCTGCGGTGTGGTCTTCTATGCGCTGAACGCGGTCATCGGATTCGGGTTCATGCAGATGACGATGACGATGGTGACGATCGCATTGACGAATACGCTGTACAGGCTCGCGGTCGTGATCGTGCTGGCGCCTGTGATCGGGCTGCTGGAGCGGATCGTGTGCTGGCTCTTCCCGGAGAGCGAAGAAGCGGCAGCCGAGCAGGCGGATATGGACAGGCTGGAAAGCCGGTTCCTCGGTCATCCTGCACTGGCACTGGCGCAGAGCAAGATGGTCATCGACTCCATGGCGGAGAAGGCGCTCGAAAGTGTGCGCCATGCGGTCGCGGCGCGGCAGACATATGATAAGACCGACCTGAAGAAGGTATTCGAACTGGAGAGCGTGCTCGACCGGTACGAAGACAAACTGGGCATCTATCTGGCCAAGATCACGCGCCAGGATCTGTCGGACAGCCAGTCCACAGAAGCCAACAAGTACCTGCGCGTGCTGTCTGATTTTGAGCGGATATCCGACCATGCGAGAAACATCGGTGAGTCGGTGGAGGAGATCGAGACGAAGAAGATCAACTTCTCGGCGCCGGGCATGGAGGAACTCAACGTCCTCGAGCAGGCAGTCAGCGACATCACAGAACTGACCATCGACGCATTTGTGACCGGCGATGTTGAAAAGGCGCGCAGGATTGACCCGCTGGAAGAGGTCATCGACGATCTCTGCGACGCGCTCAAATCCAACCACATCGACAGAGTGGCACGGCAGGAGTGCACGCTGGAGAACGGATTTGTGTTCAACGATCTTCTGACCGATTACGAAAGAATCTCGGATCACTGCAGCAATGTGGCGGTCGATATTCTGGAATCTGACGAAGTGGCCGGTGCCCATGAATTGCAGAACAGCCTGGAGTACCGGCAGAACGAAGCGTACACGCAGTTGTTCAACGAATATAAAGAGAAGTACGCGATCTAACAACACGACGAAAAGTTCATGAGAGTTAAGAAACGACCTGCTTGCAGTACGCAGGTCGTTTTTTATGGAATGAGAGAGCGGAAATAGAGTATCATATACACAAAGAGATGCAGTCCATTTGCCGTCCGGCAAGGGAGGAAACGATGGTTATCATACGCGATGCGGATCTGCGGGATGCGGAAGCCTGCAGGCAGATCTTCGATCACTATCTGAAGACGACGGCGGTGCATTTTTCTGCATCTGCCCCGCCGCCTGAGGACTACGTCCGGCACATGCAGCAGGTCATGGAGCGGTATCCCTGGTTTGTGGCAGAGGAGAACAGCGCGGTGAAGGGCTTTGCTTACGCCGGCCCGTTCCTTGACCGGCCGCCCTATGCGTGGTCCTGTGAGATCACGATCTATGTGGCGCCGGACGCGGTGGGGACAGGGGTCGGCAGACTGCTCTTCGAAAAACTCGAGGAATCGCTCCGCCGCATGGGCATTGTCAACTTGTATGCTTATATCGCTGTCCCGGACGGGG